>JBILLO010000031.1:0-16553 GCA_044376035.1 Sphingorhabdus sp.
AAATTGTCGGCTACAGCAACACGCCAGCCCATTTGGCGGCGGACGCATCCGCGCTATATGCGCGCAACCTGTTCAATTTCCTCTCCGCTTTTTGGGACAAGGAAACGGGGGCACCTGCGTTGCCGGATGACGATGAAATTACCGCAGCAATTCGCCTGACCAAAGATGGCAAGGTTGTGAATGAGAGGTTGTTGGGGTGAGCCAAAAATCCAACCCTGTTTTGGCAGTCGCGACTATCTTTGTATTTTTTTTAGGATGGCAGGCCTATCAAGCCTATCAAATAGTTACGCGCGTTAGTGACATTGAACGCGCCGAATTCAGGGTTTTGTATGCAGGTGCTCGCGACCGGCTTGATGCATTTTCTGGCTGTCGGTTCGCGGTTGGAAAGCCGATAGATCCGGCAAGGCTTGACGTCCAGATCGAGCTCCAAAAGAAATTTTCTGCTTTGCGGAGTAACATTTCTGACAGCCGCTTTTCGAGCGATCAAAAGTTATTGGATCTCGAAATTCAGTTGAAGAACCGGAATCCACAAACAGAGATGGACGATGAGGCCGTCAGATGTGCGCGCTTGTCGCCATTTGCGTCTGCTGAAAAGAAAGAAGTGAGCGCATCGATTTCTGATGTTGAAAATTTTTTAGAAAAATATTGAGGCGGGAAAAATGGACTTTATTTCAATCTTATCCATCTTCGTGATGGCCTGTTTTGTGGGCTATTATGTCGTCTGGTCAGTAACACCTGCGCTCCACACGCCGTTGATGGCGGTGACGAACGCGATTTCCTCAGTCATCATCGTCGGTGCGTTGATCGCCGCGGCGGCGGACGGGTCAATGACGGCCAAGTGGCTTGGGCTGATTGCGGTAGCGTTGGCTAGCGTCAATATCTTCGGCGGCTTTGCGGTTACGGCGCGCATGCTGGCCATGTACAAGAAAAAGGAGCGTTAAGTTGGAACATGTTGCTCCTCCCGCTTGGGTTATGCTCGCTTATTTGATTTCGGGCGTATTTTTCATATTGGCGCTGCGCGGCCTATCGTCGCCTGCCACATCGCAACGCGGTAACCGCTTCGGCATGGCCGGTATGTTGATTGCCGTGGTTACGACCTTGGTCACACATAAAGTTGCGTCATTGCCTGAAATTCTGGGTGCAATCGCCATTGGCGGCGGGATTGGTTGGGTTACGGCACGCAAGATTGCCATGACCGACATGCCGCAGCTTGTCGCTGCGTTCCACTCCCTCGTTGGGATGGCCGCCGTGCTGGTTGCTGCCGCCGCATTCCTCAACCCCGTTGCCTTTGGCATTGTCGGTGAAGACGGCCTTATAAACCCCGTCAGCCGCGTTGAAATGGGCTTGGGCATCGCGATTGGCGCGATCACCTTTTCAGGTTCCGTGATCGCTTTCCTGAAGCTAGCGGGCAAAATGTCGGGTGCGCCAATCCTCTTGCCGTTGCGCCATGTCATCAACCTGAGCACTTTGGCGGCGATCTTGGGCCTCATTGGTTACTTCACCGTGGACCAAAGCCCTTGGATTTTCTGGACCGTTACCGCGCTTGCTTTCCTCATTGGTTTCTTGCTCATCATTCCTATCGGCGGCGCGGACATGCCCGTCGTGGTGTCGATGCTGAACAGCTATTCCGGTTGGGCCGCCGCCGCCATGGGCTTCACGCTGCACAACACGGCAATGATTATCACAGGCGCATTGGTCGGCTCTTCGGGCGCGATTTTGTCTTACATCATGTGCAAGGCCATGAACCGCAGCTTCATCAGCGTGATCGCGGGCGGTTTCGGCGCGGAGGCCGCTGTCTCCAACGGCGAAGCCAAGGAGCAGCGTCCATGGAAACGCGGCTCTGCCGAAGATGCAGCCTATATGATGCAACAGGCCGAAAGCGTTATCATCGTGCCTGGTTACGGCATGGCGGTTGCGCAGGCGCAGCATATCTTGCGCGAAATGGCAGATGTGTTGAAGAAACAGGGCGTATCGGTAAAATATGCCATCCACCCTGTTGCCGGACGTATGCCCGGTCATATGAACGTTTTGTTGGCTGAGGCATCGGTGCCTTATGACGAGGTTTTCGAGCTTGAGGATATAAACAGCGAATTTGCGCAAGCCGATGTCGCCTTCATCATTGGCGCCAATGACGTGGTGAACCCCGCGGCGAAAACCGACAAGACGTCGCCGATTTACGGTATGCCGGTGTTTGACGTGGACAAGGCAAAGACAGTGTTCTTTGTCAAGCGTTCCATGGGCGGCGTTGGCTATGCCGGCGTCGACAATGACGTGTTCTACATGGACCAAACGATGATGCTTCTCGCCGATGCGAAGAAGATGTGTGAGGACATCGTTAAGGCATTGCAGCACTAGGCCAGTTCAAGCTATTGATAGATAAACACCGTCCCGAGCCAAATCGGGGCGGTATTTGTTTCTTTATCAAGGGTGATGAGCATGCGTAAACTTGGACTGATCGGCGGTTTAAGCTGGTATTCGACTGAACTATATTACGCACATATCAATAAACAGGTCCTGCGGCGGACCAACGGGACATGCAATGCGCCGTTGCTGATCGAGAGCCTCAATTTCTGTGACGTCGGCAAGGCTAGCACTCCACAGGACTGGGTTCATGTTGCAGATGTGCTGATCGCGTCAGCGCGCCGTCTGGAGCAAGCAGGGGCCACGGCCTTGCTCATTTGCGCCAACAGCATGCATAAAGTGTTTGATGACGTCACCGGAGCGGTTTCGATTCCGGTCATCCACATTGCCGACGCGGTCGGTGAGAAGATGAAGGCCGACGCGGTTCCGTCTGCTGCGTTATTGGGCACGGCAAATGTCATGGCCGAAAATTGGTATCGTCAGCGACTGGTTAAACATGGCGTTTCCTTGTTGCCCGCCGAAATGGATGATGTGAAAGATTTGGAACGCATCATTTATGACGAGCTAATGCACGGCGTGATTAAACGCGATTCCGAACGGACGTTGAAAACGATCATCACCGAAATTGATCAAAAAGGCATCAAAGCGGTTGTGCTGGGGTGCACCGAACTAAGCATGCTGGTCGATACCAAAGCCAATGTCCTGCCTATTTATGACAGCACCGAAATTCATGCCGACGCAGGGGTCGACTGGATTCTTGGGGATGCAATCTAACCCGGCTAGCCCCGACGCCAAGCACAGTTTACTGACGCATAAGCCGTTTGAGTTGATACTGGTCGCCATTCCACCCTTCAAATACAGCATCAATACCGGGGTGGTTGATTGGTCCTTGTTGATGGTCGGCAAGCAAATTCTGCTGGCTCACATAAGCGATATAGCTGTTCTCTGCATTTTCGGCGAACAAATGGTAAAATGGCTGGTTCTTTGAAGGCCGCACGGGTTCTGGGATCGACTGATACCATTCCTCGCTATTGGCAAAAACGGGATCAATGTCGAACACCACGCCACGAAAATCGAATAAGCGATGGCGCACGACATCCCCGATCGAAAACGCCGTTTCAACAATGTCGGGAGCGATTGTTTGATGATTCATGCCTACAATATCGTATCTTCTCGCGTGCAAATCAACCTTGTGGCTTGGCAAAGCAAAAAACTTCGGTTAATGGCCCCGCTCTATCATAGAGATGCGCCATTTTTACGGCACTGACCAGTCCCTATGCATTGCGGAGAGATGGCTGAGTGGTCGAAAGCACCGCACTCGAAATGCGGCGTGCCGGTGACGGTACCTAGGGTTCGAATCCCTATCTCTCCGCCAATTATTGTTGAAAAATAACGACAGTTTTTTATTAGCCTTTCGTTCCCTCAAAGGTTCCCCGATGCGGCGTGTGCTGCTGACCTCAAAAAGCGAGCGCTGTTTCGCTCCTACGCTACCCAGCTCCTTGCTTTACTAGCCCATATGGACAGCGACGCTGAGCCTCCATTCGTAACTGGATGATAGTTGGGGGTTAGGTCAATTAAAGCCCCCATATAGACGGCAGTTGAGCGGTGATACTGAACACAGCGGATTATTTTACTGTTCAATTACACGCAAAAGATGTGGCAATACATTTCGCCACTCGCTAGCAGCCTGTTTAGACATTCTTCGGGAATCACATATGCGTAAACCACTAGCACTTCTTGCTTTGTCATTGGCACTTTCTGCTTGCAGCAGCTCGCAACTTGGCGGGGCGGGGAGTATGTCGGATATCAAGGTCGTTGACAGTGACGTACTACCCGAACCAACCCGAATTGATTTATTTGAACAAAACAGACCCTATCTCATTGGTCCTTTTGATAAATTGACCATTGATGTCTTCGGCATTGAAGAGTTGAGCAAGCAGGAAGTTCAAACAGATGCCGGTGGGCGGATATCTTTCCCGTTGGCCGGTATTATGGAAGCCGCCGGAAAAACACCTGGTGAGCTTGAAGAGGAAATCGAAGGCCGGCTGCGTGGCCAATATGTCCGCGACCCACAGGTTACCGTGAATCTAAAAGAAACGGTCAGCCAAGTAATCACCATCGACGGTCAGGTGCGTGAACCAGGATTATATCCTGTCATTGGCAAAATGACGCTGATGCGCGCGGTGGCGGTGGCAAAGGGCACAGGGGAATTTGCGAAGCTTGACGATGTTGTCATTTTCCGAACGGTAAATGGGCAAAAGATGGCCGCGCTTTATAATCTCAAATCAATCCGCCGTGGCGTTTATAATGACCCAGAGGTGTTCGCCAATGATGTTGTCGTTGTCGGTGATTCACAGGCGCGCAGGTTGTTCAAGGATGCGCTGCAGGTCACACCTGCTCTTCTAACGCCGCTGATTTATATCTTGCAGACCAATTAGGATCAGCAGCAAAGCAAGAGCGTGTCCGACAAAAGCATATTGGCAAGGTTGCAAAAACGTCACGCGGCGCTTAGCGATAGCGGATGCACAATATGCCACATTATGAAGAACAATATTTGTCGCTGATGCGCCGGATCTGGGAAACTGGCAGTGTTCAGCGTGATCGGACGGGTGTTGGCACAAAGGCATTGTTCGGCGCGACCATGCGTTTTTCGCTCGCCGATGATGCCATTCCTTTGCTGACAACAAAGCGGGTATATTGGAAGACGGCAGCGCGCGAAATGCTATGGTTCCTGACGGGCAACACCAATATCCGGCCATTGTTGGAAAACAAGGTCAAGATATGGACCGATTGGCCGTTGGACCGCTACCGCCGCGAAACTGGCATGGCCATTTCGCAAGATGATTTTGAACAACGCATAATACAAGATGCCGATTTCGCCGAAAAATGGGGCGACCTTGGCCCCGTTTATGGGGCGCAATGGGTGAATTGGCCACATTACGAAGCCGCAGAAAACGGCCTATTCCGCCGGGCTGAAAAGGGCATTGATCAGGTCAGCCTGATCGTTGAGAGCCTGAAAAACAATCCGGGTTCACGCCGACATATCATCGAAGGCTGGAACGTTGCCGAACTGGACAAAATGGCACTGCCGCCCTGCCATAAAACATACCAGTTTCATGTTGCCGATGGTGTTTTGAGCTGCATCTTATTCCAGCGTTCGTGCGATTTGGGGCTTGGCTTTGCCTTTAACGCATTTTCCGCGGCCTTGCTGACGCGAATGCTCGCTACGGTGTGTGGATATACAGCGGGTGAACTGATCTGGCAGGGTGGGGATGTGCATGTATATCTCAACCATGCGCCATTGGTGGAAGAGCAATTGTCGCGGACACCTTCTGGCGCACCCAAGTTAAAGCTATTGCGCACACCGGACAGCATTTTTGACTATCGGATCGAAGATTTCGAAGTCGTCGATTACAATCCGCAGGCCCATATTTCCGCGCCCGTGGCGGTATAAGCTCTATTTAGGTCAGTTATATTGACCTAAAGCCATGTTTGAAATATTATAACAAATACGGATAATAAACTGCCTGAGTCGTTCAGGCGGTTTAGCGCGGAGATGGAGATGGTGCAATCTACGAAAGACAATCTCGCGCCGTTGCATCTGCACATCCCCGAACCGAAATTCCGCCCCGGTGATGTTGCCGACTTTAGCGATATCATTGTGCCTGCGGTGGATGCCCATCCGCGCCCCGATGAACATGTTTTGCCCGCCGACATTCACCCTTTGGCTTATGGTCTTGTCCGTGTGCTCGGCGATGACCATCAGGCAACGGGCAGTTGGAACCCCGGGCTTGATGTCGCTACTCTACAGGTCATGTTGCGAAGAATGCTGCTTTTGCGTGCTTTTGATGATCGTATGTTTCGGGCACAGCGGCAGGGTAAAACAAGCTTCTACATGAAGTCCTTTGGCGAGGAGGCGACGTCCGTTGCAACGACAATGGCGCTGCATTTTGATGACATGTGTTTCCCAAGTTATCGCCAGCAGGGCATATTGATCACACGCGATTATCCGCTTGTCGATATGATGAACCAGATTTATTCCAACCGGGGCGACCGGCTGAAGGGCCGCCAACTGCCGATCATGTACTCGGCCAAGGATTATGGTTTTTTCAGCATATCGGGCAATCTGACCACGCAATATCCGCAAGCCGTTGGTTGGGCGATGGCATCGGCTTCGCGCGGAGACACCCGTATTTCGGCGGTTTGGTGCGGTGACGGGTCAACGGCGGAGGGTGACTTCCACAACGCCTTGACCTTTGCCGCGGTATACAATGCACCGGTTATTTTTCAGGTTGTGAATAACCAATGGGCGATTTCGTCCTTCTCCGGATTTGCAGGAAGCGAGCGGACGACCTTTGCCGCGCGCGCCATTGGTTACGGTATCGCTGGCTTGCGCGTTGACGGCAATGACGCGCTGGCGGTGTATGCGGCGATGCAATGGGCCGCCAACCGCGCACGCACCAACGGCGGACCAACGCTGATTGAATATTTCACTTATCGCGGGGAAGGGCATTCTACCTCAGATGACCCCGGCGCATATCGGGCGGCAGAGGAATATGCGTTGTGGCCGTTGGGCGACCCAGTCATGCGGTTGAAGGACCATCTCATCACCATCGGCGCGTGGAGCGATGCGCAGCATGACGCGCTGCTTGTCGAGCTTTCCGAATATGTGAAGGCCATTCAAAAAGAGGCTGAACAGAATGGAATTCTTGGCCATGGCTTGCATCATCCGTTTGAAACGATGTTCGAGGATGTGTTCGAAGAAATGCCGTGGCATTTGAAAGAGCAATGCGCGCAAATGCTTGCGGAACAAGAGGACAAATTTGGCCCCGATTGGGAGGCGCGTTGATGTCAGAGCCTGCCACAAAAACGATGAATATGATCGAGGCGATTAACAGCGCGCTTGATATCATGCTCGCCAAAGACCCCGAAGTCGTCATCATGGGCGAAGATGTCGGCTATTTCGGCGGCGTGTTCCGCGCGACTGCGGGGTTGCAAGCCAAGCATGGCAAGACACGCGTGTTCGATACCCCGATTAGCGAATGTGGCATCATTGGCGTAGGTGTAGGCATGGCGGCTTATGGCCTGCGCCCGGTGCCCGAAATCCAGTTTGCGGATTATATCTATCCCGGCCTTGACCAATTGGTGAGCGAGGCGGCGCGCTTGCGCTACCGTTCGGCCAATGACTTCATTTGCCCCATGACGGTGCGTTCGCCCTTTGGTGGAGGCATCTTTGGTGGGCAAACGCACAGCCAAAGCCCGGAGAGTATGTTTACCCATGTGTGCGGGATCAAGACCGTCATTCCGGCCACACCTTATGATGCCAAAGGCCTTTTGATTGCCGCGATTGAAGACAATGATCCGGTTGTCTTTTTCGAACCCAAGCGCATCTACAATGGCCCGTTCACAGGCTATTATGACCGCCCGGTTGAGCCATGGTCAAAACATGACGGAAGCATCGTTCCCGAAGGCTATTATCGCATAGATCTGGGCAAGGCTGCGGTTGTGCGGGAAGGCGAGGCGGTTACCGTTTTGACCTATGGCACTATGGTGCATGTCGTGAAGGCTGTCGTCGCCGAATATGGCATTGACGCCGAAATCATTGACCTGCGGACATTGTTGCCGCTCGACATTGAGACCATCGTGGCATCAGTTACGAAAACAGGCCGATGTATGGTCGTGCATGAAGCGACCCGCACCAGCGGCTTTGGCGCAGAATTGGCAGCTCAGGTGCAGGAACGGTGTTTTTATCATCTTGAAGCACCAGTCGAGCGCGTCACTGGGTTTGACACGCCATATCCACACAGCCTGGAATGGGCCTATTTCCCCGGACCCGTGCGGCTTGCCCGCGCCTTTGACAAGATCATGAAGGACTGACGCGATGCCCAAATTTACATTCAATCTACCTGACATTGGTGAAGGCATTGCAGAGGCCGAAATCGTCGCTTGGCACGTGAAGGTTGGCGATATTATCTCCGAAGACCAGCCACTTGCCGATATGATGACCGACAAGGCGACGGTTGAAATGGAAAGCCCGGTTTCGGGCGTTGTCACCAAGGTTGCGGGCGAAGCGGGCGATGTGATTGCCATTGGCGCGATGCTTGTGGAAATTGAGGTGGCTGGCGATGCCAGCAACGCGACGGTGACGGCAACGACAGCCGCGCAGCCGATTTTGGCTGTGGTCGAGGATGAAAATTCGCATGTGCCCGCGCCCGTCGCGGTGGCAGAGGTCACCCCGCCACCCCTTGCCGCAACAGTTATGCCGCATGCCGCGCCCGCCGCAGACAAAGTCACGGCATCGCCCGCCGTTCGCCAGCGCGCCAAAGACCTTGGGGTCGATTTGGCGGACGTCAAGGCAGCAGGCGGACATGTTCGCCATGCCGATCTCGATGCGTTTTTATCCTATGGAACGCAGTTGGGCTATCGCCCTGCGCACATCAATACGCGGCGCGCGGATGAGGCGGTCAAGGTTATCGGCATGCGCCGCCGGATTGCCGACAATATGGCGGCGTCGAAACGGCACATCCCGCATTTCACTTATGTCGAGGAATTCGACGTTACTGCCATCGAAGCGATGCGCACAGACTTGAACGCCAATCGCGGGGCAAAGCCAAAGCTGACGATGTTGCCGATGCTGATCGTCGCGATTTGCAAGACCATTCCCCAATTCCCGATGATCAACGCGCGTTTTGATGACGAAGCAGGGATCGTCACCCGTCATGGCGCCGTACATTTGGGTATGGCCACGCAGACCGAAGCTGGCCTGATGGTGCCTGTTATCCGCGATGCGCAGGACCGGAATATCTGGCAATTGGCGATAGAAATAGCGCGCTTGGCCGACGCGGCGCGCAGTGGATCGGCCAAAAGCGAGGAGCTTTCGGGTTCAACCCTGACAATTACATCGCTTGGCCCGCTCGGCGGGATTGCGACCACGCCCGTTATCAATCGTCCTGAAGTGGCCATTATCGGACCAAACAAGATTGTCGAACGCCCAATGTTTGTTGGCGACAATATTGAGGCCCGCAAGTTGATGAACCTGTCCATCAGTTGCGACCACCGTGTCGTCGATGGTTGGGATGCGGCCAATTATGTTCAGGCTCTTAAAAAACTGATCGAGACGCCTGTCCTGTTGTTCGCCGATTAACTTGTAACGCGGCAGGGGTATCCGAGTGAAAATCAACCTGATCCTGAAAGGTTGCAGGCACGACTCACGCGGGGCGTAGGGGTTCAAGAGCAATAGTTGTTGTCGGTTCGCATCGACCCCCATGCGTGCACTCCACAGGCCTTCCAAGAAGCGTCTAGGCGACATTATTAGGGTATTGCTGTGTTGCCGGACCCAAAATGGGGACAGGTGATGCCGCCGAATATGCCCTTTTATGACAAATGGCGTTGACAGAATCTTGCGCCGCTTATAGTGCCCCCCAACCGCAAGTTAGCGGGTGTAGCTCAGTTGGTTAGAGCGCCGGCCTGTCACGCCGGAGGTCGCGGGTTCGAGCCCCGTCACTCGCGCCACTTCTTTCAAGTTTTTTTTAGGCTTGAGGTGGTGCGCGGAACGATCCTGTCTCCATCCAAATCATTAGCGGGCGCATTGGCGCTATCCAAATGATACCTGCGATCAGATAGATAATGCTCTGAATCGCGATGTTCTGCGTACCGATAAAATCGGACGCACTGACAATGATAGTCGTCCAGATGAATATAATCAGCAATATGGCCAGCATTCCGGCGGGTTTGCGCCAAGTGGGTACTTTGCGTGGTGTTGTCATAAGGTCATCCATGATTTTTCGGTGAGTATAGCGTGTAGTGGCATGTCCCAAATGTCCGAAGCAACGGCAGGCGCATGTTGAACGGACCATGCAAGGCCAATGGCAACGGCTTGGTCTAGTTGGCTCAAGGCGCGGTCATAATGCCCTGCACCTTGTCCAAGCCGCATCAATCGGGCATCAAAGGCCACTAAGGGCGCGAGAACCACGTCTGGCGTGCATAAGGGCGCATCCTCGGCAGGTTGCTGCAATCCAAAGGGGCCGGGGACCAGATCATCACCGGGCGTCCAGCGTAAGAAGCGCATTGGTGCGGTTTTGCTCGTGACATGGGGCAGGGCAATGTCGCAGCCCATTTTATGGGCTTGTGTCAACAATGCGGCTGGATTGACCTCAGAGCCAATAGCGATGTAACCGGCCACGATTTTGCCGGGTAAAAGATGTTGCGCCAGCGGGCTTGGAACTGTGGAGAAGGCCAGCGCGCGATCCTGCGGCGACAGTGCGTCTACAAACTGGTCACGTTTGTGGCGGAATTCCAACCGCTGCGACTGCTTGTCAAAGTCTGGTTGCACAGTTTTTCCTGAAAAATGTTGGCGGAACCATCATGGGTCGTTTCCCGGAATATCCTCTGACGCCAGGACGTCAGGTGGGCACCGTGTGATCTGGACCTTAAGGTTTCCCAAACGGCCCAGGCAGGGACAGCTCCCTTAGATAGATAATCGCCTCAGGGATGTTCTCATCAGTTCGTGCCGGACAGTACCGCCAAGAACCAATATAAGCCACTTATGTTAATTCTCAAGCCTTAGCGCCAGATTTTCCAGCCGGCTCGCAAGCCCCTCTAATATATCGCAGGATTGTGATATTGCGGCGGTGGGTCCCGCAGTTTCGGTGGGCGTTGTACCACTTGCGTCCTGCAGCTTGTCTGCGAGCAGCAGTGCAGAAAACAGTAGCGCGCGCGTTTCTGTCAGGCCATGGGCGCCGCCAGCCGCTTCAAGCGCAGTGGCGTCCACCAAAGCGCCCAGTTCCAGCAGGCGCTGTTCTTCTCCGGCGTTACACGCAACGAAATAGTCGCGACCAGCGATGGATAATTTCACGTCGGGCATCAGCGCGCATCCGCCAGTATCTTGTCCAAATCTTGAATAGCCATAAGCGTTTCAGATTTTAGCTTCTCATGCCGCTCGGCAAGGTCATTATCGCCAGTTGGCGCAGGTGCGATTGCCGATTTTTCGATGCGCGACAGGGCACGCTCTATACGGCCGATTGCCACAATAAATCGTTGTTCTATCATGGGTTAGTTTCCTTTGCTGAGGAAGCTTAGCAGAGACTATGCCGTATGCAAATGTGTGAACGCGATTATAAGCACAAATTCATGGGGAAAAGCCCCCTCGCTCACTTGACGCTTTGCGCTTGCATCCGCAAGGGTTCGCTCCAACGATTCGGCGGTGCCATACACAACAATGTGCTCCGCCACCCGCTCCCGCCCGGGAGTAACCAGTGGGGAAAAGAACATGACCGTCAGCGACCAGCAAATGGCCAATGCAATTCGGGCACTGGCCATGGATGCTGTGCAGGCCGCAAATAGCGGCCATCCCGGGATGCCGATGGGCATGGCCGATGTCGCAACGGTGCTATATTCAAAATTTCTAAAATTCGATCCAAAAGCGCCCGATTGGGCCGACCGCGACCGGTTTGTTTTGTCTGCTGGCCATGGTTCGATGTTCGCTTATGCGACCTTATATCTGACTGGCTATGCAAGCCCGACTATCGACGATATTCGTAATTTCCGTCAATTGGGTAGCCCATGTGCGGGGCATCCTGAAAACTTCCTGATCGACGGCATTGAATGCACCACCGGTCCATTGGGGCAGGGTTTTGCTATGGCCGTCGGTATGGCCATTGCGGAGCGGCACTTGAATGCCCGCTTTTGCGATGAACTGGTCGATCACCGTACTTGGGTTGTGGCCGGTGACGGGTGCCTGATGGAGGGCATTAATCATGAAGCCGTTGGTCTGGCCGGGCATCTTGGGCTGGGGCGTTTGATTGTGTTCTGGGACGACAACCGCATCACCATCGATGGTGCGACCGACCTTTCCACCAGCGAAGACATTGCAGGACGGTATCGCGCCAGTGGCTGGCATGTCGAGGCTTGCGATGGACATGATTTCAATGACATAGAGCGTGCAATTAAGGCGGCTTTAGCCGATAATCGGCCCTCATTAATCGCCTGCCGGACTTTAATCGGTAAGGGATCACCAAATAAAGAAGGCACGAAAGCGCCGCATGGCAGCCCGCTTGGCGCAGACGAAATCATTGAGACGCGCGCTGCTCTTGATTGGCCTTATCCTGCATTTGAAATACCCGAGGACATTCTTGGGGCATGGCGTGCAACGGGCGATGCAGGCGCAACCGCGCATGCGGAGTGGAAATCTAGGTTCGCCGCATCGGCCAAGAACAGCGCATTTACGGAAGCCATGGCGGGCGAACCAAATAATGCATGGCTGAAGCCGCATCTCGATAGCTTGATTGCGGCACCGCAAAAGATTGCGACGCGAAAGGCATCCGAAATCGCGCTGACGGCTGCCACGGCTGCGATATCGGAATTATTGGGCGGGTCTGCGGATTTGACTGGCTCCAACTTTACCCGCACTGTGTCCACCAACACATTGGATAAAAGCGACTATTTGGGTCGCTATGTCAATTATGGCATTCGCGAATTTGGGATGGCTGCGGCGATGAACGGCATGGCGCTGCATGGCGGCATCATTCCCTATGGCGGCACATTCCTGATCTTTTCCGACTATTGCCGTGCAGCCATTCGGCTGTCCGCTTTGCAAGAAACGCGTGTCATCTACGTCATGACGCATGACTCCATCGGTGTTGGCGAAGACGGCCCGACGCATCAGCCCATTGAGCAGATTATGTCGCTGCGGCTCATCCCCAATTTGGATGTGTATCGGCCTTGTGACGTGATTGAGACCGCCGAATGTTGGGCGTTGGCGATTGAAAGCGCATCCACGCCTTCGGTGCTGGCGCTTTCGCGGCAAAATCTGCCGCAACTGCGCACGGACATTAGCGAGAATTTCTCCGCCAAGGGGGCGTATAAATTGCGCGCGGCGACCGCGGCACGCAAGGTCATCCTTGTTGCAACGGGGTCTGAAGTGGAGATCGCGGCAGTGGTGGCGGACAGGCTCGAAGCACAAGGCATTGGCGCAGACGTGGTCTCGATGCCAAGCTGGGAGCGGTTTGACGCACAACCGGCGGCTTATAAATCGGAACTTTTACCAACCGATACCCTGCGCGTTTCCATTGAGGCGGGCACAACCATAGGGTGGGAGCGTTATGTCGGCGACGGACTTCGGATCGGTATCGACAGCTTTGGCGCTTCTGCACCCATTGACGCGCTTTACGCGTATTTTGGCCTGACGGCTGACAAGATCACCCCGCAAATTGTCGCCCGCTTGGGCTGATAGGAGCAGTTATGACAGTGAAAGTAGCAATTAACGGTTTTGGTCGCATCGGCCGTTTGGTCGCCCGCGCGATTTTGGAACGCAATGACCATGATCTGGAACTGGTCGCGATTAACGATCTTGCACCCGCTAAGGCAAATGCCCTGTTGTTCAAACGTGACAGCGTACACGGGGCCTTCCCCGGCACGGTTGAGGCCGATGGCAATTACATCATCGTCAATGGTAAGCGTGTTCATGTGACGGCAGAACGTGACCCGGCCAATTTGCCGCATGCGGCTAACCGCGTCGATATTGCGCTGGAATGCACCGGCTTCTTTACCGACCGCGTCAGCGCCGAAAAGCACCTCGCGGCAGGCGCAAAGCGCGTCCTGATTTCCGCCCCCGGTAAAAATGTGGACAAGACGGTTGTTTTTGGCGTCAACCATGACGTGCTGAGCGCTGCCGACATCATCGTATCAAACGCCAGCTGCACCACCAATTGCTTGGCGCCAATGGCGAAAGTCCTGAACGATGCCATTGGTATTGAGCGCGGATTGATGACCACGATCCATAGCTACACCAATGATCAAAAGATTCTCGACCAAATCCACGATGACATGCGCCGTGCGCGTGCTGCGGGCATGTCGATGATTCCCACAACGACCGGTGCTGCGCGCGCTGTTGGCGAAGTTATGCCAGAGCTGAAGGGCAAGCTGGATGGTTCGGCGATCCGCGTGCCTACGCCGAATGTCAGTATCGTTGACCTGACCTTCACGCCGAAGCGCGATACCAGCGTTGAAGAAGTCAACGCATTGTTGAAAGCGGCATCCATAGGCGCTTTGCAAGGCGTCTTGGCCTATTCGGATGAGCCCTTGGTCTCGATTGACTATAATCATTGCCCCGCAAGTTCGACGATCGACAGCTTGGAAACAGCCGTGATCGACGGCAAGCTTGTGCGCGTGTTGAGCTGGTATGACAATGAATGGGGTTTCTCCAACCGCATGGTTGATACCGCCGGTGTCATGGGCAAGTTTCTGTAAGGATTGATCCATGGCATTCCGCACGCTCGACGACCTCGGCGATATTAAGGGCAAACGTGCTTTGGTTCGTGTTGACCTGAACGTGCCCATGGCCGACGGGCGTGTGACGGACGAGGCGCGCATGCGTGCGTTGTTGCCGACGGTGCTGGAACTGGCGGATAAGGGGGCCAAGGTCCTTCTGCTTGCACATTTCGGGCGACCCAATGGCGCGAAGCATAGCGAAATGTCGGTGTCGATGGTGCTCGACTCCTTGCAAGAAGTGCTTGGCCGCGAGATCATGTTTGTCCCGGAAATAGCGGGCGATGTTGTTGCGCAGTCCATTGGTATATTGGCCGATGGTGATGTCGCGCTCCTCGAAAATACCCGGTTTTGGCCGGGCGAGGAAGCGAATGACCCTGAACTCGCACGCGCCGTTGCCGCCAACGGCGATTTCTACGTAAACGATGCCTTTTCGGCGGCGCATCGTGCGCACATGTCCACTGAGGGTCTTGCGCATGTCCTGCCAGCTTATGCCGGTCGTGCGATGGAGGCTGAGTTGAAGGCGCTTCAGGCTGCCTTGGGCGCGCCTGAACATCCTGTCGCCGCTGTCGTGGGCGGGGCAAAGGTTTCTACTAAGCTCGACGTGCTGAACCATCTGGTCAAGCAGGTGGACCATCTGATTATCGGCGGCGGTATGGCGAATACATTTTTGGCTGCGCGCGATGTCAATGTCGGGAAATCCTTGTGCGAACATGATCTGGCGGATCAAGCCAATGCGATTATGGATGCGGCGGATGTAGCAGGCTGCACGATCCATCTGCCTTATGATGTCGTGACGTCAGTTGAATTCCGCGCAAACCCGCTAATCCGGACGGTCAATGTGCATGAAGTGGCGGCGGATGAAATGATTTTAGATGTTGGGCCTGCCGCGGTTGAGGCATTGGCCGATGTTTTGAAAAACTGCCGCACTTTGGTGTGGAACGGCCCATTGGGTGCTTTTGAGATTGAACCTTTTGACGCCGCAACGGTCGCATTGGCGCGGACGGCGGCGGCCCTGACCCGGGAAGGGTCGCTGGTGTCGGTTGCAGGGGGTGGCGACACCGTTGCCGCGCTGGCCCATGCGGGCGTGACTGAAGATTTTACCTATGTTTCGACCGCAGGCGGCGCTTTCCTCGAATGGATGGAAGGCAAGCCGCTTCCGGGGGTCGATGCCTTGAATATCGCTTAAACCTGCGGGGCAATGCCCCGTTTTTTTCAATTGCCGATGCATACGTATGCAAGGCCAGATTATAGGATGCTAACAATGAATTACGCCGAAATGCTTGCAAAAGTGTCCACTGCCTCGGGCTTTATTGCTGCACTCGATCAGAGCGGCGGTTCAACGCCAAAGGCGCTCAAGGGATATGGCATAGAGGAAGATGCCTACACGACCGAAGAAGAGATGTTTGGCCTCATTCACAACATGCGTGCGCGGATAATAACCGCACCCAGCTTTTCCGGCGAGAAGGTATTGGGCGCGATATTGTTCGAACGCACAATGGACGGCGAAGCAGGCGGCAAGCCTGTGCCGACAGCATTGCAAGACCGCGGCGTTGTGCCTTTCCTAAAGGTAGACAAGGGGCTTGAGGACGAAGTGGACGGGGTTCAGTTGATGAAGCCAATGCCAGGTCTGGATGCGTTGCTTCAACGCGCCAAGGCCAAGGGCGTGTTTGGTACAAAAAAGCGCTCCGTCATCAACCAAGCGTCGCCATCTGGCATTGCCGCGATCGTAAAGCAGCAATTTGATGTGGCCGAACAGATCCTCGCTGCTGGATTGATGCCAATAATTGAGCCTGAGGTGAACATCAAAAGCGCTGATCGCGCGCACAGCGACATCATCTTGCGTGATGAAATTTTGAAAGCGCTCGATACCGTATCGGCTGACCACAAGGTCATGTTAAAACTATCGATTCCCGCAGAGGCAGGTA
>JBILLO010000114.1:0-5455 GCA_044376035.1 Sphingorhabdus sp.
GAGCTCGAAAATCATCGGATGCATCCCGCTTTTCAGCTATGGGGGGTGTTTCCAACGGCAATGCGCTCACGAAATTTTCTTGGAGGCCGATATTTTGGCATCAATCTGGTCCAGAAGGTCAAGAAAATCGTCGGGAACAGGTTCATTGGCAATGCTGTCATGCATTTGGCGTAATGCCGCAGTGAGCGAATCAAATTCCGGGTCCATTGCCTCCCCCGCTTGCCGCTTGCCTTTATTGCTACCCAATTGACCCCCTCCGTCATTCCAAGCGCCCGGCAACGTGTCGGACCTAGGCTGACCATATTCTGTCGTTATGCCCATGGCTTAGTAACACAATCGGGCAGGCGTGGATTTTTTATCATAGGCAATTAAGCTATTAAAGATGATATTGTTCCATCAAGCGGGAACAAAATTGCCGTTCGCGCGTATTAGTTCTGCTAGCAAAGGGAGCAATTATGTCATTCAGACAGCAACTGGCATCACAATTGCCATATCTTAGGCGTTATGCACGGGCATTGACCGGGTCACAATCACTGGGTGATGCGGCCGTGCGCGAAACGTTGGAAGCGTTATTAGAAGCGCCTGAAGAATGGGATGAAAAAGCTCCGGCCAAAACCGAGCTGTTCAAAACATTTCACAGGATATGGAACAGCGAAATGATAGCGCCACTCGAATCGCGCGGTCGCAGCGGTGTGATCGCGCAATTTCCAGTAAAGCGCCGACAAAGTTTGCTGCTGGCTACGGTTGAAGGTTTTACTTTCGCCGATGTGGGCGTGATTTTGGGCATGGACCAAGACGATGTGCGCCAACATGTTCAGGCGGCACGCAGCGCGATCGAAGATGCGTTGTCTGCGCGCGTGCTCATCATTGAAGATGAATCGATCATCGCGCTGCACGTTAAACAGATTGTCGAAAGCCTCGGCCATGAAACAATCGCCATTGTGCGCACCCGGGCAGAAGCTGTGGCCAAGGCGCGTGATGACCGGCCAGAGCTTATACTGGCGGATATCAGCCTTGCCGATGGTTCAAGTGGCATTGATGCCGTCAAAGACATATTGGCTGAACAGACGGTGCCTGTGATCTTTATTACAGCCTTTCCGGAACGCCTGCTTACCGGCGAACGTCCCGAGCCGACCTATTTGATCACGAAGCCTTTTGAACCGGAAACTGTCATCGCCACCATTGGTCAGGCGTTGCTGATGCACCGGGATGTCGACATGAATGCAAAAGCCGCATAATTTTTGGGAACAATGTCCCGGCACTGTAGTTTGCTATTCGAAATGATATTCCCAGGTCAACAAATGGGTAAAACCAAATGTTGACCAGCTGGCCACCCCCCCCAATCTCGGCCAGCGTCCTAACACCCCGGCCTAACCACCGGGGTGTTTCCTTTTGTTTCCCACTCCGCCGATCAAGCCGCGTCAATTGGATGGCAACAATAAATTCGGATCAATTCGGGCGCGGTTCCATTTCATGCCCCAGTGTAGATGCGGCCCGCTGGCTCTGCCTGTGGTTGCGCGCAAAACCGAGCTTATGCCCGCCAACCGTTCAGCCCTTGGCCAATGCCGCGCGGGTGGATGCCTCTGCGCTCACATAAGGCTCCTGCTTGACGACGCTCCAGTAACGCAGATCTTCCAACGCAACGGCCTGTCCGGTCACCGCGCACACGACATGGTCGCCTGCGGTGAGTACACGGAAGCTATTGGCCATATAATGCAGGCGCGCGACTTTGTTTTTGGAAGACATCAGCATTTGGGCATTATGGCGCATCGACGCGCAATGGGCAATGCGTCGCTTTAGCCGTCGAACAGATTGCCTTGATTAACCGTCGGCAATTTGGGTTTGGGCGTTGAGGATCGCGGGGCATCAGAGCCGTGGACGACGCTGCTGACTTCGCCATCGACAAACCGCAGGGTCACATCGCCCGCCTTTAATGCTGCGGCCCGCGACATAATAGTTTTGCCGTCCGCATCCGTCACGCGGGCAAAACCACGCTTCAGCGGGGCTTCGGGATGCAGGCTGCCCGCAAGCCGGGTAAGCGCATCCAGCCGTTGCTGCCCTTGTTCGACACGGCGGGTCAGTAGGCGCGGGTGTAGCATCATCGCTGGCCCAGAATAGGCGATCTCCGCCTTGCCGACGCGCGTGCGCAGCGACTGGCGCAGGCGTTCGGCAAGATCATCGGTGCGCAACTGGTGCGGCGCGGCAAGGTCAGACAAGCGCGGCATCAGACGGCGTTGCGCCTCAAGCCGTTCCGCTGCTAGGTCCACACGCTTGCGCACACTGTTTGCCATGCGCAGGCCCAATTGGCCGACGCGTTGCAACAGGTCGCTACGCACGGGCACCGCTATTTCGGCAGCAGCGGTCGGCGTTGGCGCACGCAAATCCGCTGCGAAGTCGCACAGGGTGGTATCGGTTTCATGCCCGACTGCCGAGATAATCGGGATCGTGCAATTGGCGACGGCGCGGACCACGGCTTCATCGTTAAACGCCCATAGATCCTCAATGGATCCGCCGCCGCGCGCGACAATCACAAGGTCGGGGCGCGTCGCCGGGCCATCTTGCGGCATTGCCGAAAATCCGTTCACCGCCCGCGATATTTGTGCCGCCGATCCTTCGCCTTGCACCAATACGGGCCAGATGATGACATGCGTTGGGAAGCGGTCGGCCAGCCGGTGTAAAATGTCGCGGATGACTGCGCCTGTGGGCGATGTAACCACACCGATAACGCGGGGCAGTGCCGGCAGTTTCTTCTTACGTTCGGGCGCAAACAGCCCTTCTGCGGTAAGGCGCGCTTTCAGCTTTTCAAACAACAGCATCATCGCGCCTTCGCCTGCCACCTCAAGGCTATCGACGACGATCTGATAATTGGAGCGCCCCGCATAAGTGGTGAGCTTGCCCGTGGCGACAACCTCAAGCCCATCCTCCGGCGTGAAGGGCAGGCGGGCCGCGCCGCCTTTCCACATCACGGCGTCGAGCCGTGCATTATCATCTTTCAAGCTGAAATAGATATGCCCTGACGCCGCGCGCTTATACCCTGAAATCTCCCCGCGCACGCGGACATGGCCGAACCGATCCTCAACGGTGCGTTTCAGGGCAAGCGACAGTTCCGAAACGCTCATCGCCTGGGCATTGTCGCCGGGCCGCTCCTCGGCTAACAGGCGAGCGACTTGCGGGTCGGCAGTTTCAAAGGGGTCATTGGCGGACATGAATATCTTGCTCATCGGTTCGGGCGGTCGGGAACATGCGCTGGCGTGGAAGCTCGCGCAATCGCCAAATTGCGATACACTCTTTGCCGCGCCGGGCAATCCCGGGATCGCGCAGGAGGCAGAATTGGTCGATCTCAATAGCGCTGATCACGCCGCGGTCATCGCTTTTTGCGCGGGCCATGATATCGGCCTGGTCGTGGTCGGACCCGAAGCACCGTTGGTAAGCGGCTTGGGCGACAGCTTGCGCGATGCCGGCATTCCGGTCTTTGGCCCCAATCAAAAAGCCGCGCAGTTGGAAGGGTCGAAGGGCTTCACTAAGGACATGTGCGCCGCCGCCGGTATTCCGACCGCTGGCTATGCGCGCCACAATAGCAAGGCATCCGCGCTGGCTGGGCTGAATACGTTCGACGCCCCTTATGTTATCAAAGCGGATGGTCTGGCGGCGGGTAAAGGTGTAATTATTGCCGAAACACGGGCGGAGGCGGAGGCGGCGATTGACGATATGTTCGGCGGCGGTTTTGGGGATGCTGGCGCATCTGTCGTGATCGAAGAATTTATGACCGGCGAAGAAGCGAGCTTTTTCGCGCTGACCGATGGCTATGATGTTGTCGCCTTTGGCTCCGCGCAGGATCATAAGCGCGTGGGCGATGGCGATATGGGCCCCAATACCGGCGGCATGGGCGCTTATTCCCCCGCCTTTGTGCTGACCGATGCACTGCAAGCGCAGGTCATGGATCGCATCATTCGGCCGACGGTCGCCTATATGGCGGCGAACGACATGCCCTATTCAGGTGTCCTGTTTGCAGGGCTGATGCTCACCGCGCAGGGGCCAAAGCTTATTGAGTATAATGCCCGTTTTGGTGATCCTGAATGCCAGGTATTGATGACCCGTTTTGACGGCGATCTGGCGGCGTTGATGCTGGCGGTTGCGACAGGAACGCTGGCGCAAGCTGAGGCTCCTGCATTTTCGCGCCAAGCGGCCTTAACCATTGTCATGGCGGCAAATGGCTATCCCGCTTTGCCGGAAAAAGGTGGTGTCATCCACCTTGCGGATGTGACGGATGCCAAGATATTCCATGCGGGCACGGCGCAAGTCGGCGGCCAATTGGTCGCCAGCGGTGGTCGCGTGCTCAACGTTACCGCAACCGGCGATACGGTTACGCACGCGCAAGCCATTGCCTATGCCGCAGTCGACAGCATCGATTTTCCAGGCGGTTTCTGCCGCAGAGACATTGGCTGGCGCGAAGTGGCGCGCGAACGGTCATCCGGCACGGATTAACGCGTCTGTGTTATTGCGTAATTGAACGACTTATTTTTTTTGGGCTTTCGGGGAGGAATATATTGTCCGACTATCTAATCATCATCATCGGTGCGGTTCTGATCGTTGCTATCTTATTGTGGTGGCTGCTTGCGCGGAACGGCGCGCAGAAGAAAATGGACAGCGCGCCTAAAGACCTAGTGTCGCCGCCTGCGGCTGTGCCTGCACCGCCCGTCGCGCCGGTTGTTCAGTCCGTTGTGCCAGCGGCGAAGACTGCCAAAGCAAAGGCACCGTTGAAGGACATTGCGCCGAAAAAAGCAGCTGCGCCCAAAACCGCTGCGCCAAAAGCTGCGGCCAAGCCCGTTGCTGAAAAGGCAAAAGCCGAAAAAGCGCCAAAGGTAAAGTTAGAGAAGGTTGAAAAAGCGCCAAAGGTAAAGGCGACAAAGCCTGCTCCACCTTCATCAATCCCTGACAATCTTGAGCTGATCAAGGGCTTGGGCCCCAAGGTCAACAATTTGCTCAAGGGTCTTGGCGTAACTAGCTTTGCGCAGGTTGCCAACTGGACCGCTGCCGACGTGGCGGACATAGATGCGAAGCTCGGCGCCTTTGCTGGCCGGATCACACGGGACAACTGGATCGACCAAGCCCAATTGCTAGCGGCAGGGGATGTTGCCGGTTTTGAACAAAAATATGGCGCGCTGGGAAGCGGTATTAAGGGTTGAAGCGGACTATTTTTGAATGCGTTTCGGCCGTGGCTGGAGATTGCCGCCGCAATTGGGGCAATGACCGTTGAGCGGACCGGACGCACATGGTTCGCAAAAGGTGCATTCATAGCTGCAGATCATGGCGTCTATGCTGTCCATCGGCAGGGGTGTTTTGCATCTTTCGCAGGATTCACGCATTTCCAGCACTGGCTGTTCTCCTATCTGCCGACACGCTGTAACCCGGTCCCATGCATTTTGAGCCATTGGTCTGCCGCCTTTCGATTGCC
>JBILLO010000032.1:0-16297 GCA_044376035.1 Sphingorhabdus sp.
GGCTGTTGATGCTGGCTTGACCTGCATAAATATAATCATCGCTCAAAGGCGATTTCTGCACGCGGTTGATAATGCCGCCGCCACCGCCGCGACCGAAGATCAGGGCATAAGGCCCTTTCAAAATTTCGACCCGCTCAATGTTATAAAGCCCGCGATAATATTGGACGTCATCACGCACACCATCCAAAAAGAAGTCAGCGGTGGTGTTTTGCCCGCGCAAGGTAATCTGGTCGCGGTTACCCTCGCCTTGGCCCACGGTCGTACCGGGAATATAGCGCAATATGTCCGCAAGCGAATGATGCGCCTGATCGTCCAGCTGCGCGCGGGTTACGACGTTGATGGTCTGCGGTATATCGATCAGCGGCGTGTCTGTTTTTGTCGCGGTAACCGAATTGGTCGCAAGATAGCCCTCGCTTAGGCCAGTTACAATGATCGCCCGGCTGTCATCATAGGCTTCGAGGTCAAACGCTTCTTCGGCACATACGGGTTGCCCAAATGCGGAAGCGGACAGCACAGCGATAATAGACGCGGACAGGCGGAGCATGATGGACCTTTTACTTTATTGCGAATGACTCGCAAATCTATTTCGGTCCACTATTGCGAAGCGTTATCATATGCAATTGAAAATTGTAGAAATCGTTGGATTGCTTTTGCATCTGGTTGCGGGTTTACCCTATTGAAATTGGACAGGAGAGATTTTCATTTATGCATGCGACGATTTGGCACAATCCGGATTGCGGAACTTCCCGAAAAACCTTGACGATCCTGGAGGAGACCGAAGGCGTCGTGGTTTCAGTCATCGAGTATCGCAAACAACCATTTACGCGCGCAAAGCTTGAACAATTGTTCGAGGATGCCGGCCTGACGCCGCGCGAGGCATTACGCACACGCGGATCGCCTGCTGAAGAATTGGGCCTTATCGAAGGTGCATCGCCCGAACGGATATTGGACGCGATGGTCGCGCACCCAATCTTGGTTGAACGTCCCTTTGTCGAAACGGCGAAGGGCGTCCGGCTGTGTCGGCCTCAGGAAAAAGTCTACGAAATCTTGTAAACGGCGCTACGCCGCGATGGCGTACGGTTGAATTTCACCCGACAGATACAGATTGCGCGCCTTGGCCCGGCTCATCTTGCCGGAGCTTGTCCTTGGCAAGGTGCGCGGTGGAACCAATTCAACGACGCAGTTCATGCCAGTGACCGAACGCACCTTGTCCCGAATTTGTTCACGTAGCTTGGCACGTTCAACCTCGTCCGTGGTCCGGCATTGCACCAGCACCGCTGGCATTTCTTCGCCACCCGGCATTGTGACAGCGAAGGCAGCAATGTCACCGGCCTTAAAGCCCGGCAATTGTTCCACTGCCCATTCAATATCCTGCGGCCAATGGTTTTTGCCATTGATGATGATCATGTCCTTGGCTCGGCCAACGATGTAGATATAGCCATTCGACAGATACCCCATGTCGCCAGTGTCCAGCCATCCATCGACCAAGCAGGCATCGGTAGCTTCCTTGTCGCGGAAATATTCCTTCATCAAGGACGGGCCAGTGCACCACACTTTACCAATTGTCCTGTCCGCAACCGCCACGCGGTTATCGTCGCGGATCTCGATGGTCATGTCTTTTACGGCACGCCCGCAATTGACGATTGCACGATACCGAACCGGGCGGTCCGGCGCGCCGGGGTGGCCCGTAAGCTCGGTCTCTTCAACCAATTCAACCTGAATGCCTTCACCCGGCGGCATGATCGACACCGCAAGCGTGGTTTCGGCAAGGCCGTAGCTTGGCAAGAACGCCGACGCCTTGAACCCTGCATCGCCGAAGGTGTCCACAAATGCCTGCATCACGTCAGGCCGAATCATATCCGCACCATTGCCTGCAAGCCGCCATTTGGACAGGTCAAAGCGGTCATTCACATGGCTCTGGCTCGAAATCCGCCGCGCGCAAATGTCATAGCCGAATGTCGGCGAGTAACTGATAACCGTGCCGTCCGCGGCGCTGATGACGTCAAGCCACGCCAGCGGGCGACGGGCAAAATCCTCCGTCTTCATGTAATCGGTCGACACTTGGTTCGCCACTGGCGACAGAAAACACCCTACAAGGCCCATGTCATGATACCATGGTAACCACGACACGCAGCGGTCATTTTCGGTCACTTCCATACCGTGCGAGTGCGCCGACAGATTGTTTAACAATGCATTATGCGTCACGGCGACACCATGTGGGAAACGGGTCGATCCGCTGGAATATTGCAGATAGCAAATTTCGTCCGTTGCCGCCGCTGGCAATTCGGTTTTGGGCGCAATCCGGTCGCTGAAGCTTTCCCAATCCAGGCCTTCGACAGCGCATGCTCGCGCAGCATCATTGGCCATGTCGGCAAGCTCGGCGGGGAAAAACAATATCTTGGGATCGCAGCTTTTTAGCTGCACCGACAATTGATCGACATAGCTTTCCTTGCCGCCAAACGAGGTCGGTAGCGGCAGTGGGACGGGCCATGCGCCCGCATAGACACATCCGAAAAACAGCGCCGCAAAATCTGGCCCTGTTTCAGCGACCAAGGCAACGCGGTCATCCTTACAAATGCCATAGCTGATCAACCGATACGCCATTTTCAGCGCGTCTTCGCGCATTTCGCTATACGGATAAGGCCGCGCCAACTGCCCACGCATATCATGGAAGTTCAATCCGCGCTTACCCAAGGCAGCGTAATCGAGAGCCTCACCAAGCGTTGCAAAGTCGGAGAAGCGGCGTTGCAAGCTGTCCTGCGTTGGCGTGGATGCGAGTGCGCTCATAATGATTCCCATGATGTGATTGCGCATTAGCCCATATCACTTTTATTAACCATGTTTTATAGCCGAGGATAGCAGTTCAAATTCCGGCCCGACTGTGGCAAGAATAGGGCGTGAACCAACACCGCCCTGCCAAAAAGCCCGCTCCACCGTTAAATGCGGAAAGGCTGCGTCAATTGGCGCTGCATTATGTCGGTAAATATGCCACCACACAGTCAAAATTGGCTGGCTATTTGACGCGCAAAATACGCGAACGGGGCTGGGAGGATGCACATTCCGCAGACATTGCCGGATTGACTGAGCAGTTCACGTCCTTGGGCTATATCAACGACGCCCAATTTGCCGAGGCCCGCAGCCGGTCCTTTGTCCAAAGGGGCTTTGGCGGGCGACGGCTAAACGAGGATTTGCGCGCTAGCGGCATTGGTGACGCCGATGCCATACATGCGAAAGCGCATATGGACGATAGCATCTTCACCGCTGCCGAAAATTTCGCCAGGCGAAAACGGCTTGGTCCCTTTGCGCAGGAAGCGGCACCACAGGAGAAACGGAATAAGCAGTTGAACGCGTTCCTGCGCGCCGGACATAGTTTTGAATTGGCGAAACGGTTTGTATATGCCGAACCCGGAGATTTTTTGGAAGAAGATTGAGTTTAGTCGTAAACCCGGTCTGCAGTCGCCACCGCTTCTGACGCCCGGAGCGCTGAAATGATGCGCATGAGGTGTTGCAGATCATGCACTTCCAAATCCACCTCAAATGTGTGGAATTCGATATCGCGCGCGGTCATCCGCAGATGGATGATATTGGCCTTGTGATAGCCGAATATCCCTGCAATCTCGCCCAATGTGCCGGGCCTGTTATGGATGATCACGCGAAGCCGCGCTGACGCACCGTCGCTGCCCTGCCCCCAGCTCAAGTCAACCCAGTCGGCGTCTGTCCCATTGGCCAACCGGTCGCATTCAATGGTGTGCACCTCAACTGGCTGCCCCGCCAGCCGCAACCCGACAATCCGGTCGCCGGGAATGGGATGGCAGCATTCGCCAAGATGATAGCCCACGCCCGGGGTCAAGCCACGGATAGAGATCGCGCTTTCCTGACCTGGAAAATCGACATGGCTGCCATCCGCGTCAAAACCTGGCACGAGCGCCTCCATCACCGTGCGGTCGTTGATTTTGCCTAAGCCGATGCGATGCATCAGCTCGTCCTCATCCTCCAGCTTTAACCGCGTCAGCGCCGCCGTAAGCGCCTTTTTGCCGATTTTGCCCGGCATACGCGCAGCGATTTCTTCATATAGCTTGCGCCCAATCACAACCAGCTCATCACGTTCCCGGTGTCGGACATGGCGACGGATGGCGGCGCGTGCCTTGCCCGTGGTCACAAAGTTCATCCACGCCTGTTGCGGTTCTTGCGCCTTGGACTTCAGAATTTCGACCATGTCACCATTGCGCAACTGCGTTCGCAACGGCACATGACGGCCATTGACCTTGCCACCAACGGTTTTGTCTCCAAGGTCGGTGTGCACAGCATAGGCAAAATCAACAACCGTTGAACCCTTTGGCAACTGGTGCAGCGCGCCTTTAGGTGTAAAAGCGAAAATGCGGTCCTGATACATCGCCATCCGCGTGTTTTCGAGAATGTCTTCGGCGTCTTGGCTTGTCTCAAGTATCTCGATCAGATCGCGCAGCCAGCCCGCCTGCCCATCGGGCTTGTCATCCTGTTTATAGGCCCAATGGGCAGCAAAACCATTTTCCGAGTTGCGGTGCATCTCGGCGCTCCTGATCTGCACCTCCACCCGCATATTTTTGGCGAACATAATTGTCGTATGGATCGATTTATACCCGTTGCGCTTCGGTGTGGAGATAAAATCTTTGAACCGTCCGGGCACCATTTGCCAACGCTGATGCAGCACACCCAATGCGCGGTAACAGTCCTCAGTCGTTTCGGTAATGACGCGAAAGGCGTTGATGTCTGTCAGTTGTTCAAACGCGACATGGCGTTCCTGCATCTTTTTCCAGATCGAATATGGGTGCTTTTCGCGGCCGGAAACTTTGATTTTAAGCCCAGCCTGCTCCATTTCCCACGCGATGGTCTGGTTGATCTGGTCAATCTCGACATCCGCCTTGTCGCGGATTTGTTTCAGGCGGCCTGTTATCGTCTGATAAGCGGCAGGCTCCAATTGTTCAAAGGCGAGCAACTGCATCTCGCGCATATATTCATACATGCCAATCCGCTCGGCCAGCGGGGCATAAATATCCATCGTTTCCTTTGCGATACGGCGCCGCTTTTCGGGGCTTTTGATGAAATGCAGCGTCCGCATATTGTGCAGCCGGTCGGCGAGCTTGACCAAAAGCACGCGGATATCATCGGAGATTGCGAGCAAGAATTTGCGCAGATTTTCCGCCGCCCGTTCATCCTCGGTCTGCGCTTCAATCTTTGACAGCTTGGTAACGCCATCAACCAAGCGCGCGACCTCAGGACCAAAGCGCTTTTCAACATCTTCTATAGTGGTCAGCGTGTCTTCAACCGTGTCGTGCAACAACGCGGTGATGATCGTGTCCTCATCCATTTTGAGGTCAGTCATCAGCCCTGCAACCTCTACCGGATGGCTGAAATAGGGGTCACCAGAGGCCCGTTTCTGCGCCCCATGCATTTGCACAGTGAACACATACGCCCGGTTAAGCCGATCTTCATCGACATCAGGTGCATACGCCCGCACCCGCTCAACCAGTTCATATTGCCGCATCATCCGTCCAACTTGGGTCTTTTACGCTGCGATGCAACAGGAAAATGTTTTTGGGCTAGAGACAGGTTACGACTTGGACGGGTTTAAGCTTAGCCGCGTAACGACAAAAATGCGCTGGAAGACGTGGATCTTCCAGCGCAGTTTGCATTCGGCTCCTAAAGCTGCCTGAAACAGGCAGCATTGGGGGTAGGAGAGCGGAGCCG
This sequence comes from Sphingorhabdus sp., assembly GCA_044376035.1. Taxonomy (GTDB): domain Bacteria; phylum Pseudomonadota; class Alphaproteobacteria; order Sphingomonadales; family Sphingomonadaceae; genus Sphingorhabdus_B. The sequence goes on from JBILLO010000032.1 coordinate 5,728, forward strand.
AAAAATTCCGTATCGGCTTAGTTCTTAGCGATTGCCTTTGCATTGTCGCCATTGCAGGCCGCAACTTCTTCAGCCGTAAACACGCGCTCACCGGCGGTGAAGGCCGTAATTGCACCGAATTTACGTGCGATGCTGACGCACATATTCTTTGGTGCAGTCGACGCCATTGGCGCGCGGCAGCTCGTGCCTTCGCACTTTACATAAACGCTGCGCAGCAGCTCTGGCTTGGCAGTGGTCGTCTGTGCCAGCTCGACTTTATAATAGCTACCATTGGTGGCGGCATGCGCCTGCGGCGCTACGAACAAAAAAGTTGCGCTCAATGCAGTAGCAGCAACAAGCGCACCCATGCGGGCGGAGATTTGGGAGAGAGTCATCATATTATCCTTCAGATTTGCTATATTTTCAAATTACAGCCCGGAACTTTTGCCCCTCGTCTGTGGTTTGCGCCCCTGATAAATCAGTTGCGAATCACTACCTATTATTATAGGTTTCCATTTGCAACTTAAATTTGCAATTTGGGTTGATTATTTGGAACAAGGGTCGCAATCTGCGATTAGGAGGATATTTTATGGGCGAATTGCGGGAACCTTTGCACCAGCTCGCCGAATGTGGCCTGCCCACGGCGCTGGAGGCGATGGGTGAACGCTGGTCATTCATGATATTGCGCGCGGCCTTTAATGGCGTTCGGCATTTTGAGGAGTTTCTGTCCGAATTCAGCATTGCGCGCAACATATTGGCCAACCGCCTGACTCGCTTGACCGAAAGCGGGATATTACACCGCACCCCCTGCCCCGACGACCGGCGAAAGGTTGAATATCGCCTGACGGAAAAAGGGCTCGACCTCCTGCCAGCGATGATTGCCCTGCGCCAATGGGGCGAAAAATGGGGCACGGGCGTTTTGTCCAATCCGGTATTGGTCGATGACCGTGACAGACAACCAATACTGCCCGTCACAATCCGCAGCCATGATGAACGGGTTCTTGGCCACATGGACCTATGCTGGATGAACGCGGCAGACATTACGCCGATCAGCGCAGACACACCTGAAGTCGATGATCGCGTTAGGAAGTTAAGCGCGATTTAACGTGCGCTACTGACATGCTGTAAAGCAGCCATTGAATTTTTGTTGCGAATCTGTTACACCGCGTGTCGACAGGCCAAAAATGGTCACGACTGCGCGTCCAATCCAGGCAGCGACAGGTTCATGACGTAAGGGACGATCGAAAAAAGTCTGATGGGCGACGCTCTGTTGCCTGAACAAGCTATTTCTCCCGAATAATCAGAAAGGTCGTAATATGACGTCCAACGCGGCGATATTTGATGTAGGCGATTATGTGGTTTATCCCAAGCACGGGGTTGGTCGCGTAATAGAGCTTCAAGACTCCGAAATCGCAGGTATGCAGCTTCAGCTTTATGTGCTGCGCTTTGAAAAAGAAAAAATGACGCTTCGCGTGCCTTTCAACAAGGCCGAAGGCGTTGGCATGCGCAAGCTTTCGAGCGACAAGACTTTGAAGGAAGCGATGCACACCTTGACTGGCAAGCCCAAGGTTAAACGCACCATGTGGTCACGTCGTGCGCAAGAATATGAAGCGAAGATCAACTCGGGCGACCTGGTATCGATCGCTGAAGTGACGCGCGATCTGTTTCGTCCCGACGACCAGCCGGAGCAAAGCTATTCCGAAAGGCAGATTTTCGAAGCCGCCTCAAGCCGCCTCGCGCGCGAACTGGCCGCCATGGAAAAAACTGATGAAAAGGCGGCGCTTGCCAAGATCCTCGTGATCCTCAACGAAGCCGCACCGCAATATTACGAAAAAGCCGAATAAACTTTCCTTACCTGAAACATCTGAAGGGCGCTGGAAACAGCGCCCTTTTTTTCTCGCCTTATGCTACCGCGTAACGCCCAGCCTGACAATTAAATGTCCCGAATGATATGAGGCAACATGGCCAAGATAATAGTGTGGTACGACGGCGCGTGTCCGCTGTGCATCCGCGAGATCGCGCTCATGCGTCGGCTCGACACGCGGCAGGCAATCGATTTCCTCGACATAGCGCCTGCAGATGCGGTGTGTCCGCTTGACCGTCAAATGATGCTCGCGCGCTTCCACGCCAGCGAAGACGGGGTCATCCTATCGGGTGCCGCCGCCTTTGCCGCCATGTGGCGGGCCATTCCGTTGTTGAAACCGCTTGGCCTCATCGCCCGTAACCGGCTTGTTCTTCAGTTGCTCGAACGGCTCTATAACCGCTTCCTTATCGTCAGGCCGCGCCTGCAAAAATTACTGGACTAGATATGCTTCTCGACACCTTCCCTGCAACGCGGAATGCTGCGCTGTCTCGTCTCACACAATTTGCGCCGCGGGCTGGCCACGCCTATGCGTCTGGCCGCAATATTGACCCCGGGCCGGAGCAAGCGGGCGCAGTGTCAAAGCTCTCGCCATATCTGCGCTATCGCATGCTAACCGAACAAGAAGTCGTCGGTGCCGCGCTTGGCCAACACAGCCTGCAAGCAGTCGAAAAATATGTGCAAGAAGTTCTGTGGCGTACCTATTGGAAGGGCTGGCTCGAGATGCGGCCGTCGGTATGGACACAATATCAGCAAGAGCGTGACCGGCAACTTGACAGCTTCCCCAATGCCCGCGCGATCCGCAATGCAGAGGCAGGCGAGACCGGCATCGAAGGGTTTGACGACTGGGCGCGCGAATTGGTGCACACCGGCTATCTCCACAACCATGCCAGAATGTGGTTTGCGTCCATCTGGATATTCACTCTGCGTCTCCCTTGGGCCTTGGGCGCTGACTTCTTCCTGCGGCATTTGGTGGATGCCGACGCAGCGAGTAATACATTGTCCTGGCGGTGGGTTGCGGGCTTACAAACAGCAGGCAAAACCTATCTTGCAACGGCCGACAATATCGCGCGCTTTACCAATGGACGATTTGTGCCAAAGGGCCTGGCGACTATTGCAACGATGCCAGTGGACGTAGCGACACCGGCGCTGCGTCCTTTGCCGCAAGCTGCATTTTTCGACGCGCATAAGCCTGCATATCTGTTGGTAACGCCGGAGGATATGCACCCTGAGTCGGTCTTTGGCGCACCTGCCAAAATCATCGGTGCCAGCATCTTGGTCGACTCGGAAACCTTGTGGGGCGACAATGCCAGAGCCTTTGTCGCGGCCACGACCCATGACGTCACTGAACGCGTTGGTAACGCCTTCAAATGCCCGACAACATCGCTCGATAACTTGGATGCCGAAGCCCTTATTGCCCAAGCGCGCGCAGCAGGGGCAGAACAAATCGTCACATCCTTCGCCCCCACAGGCCCGATAGCCGACACGCTTTGCCGCATCGCCCCAATATTGGCCGCCGAAGGCGTTCCTTTGGTTCAAGTCCGACGCGCTTGGGACGAAAACTTCTGGCCACATGCAACGAAAGGCTTCTTCCCTTTCAAAGAAAATATTCCCAAAATCCTTAAGGAAATGGGCCTTTCCAGATAGACCGCAAAAATGGGTTGCGCGAAACCAAGCTGTGCATATTGTCTGAGCCATATATACAAGGAGGCGCTTCATGGATCATATCATATGTTTTCTGGGACAGTTTAGGCTGCATCATTTGCTCCTAAATCACGGCGTCAAATTGGCATGAGCAATTGGTGGGACAGAAACGTCGTTCCGCGATTAATCGGCTGCGCATGTACGCAACCTGCGGTGATGCACGACCGGGCTAAAGTGGTACCCTTTGCCGCCGGAGATGTGCTGGAGTTGGGCTGCGGCGCGCCCAATTTGGAGTTTTACAACTGGGACAAGGTGCATTCGCTGTCTGGGGTCGACCCATCTGCTGAATTGCTTGCCCGCGCACAACTGGCGTTGGAAAGCAAAGGGATGAAAGCCAACTTCATGCCCGGCATCGCAGAGGCGCTTCCCTTTGCCGACGCCAGCTTCGACACTGTTGTGACGACTTTCACGCTCTGTTCGGTGCAAGATCCACGCTTGGCATTGTCGGAGGCAAAGCGGGTGCTCCGGCCAAACGGTCGCTTGCTGTTTGTCGAACATGGCCGTGCGCCAGACCCATCGGCCGCAGCATGGCAAAGCCGTATCGAGCCGATCTGGAAACGGATTGCCGGTGGTTGTCATTTGACCCGGCCAGTGACTCAGGCCATATCTGCCGCTGGCTTTGTGTGTAATGCGCCGCAAGGACATTATATGAAAAGGACACCAAAATGGCTTGGCTGGGTCGAATGGGGCGAGGCACGATTGGCCGGAACGAACGCTACTGCATCAAGCAGGCTATAGACGTTGCCATCCATTGCCCCGGGATCAAAAAGAGGAATCGCGTTAATGACTTTAAGCCTGTTTAGTCGGTACGGTGCCTTTGCCATCGCACTGTCACTCACCGCCTGCAATATGCCAGCCAATGGCGTGACCTCGGCTGCGGGCTGCACTCCAGGCGCAGCCGCAGGCCAGTCCAAGGCTGGACTCGAGCAAGTGACCTTATGCGTCACCAGTGCCACCAAAACGCATAGCTTCACCGTTGAGGCCGCAAGAACAAGCGCTGAGCAAGCCAAGGGGCTTATGTTCCGGACCGAACTGGCCGACAATGCGGGTATGATTTTTCCCTTTCCAGCACCGCGCTTTGCGAGTTTCTGGATGAAAAATACTGTGATCCCTTTGGACATCATCTTCGTGCGCGCGGACGGCACGATTGAGAGTATCGCCGACAATACGATCCCTTATTCAACCTTGCCCGTTGCGTCGGGCGAGCCAGTTACTGCTGTGTTGGAATTGCGCGGCGGTCTCGCGGCTGAACTGGGAATCGTTGCGGGCGACAAGGTGCAATGGACAACCAAATAAGGATTGCACGGAATCATGCTTGCTCCTAATCGCCAAAAGCATGGGTATATTCGGTAAAATCTTCACCTGGTGGGATGGCGCGACCATCGGCACGGCAATCTATAGCTGGCGCAACGGCAAAGCTGTGGGCGCTGACGCCTTAGGTAATCGATATTATCAATCGTCCGACGGCAAACGTCGCTGGGTTATCTATAACGGCCCCAATGATGCAAGCCGCGTGTCGCCCGATTGGCATGGCTGGCTGCATGGCACTCATGATGGCGATCCGGAGAGCTACTTGCCGCCACACAGGGGGTATGAAACCGCAGCGATGCCCAATCTCACAGGCACCGACGCTGCCTATCGTCCAGCAGGATCCATTGAGCGTGGCGGCCATCGTGCCCGCGCGGCAGGTGATTATGAGGCGTGGAGTCCCGACGCCTCATGATCCGCGCGCGCGGTTTAATCTGGTTGCCTTTATTGGCAACGCTTGCCGCGTGCGGTTCGTCACAGGATGAAACGCTTGCGCCCGCGAAATCTGGCGAGGCTCTTGCGACAAAAGACAAAATTATTGCCATGTCCGGCGCAAATATCGGCACCCCCATGGCAGAACGCGTTGCGGTGCTTGGCCTGTTGAACAAGCGAAATGGTCAAACGCGCGACGTTGAGCTAAAACCCGGCGAAGCTATTCGCTTCGACAAAGTGGTCATCCGACTCAGGGCTTGCGAGAAAACAGCGCCATGGGAAAATCCACCTGAAGAAGGTGCCTTTGTGCAATTGCTCGTGAATGAGCGCCCCCCTGGTACGACTGAGACCGAGAGATGGCGTAATGTTTTTTCAGGTTGGCTGTTCAAGGAAAATCCCGCAGCCAATGTTGTCGAGCACCCGATTTACGATGTGTGGGTCAAGGCGTGCAAAATGCGCTTCCCCGGCGAAGAGGCGCCTGTAGAGAAGAAATCTTCTGAAGAGGCCCCCGCAGCGGATCCAGCAGCCAAAGCGCTGTCAAGTGAACCCCAGTCGCCGCCTGAGGCCGCCCCCGCTGCGGTTGAAGAAGCCAGCCCTGACGAGGCTTGAACGGCTTTCGTTAAGGCAGCCTCAAGCAGTTTAAGATAGGCGCTTTGCGTGATTTCGATTGCCCCCAGGCTGGCCAAATGATCGGTCATGAACTGGCAATCGAGCAATTCAAACCCGCCAAGTCGAAGCCGTGCGACCAGCCACGCCAAAGCAACCTTTGACGCGTCGGTTTCGCGCGAGAACATGCTTTCCCCAAAAAACGCGCGCCCCAAGGCCAGCCCATAAAGCCCGCCCACGAGGCGACCTTGCGACCAGCATTCGATGCTATGTGCCCGCCCTTGTTGGTGCAAGCGGCAGAAAGCCTCTTCGATATCCGGATTAATCCAAGTGTCCCGTCGGTCCGCTTGCGATTCGGCGCAAGTGGCAATGACCTGCGCAAAAGCGGTGTCGGCGGTGACCACAAACCGATCCTGCCGGATAGTTTTGGCAAGCGACTTTGACAAACGAAAGCCCTCCAGTGGCATGACCGCCCGAAACTCCGGTTCAATCCAAAAGGTATCGGGGTCATCACGGGCGTCAGACATCGGGAATATGCCATTGGCGTAGGCCTGAAGCAGTAAATCCAGATCGATGGGCCAATGATGTCCTTTCGTGTCCATCCTATATGCCTATCTCGAATTGCGCCGACGCATGCAATGGATTATAGCGTAAGCAATCGCCCCGGTAAAGTTAGGCTGCTCGATGGCCAACTCCACCGGGGCGTGTCATTTCAAGCAAAGTCAGGGACCGCATATGACCCGCCGCCGCAAAATATACGAGGGCAAGGCCAAGATTCTTTATGAAGGTCCTGAACCCGGCACGTTAATCCAATATTTCAAGGATGATGCCACCGCCTTCAATAACCAGAAAAAGGGCACAATTTCTGGCAAGGGCGTTATCAACAACCGCGTGTCGGAACATGTCTTTACGCGGTTAAGCCATATCGGCATCCCGACGCATTTCATTCGTCGCCTGAACATGCGTGAGCAGTTGATCCGTCAGGTCGAAATCGTTCCGATTGAAGTGATCGTGCGCAACGTGGCCGCCGGTTCCTTGTCAAAACGCCTTGGTATCGAAGAAGGCACGCCGCTTCCGCATACCTTGCTGGAATATTGTTACAAGGACGACAACCTTGGCGACCCATTGGTCGCAGAGGAGCATATTGCCTGCTTTGGTTGGGCGACACAGGAGGAAATGCAGGACATTTCGTCCATGGCGATCCGCATCAATGACTTCATGTGTGGCATGTTTGCCGCCATTGGCATCCGGCTTGTGGACTTCAAACTTGAGTTTGGGCGCTTGTTCGATGGCGATTTTTCGCGAATCATCCTCGCCGACGAAATCAGCCCTGATGGATGCCGATTGTGGGATATTGAAACCGGCGAGAAGCTGGACAAGGATCGGTTCCGCCGTGACCTTGGCGGCGAAGCAGAAGCTTATCAAGAAGTCGCTCGCCGCCTTGGCCTGATGCCGGACGAAAGCGAAGGGGCGGTCCTCGACATGGTCAGCCACCGATTACGAAAAGGTAAGTAAATCAATAATTTAAACAAAAAGATATTGCGGTTTCCAAACGTCCATGGAAGAAAACTAAGCGTATGAAAAATGCGCTTCGCCTTGTCCTTGGACTCGCAATCCTCTTTGGCGGATCTGCTAACGCGCGCGCAGCGCCTTCGGCTGCAATTGTGGGTGCGGAACGGACGCAGCCTTGGAATGCCGAGACATCTGATCTCGAACCTGATGCCAGCATCATTTATGGGCGACTGCCCAATGGTTTGCGCTACGCCATTCGCCCCAATCACCGTCCGCAGAATCAGGTGCTGGTCCGTATGACCATCGACTTCGGTTCTGCGGCTGAGGCGGCAGATGAGCAGGGTCTTGCACATTTCATCGAACATATGGCCTTTAACGGCAGCACGCACGTGCCTGAGGGCGAAATGGTCAAAATGCTTGAGCGGCTCGGCCTGTCCTTTGGCGCTGATACCAATGCATCAACGGGCTATACGCAAACGCAGTATAAGCTTGATCTGCCTAAGGCCGACCCGCGCCTTATTGAACGTGCGCTGTTTTTGATGCGTGAGACAGCGCGGGAAATATCATTTATTCCTGCAGCAGTTGACCGCGAGCGCGGCGTTATCTTGGCGGAAAAAAGCGCAAGAGAGAATTTTGGATTTCAAAGCGCGCGTGCGGCAAACAATCTGTTCTACCCGAATAGCTTTTACGCAACGCGCTACCCCATCGGCACAGCCGAGGTCATACAAACCGCGTCGGCGGAGCGGATGCGGGCGCTGTATCGCGCATATTATCGCCCGGACCGCATCAAAATCATAGTCGTAGGCCCTGTAGACCCAATTGCCATTGAACGTGAATTGGTGACAAAATTTGCGGACTGGCAAGTGGACGTGCCGCCATTAGGTGCGATTGACCAATGCAGCTTGGATACTGCACGCGGTTTATCGGCGGACAGCTTCGTACATCCTGAAATTGGCGAGAGCATTAGTGTTCAGCAGTTTTTGCAGGATAAAAAGCGGCCTGACACCCTAGAACGCGGGATGATTGAGCTCAAAATGAGCATCGCAAACGCGATCATATCACGCCGCATGGCGCGTCGATCCCGCGAAGAAGATATTCCGTTTTTAGGTGGAGGCGTGAATTTCAACTTCGGCCTATGCGACCAATATGCCGCCATTGGCTATGGCGTCACGGGCAAGGATGGCAGTTGGCGTGCGTTGCTCGCCTTTACCGAGCAAACTGTGCGCCAAGCAATCGAATATGGGTTTGAAGAGTCCGAGATTGCCGAACAGATAAAGCGTCTGGACGCACAATATGAAAATGCCGCCAAAGATGAAGGTACAGAATCGAGTGGGGCAATTGCGAACGCCTTGGTCGGTCTGGATGAGGACGTCTATAACGCCGATAGCTATCGCCATTTGTTATGGCGACAGATACGCCCGTTTATGACACAGGCGGCCATCAATGCCGAATTTGCCTTTTGGTTTCGCCAAATGGAGCGACCGCAGATTTTCCTGACAACAAAGCAGAATGCGGCGATTCCCGAGGAGGAAATAGTCGCCGCATATGCCGTCAGTCGTGGCACGCCAATCGCTGCGCCGATGGCACGGGCGGCGTCAAGTTTTGCCTATACAGACTTCGGCCCCGCCGGAGTTGTCATTGCCGACAAGACGATTGCAGACTTGGGCATTCGCACCATCCGCTTTGCCAATGGCGTAATGCTGAATCTCAAAAAAACCGATTTTGAAGACAATCGAATCCGCTATGCACTGCACATTGATGGTGGCCAGCTTCATTTTGGAAGGGAAAATGCTGTCTTGGCCTCACTGATGTCGGCAACTTATGTTTCTGGCGGCCTTGAAGCCCATGATATTGAAGATTTGCGATCCATCTTGGCCGGAACAACCGTGTCCCCCGCATTTGGTGTGGCCGACAGATATTTTGGCGGGGCTGGTGCCGTCGCGCCCGCCGATTTGGAACGCCAGTTGCAAATCATGGCAGCATACACCACCCATCCGGGCTATTCGGAAAATGCGCTTCGCCTGTTCCGCCGCCCGCTCCCTGAGTTATATGCACGGTTGAAGGCCACCCCGGCGTCCGCACTTGCGGTCGCGATGTCGAAAATCATGACCGATGATGATCCGCGCTTTGCGCTCGCGCCCCTTGAAACCATTCAAGGTGCCGATTTCGCGATGCTTAAAGCGGCATTAGGTGACGCTTTACAGCAAAATCGTTTGGAAATCGCATTGGTCGGCGACTTGGATGAGGAAGCGGCCATCGCGGCTGTTGCACGCAGTTTTGGTGCCTTGCCGACCCGGGCAGATGCTGGGAAGGATTATAGCGCGCAACTTCTAACGGGTTGGAGCGCAAAACATGGGAGTTTTGATATTCCCCATAATGGCGAGGCCAATCAGTTGGCGTGGCGCCGGATATGGACGACCACGGGCGATAATGACCAAAAAATCACGCAAGCCATGGATTTGCTTGCGCGCGTTGCAACGCTTCGCTTGACTGATGAATTGCGGGAAAAACTGGGTGCAACTTATGGCGTCTCCGCGCATTCCGATATGTCCAACCTATATCTGCAGCGGGGCACATTTTCCGTCTCTACTGCTGGCGACCCCAAAGATATGGCGACGATAGAATCGACCGTCGACCAAGTCATATCGGCGTTGATAAAGTCACCTGCTGATCCCGACCTGTTCGAACGTGCGCGCAAACCCGTGCTTGAAAGCTACGCCGATTGGAAAAAGCAAAACAACACGTGGCTGGGCGTGGTGGCAGAGACGCAGACAAACCCAGATAGGCTCAACCGCTTCCGAAAAAGTGAAGCCAATTTTACAGCAATCACCGCGCAAGACCTTTGGGAATTGGCGAAGCGATATTTGGATAAGCCGGCAGAGTTCACATTCCGCGCACTACCAGAAGACATGGTCAGCGGTGGCGCAAAATCGGTTGAATAAAGTTCGACGCCATTTCGTGTGAATTTTGGTCGTTCACCTTTTTAAAAACAGCTCGGCCATGGCATCCATAATCGCAGCGGAGTCGAGCCGATATGCGCTGTATAGGTCGGGCAGATCTCCCGTCTGACCGAAACGATCCGTGCCCAGCGGACTGACCCGCCGACCATGCACACCCCCCAGCCAGGACAGAGCGCCAGGCGAACCGTCAATCACCGTCACAATGCCT
>JBILLO010000033.1:0-16181 GCA_044376035.1 Sphingorhabdus sp.
CATTAGCGTTTCCATCAGCAGGAACGCCGCCATATATTCGCCGACGCGTTTTTGGATGGATGTCCAGCTTGCACCGATACAAATCGGCATCAGGAACACCGACAGCATGATCAAACTCAGCGAAATACCGTCAATGCCAAGCCGCCAGCCAATGGGTCCGAACACAGTAGCGCTTTCGGTAAACTGCCACTGCGCGCCCGCTGGATCATAATATAGCCAGAGCAGGAGACCAAGAACCAGATTCAACAATGTCGCCGACAACGCAATGATGCGTGCAAGCTCAGCGCGCACGAACAGACACATTGCCGCTGCGACCACGGGAATGGCCAGCATGATCGAAAGTATAGGAATATCCGCGGCGTTCATTACACTCTCACCATCATCCAGCTCACCGCGATAACTAAGCCAAGAAGCATCACAAGCGCGTATGTATACAGATAGCCCGACTGCATGCGCACAGCCAATTTGCTACCAAAGGAAACGACAGCCGCCGAACCATTGGGGCCAAAGCGGTCAATGATCCCGATGTCGCCTTGCTTCCAGAACAGACGTCCGAACCAAAATGCGGGGCGAATGAACAGGAAGTTATACAGCTCGTCAAAATACCATTTATTGAGGAAGAAACGGTAGATTGGCGCAAAGGTGGTTGCCAGACGTTGTGGCGCATCTTTGGACCGCATGTACATCAGATAGGCTGTTATCAGGCCAAGCAGCATTGCCACAGTCGACGACAATTTCACCCATAACGGCACCTCGTGCATCGCATGCATCAGATGCGCGTTGAAATAGAGGGTGCTATTTGCCCAAAACGCCTTGCCAGCCTCCGCATCAATGAATGCTTCATGGAAGACAAAACCTGCAAAAACTGCGCCTATGGTCAGCAGCGCCAAAGGCGTCAGCATCGACCATGGACTTTCATGCGGATGATATCCTGCGGTTCCGTCGCTGGTCGCTTTATGCGCATGCGCATGCGTATCATGATCGCCATGATCATGCATCGCGTGCTGAATATGCTCCGACTGATCCCAACGTGGTTTCCCAAAGAAGGTTAGGAACATCAAACGCCAGCTATAGAAACTCGTCAGCAAAGCCGCGATCACACCGATGGCAAAGCCATACATATGATAAGTGGATTCACTGGCGAACGCGGCCTCGATAATAGCGTCCTTTGAATAAAAGCCAGCAAATCCGGCAACCCCAAGAATACCAACGCCGGTAATCGCCAGCGTTCCCGCCATCATCGCCCAGAATGTCAGCGGAATATGTTTCCGCAAGCCGCCATAATAACGCATATCCTGCTCATGGTGCATCGCGTGGATGACTGAGCCAGCGCCCAAGAACAACAATGCCTTAAAAAAGGCATGTGTGAACAGATGGAACATGGCCGCGCCATAAGCGCCGGTGCCGGCTGCAAAGAACATATAGCCCAATTGCGAGCAGGTGGAATATGCGATCACACGCTTAATATCGGTTTGCACAAGACCAACTGTCGCAGCAAAAATCGCCGTCGTGGCCCCAACAATCGTGACGACATCCAGCGCGAATTGGCTGGTTTCAAACAAGGGCGACAGACGGCACACCATGAACACGCCAGCAGTAACCATGGTCGCGGCATGGATCAGCGCGGAAACGGGCGTTGGGCCCTCCATCGCGTCCGGCAACCATGTGTGCAGCCCAAGCTGCGCTGATTTGCCCATCGCGCCGATGAACAGCAATATGCACAGCAAGCTCATGGTATCAACGCGCAGGCCAAGGAAGCTGATGCTTGAGCCGACTTTATCGGGAGCAGCAGCGAGGATTTCGGGGATCGAAACAGTGCCAAAAAGCCAGAATATGCCAAAGATGCCGAGCATGAAGCCAAGGTCGCCAACGCGGTTGACGACAAATGCCTTGATCGCCGCCGCATTTGCGCTTGGTTTCTTGTACCAAAAACCGATCAGCAAATAAGACGCAAGGCCAACGCCTTCCCATCCAAAGAACATCTGCACCAAATTATTGGCCGTCACCAACATCAACATCGCGAAGGTAAACAGCGAAAGATACGCAAAAAAGCGCGGCTGATCAGGATCCTCCTCCATATAGCCCCAGCTATAGAGATGGACGAGCGCCGATACGGTGGTGATCACCACGAGCATCACGGCGGTCAGCGCATCAACGCGCAATTCCCAATCAAAGGTCAGGTCGCCGGACTGCACCCATGTCATCACGGGCTGCACATAAGTGGTCTCACTGCCGTTCAGGAAACCGATGAAAATCGGCCAGCTCAGGAACGCGGCGATAAACAACCCAGCGGTCGTAATCGTCTTGGCCGCCAATGCGCCAATGAAGCGCTGCCCCAGGCCTGCGATGAGCGCAGCCAGAAGCGGCAGGAAAACAATGAAATGGATTGCAGTCACTGGATGTTATCCCTTCATCCGGTTGACGTCATCCACGGCTATGGTGCCACGTCCGCGGAAATAGATAACCAAGATCGCAAGGCCAATCGCAGCCTCACCCGCCGCGACGGTCAAAACGAACATCGCAAAGATCTGCCCAGTTAGGTCGCCCAAAAACACGCTGAACGCGACAAGATTGATGTTCACCGCAAGCAATATGAGCTCAATCGCCATCAGGATGATGATGACATTTTTGCGATTCAGGAAAATGCCAAGCACGCCCATAACGAACAATATGCTGCTGACGACGAGATAATGTTCGATACCAATCACAGCTCAATCCCCTGCCCAACGGGCTGATTAACATTACGCGTCGCGTCTTGCGGACGGCGCTGGACCTGGCTGCTTATGCTTTGGCCGCGTGTGCCGTGGCTGCGGCGATGCGTCAGAACGATTGCACCGACCATCGCGACCAACAAGATCAAGCCCGCGGTTTCGAACAAGAACACATATTTACTATACAGCAACGCACCAATCGCCTCGATATTCGGCACGGTCGCCGACACGGCAGCAACACCAGCCTCAGGCGTGCCAAGTTTCACGGCACCAGCCTGATACGCGCCGATACCAAGCACCAATTCAGCCACCAAAACCACTGCGAGCAACAACCCAAGCGGCACGTTTTTGACGAACCCTGCACGCAATTCGGCAAAATCAATGTCGAGCATCATCACAACGAACAAGAACAACACCGCAACCGCGCCAACATAAACAATGACCAAGAGCATCGCGATAAACTCCGCACCAATGAGGACCATGAGGCCTGCCGCGTTGAAAAACGCTACTATCAGCCACAGCACGCTGTGCACCGGATTACGCGCAAAAATGACCATTGCGGCGGACGCAATGACGATGCTTGCGAAGATATAGAAGGAGACGAGTTGGATCATGCCAACACCTCAGTGATAACCAAAGCGTCGCACCAGCGCAGGCTGGTGCCTATCTCGCCTGTCGTTCTAAACGGACAGACGTAATGGACCCCAGCCTGCGCTGAGGCGACGGTATTTTTCTTGGTAAAGATCAGCCCATAAGTCATGCCAGCGCCGCCCTTAACGATAGGGTGCATCGGCGGCAAGGTTCGCGGCGATTGCCCGCTCCCACTTTGCGCCGTTGTCGAGGAGCTTGGCCTTATCATAGAGCAGTTCCTCACGCGTTTCTGTTGCAAATTCGAGGTTCGGACCCTCGACAATGGCGTCGACCGGGCAAGCCTCTTGGCAAAATCCGCAGTAAATACACTTGGTCATGTCGATGTCATAGCGCGTGGTGCGGCGGCTGCCATCGTCGCGTGGTTCGGACTCAATGGTAATGGCCAAGGCTGGGCAAACCGCCTCACATAATTTACACGCGATGCAGCGTTCCTCTCCATTGGGATAACGCCGCAGCGCATGCTCGCCGCGAAAACGCGGGGAGAGCGGGTTCTTTTCAAACGGATAGTTGATAGTAGCCTTTGCCTTGAAGAAATATTTCAAGGTCAACATGTGCGCCTTGATGAATTCCCACAAAGTGAAGCTTTTAATGAGGTGCGCGATGGTGGTCATGCGAAATGTCCTGTGAACATAAGATAGCCGCTGACCAAAAAGACCCAGAACAGCGAGATTGGCAGAAACACTTTCCAACCCAGACGCATCAATTGGTCATAACGGTAACGCGGCACGGTTGCCTTCACCCATGCAAAGATGAAGAACATCAAAAGAATTTTGGCAAAGAACCAGAGGATGCCCGGAACGGCGTACAATGGCGCCCAATCGAAAGGCGGCAAATATCCGCCCCAGAAAAGGATCGCGTTCAGCGCGCACATTAACAGCACGTTGGCATATTCGCCCAACCAGAACAAAGCGAAGGCCATGGAGGAATATTCGGTCTGATAACCAGCAACCAATTCGCTCTCCGCTTCCGTCAAATCGAACGGCGCACGCGCGGTTTCGGCCATTGAGCTGATGAGGAACATCACCGCAATCGGGAATAGCAACGGGTTAAAGGCATAAGCGTTGATGAAGCCAAAAACATGGCCGCGCTGCCCCTCAACAATGCCGCCAACATTGAACGTGCCGGCCCAAAGGACGACGCAGATCAAGATGAAGCCAATGGAAACTTCGTATGAAATCATCTGCGCGGCGGCGCGCATCGCCGAATAGAATGGATATTTGGAGTTGGATGCCCATCCCGCAATGACCACGCCATAAACGCCCAAGCTGCTGATCGCGAGGATGTAGAGCAAGCCGACATTGATATTCGCCAATACGACGCCATCGGCGAAGGGAATGACCGCCCAAGCCATCAATGCAACGGTGAAGGTGATGATCGGCGCGATCAAGAACAAGCCACGGTTCGATGCGCTTGGGATGATGGTCTCTTGTAAGAATACCTTCAAGCCATCCGCGAAACTTTGCAGCACCCCAAATGGGCCGACGACATTGGGTCCCCGGCGCAGCGCGAAAGCCGCCCATAATTTACGTTCGGCATAAATGATCATCGCCACCGCGAGCATTAGCGGCAGCGCAATAAGGAGGATGCCCGCGATGGTCGCCATGAACCATGCGCCTTCGTAACTCATGCCGAGATTTTGGAAAAAGGATGTCATGATACCATTCTCCCGTCACATCCACAAACGTCATGCTGAACTTGTTTCAGCATCCATCGCGCAGATACGCATGAGCTTGAAAGAACAAATGGACCCTGAAACAAGTTCAGGGTGACGGTCTTGGAGCCATAAACGTCACGACAAGTCATTCCGCCGCCTCCAAAAATTGCGTGCCATGCACCAGCTCCGCTGAGCATTTCTGCATCGTTTCGGACGCGCGGCAAATGGCGTTGGTCAGGTAGAAATCCTTAATCGGATAATCGACAATCTTGCCGCTCACATCCGATGGTAGCGATGGTTCCGACCAACCATAATCCGCCAACCCTTCAACGCCCAAAGCAGGCACGGCCTTCGCCATTTCGGCGCGCAGGGCGTCGAGGCTGTCAAATGGGAGGCGCTTACCCAGAACATCGGACAAAGCGCGGAATATCGCCCAATCTTCGCGCGCATCGCCCGGTGGGAATACCGCACGCTCACCGCGCTGCACGCGGCCTTCGAGGTTTACATATGTCCCCGATTTTTCGGAGTAAGCAGCACCCGGCAAAATCACGTCGGCATGATGCGCGCCATTGTCGCCATGATGGCCGACATAGACTTTGAAACTGTCCGCAAACAGGCCATAATCGGCCTCGTCTGCGCCAAGGAAGAATGCCAGTTTAGGCTTCTTCGCCGCCAACGCCTTAATGCCGCCGTCATGCGCAAAACCGAGCATCAACCCGCCCATCCGCGCGGCCGCAAAGTGCAGAACGTTAAACCCGTTCCAGCCATCACGCACTAGCTTATACTTGCTGGCCAAGGCCAAGGCCGCGCCGTGGACGCCATCATAACGCAGCGCACCACCGCCAACGATAATCGCCGGACGTTCAGCCGTCTTCAATGCCTCAGCCAATGCCTTAGGAGCTTTGGATAGCGCGCTTAGGTCATCCCCGAGCCACTCAACCTTATAGGTCAGGTCGGTCACGGGACCGATGGCAAACACCTTCGCGCCACGCTTGCGAATGGCCTTTTGAATGCGTGTACTCACCAATGGTGCCTCACGCCGCAAATCGCTGCCGACCAATAGGATCACATCCGCATTTTCGATGCCAGCGATAGTGGTGTTGAAGTTCACGGCCGACAGCGAGGATGTGTTATAAGCAAGGCCCGTCTGGCGGCCCTCCAACATCGACGCACCGGCCAATTCGCGCGCGGCAAACATGGTTTCGCAATCGACCTGATCGCCGGCCAACACCGCCGCTTCGCCAGCCCAATGCGCCTTGATCGCGACAAATGCGTCGGCCCAACTTGCGGCGACAAGCTTTCCGTCTTTGCGGATATAGGGCTTGTCCAAACGCCGATGTGTCAGACCGTCAACCGCATGGCGGGTTTTGTCCGACGCCCATTCTTCGTTCACGTCATCATTGATGCGTGGAAGCGCGCGAAATACGGCCCTGCCCCGGCTATCGAGGCGGATGTTGGTGCCAACCGCGTCCATGACGTCGATGCTTGGCGTCTTCTTCAATTCCCATGGACGCGCTTCGAACGCATAGGGCTTCGACGTCAGCGCACCGACAGGGCAAAGATCAACAACATTGCCCGAAAGCTCGCTTTGCATGGCGTGCTCAAGGTAGGTCGTAATCTGCATATTCTCGCCGCGACCAATCGCGCCCACTTCCTCAATGCCTGCGACTTCTTGCGCAAAACGGACGCAGCGGGTGCACTGAATGCAGCGCGTCATCACGGTTTTGACGAGCGGACCCATATATTTTTCGGTGACCGCGCGCTTGTTTTCCTCAAACCGCGAAGCGCCACGCCCATAAGCAACGCTTTGGTCCTGCAAATCACATTCGCCGCCTTGATCGCAAATCGGGCAATCGAGCGGGTGATTGATGAGCAAAAACTCCATCACGCCTTCACGCGCCTTTTTGACCATTGGCGTATCGGTGCGGATGATTTGGCCTTCTGTGGCTGGCAAAGCGCAAGACGCCTGCGGCTTGGGCGGCCCGGGGGCAACCTCCACCAAGCACATCCGGCAATTGCCCGCAATGGACAGCCGTTCATGATAGCAAAAGCGCGGAATTTCCTTCCCCGCCATCTCACACGCCTGAAGGACGGTTGCGCCCTGTGGGACTTCGATTTCGAGACCGTCTACGTTTACTTTGGGCATTAGCGTAGCGCTCCCGAGTTGCGCTGAGCGTTGGCAAGACGATAATAGCTGATAGCGATAGAATTACGCAGATTTGTTCGGTTGAATGAAAGCGTTTGTCCGGATGCTACGCACTTCGCAATTGTTACATTCATCTCTTTTAGCTTCGCCAATTCGTCCGGACTATCTACCGCTGTTTCCAAAACGATGCGAGACGCTGCGGCATCCTTGCGGACCACGCACTCCCCGAGCTGGGCTGTTAGGGTAAACGCTAGCGCCAAGTCGTATTTTTGTTTTTGCTTTGCTTCATCGAAATTGGGCACTGGTTTGTCCGATGCGAAAACGGCGTCGGTTGGCGGCAAGGGTTGATCCCATTCCAACGGAGGGATATTGTCCGGTATTAGCGGCGGTTCACCCGAAAGATCGACAATCACCAAACGATTTGCTAATGCTCCACGAAAATATTCAGGGTGCATTTTCAATATACCTCCTCTGAACCCCAAACACCGTCCGCTTGCAAGCTTTTGAAAATCAGTGTCGTTTAGTCGATCATTCGACCTCATCAACGCAAACTGACGCGCAAGATTGCGATGACTATCGACTACGCACGCAGCAAATTCGCGCAAGATTCTGCGTCCATAGGCAGCTTCTCTTGCCTCTACCTTTGGGCTCTTCGCTATGACAGATGTAGCTGGAGTACAGACAATCAACGCGATAAGTGCGAACAGCGTGATCTTACGTTTCATTCCGCCGCCTCCAACATATTATCGCCCTTAGCCTCAATAATCCGCCGTTCCATCTCGGGGCGGAAGTGCTTGATTAGCCCCTGAATCGGCCACGCCGCTGCGTCGCCTAAAGCACAAATGGTGTGACCCTCCACCTGTTTGGTCACATCGTACAAGGTATCAATATCGCCAATCTCGGCATTGCCGGTGCGCATCTTTTCCATGACGCGCCACATCCAGCCTGTGCCTTCGCGGCAGGGTGTACATTGGCCGCAGCTTTCATGCTTGTAGAAATAGCTCAATCGCGAAATCGCGCGCACAATATCGGTGGATTTGTCCATGACGATAATCGCCGCAGTGCCAAGGCCGCTGCCAACAGCCTTGCAGCCGTCGAAATCCATTGGCACGTCCATCATCATCGCGGCGGGCACCAATGGCACTGACGATCCACCGGGAATGACCGCAAGCAAATTGTCCCATCCGCCGCGAACGCCGCCGCAATGCTTTTCAATTAGCTCGCGAAACGGGATGCCCATTTCTTCTTCGACAACGCATGGCTTTTCGACATGGCCGGAGATTTGGAACAGTTTTGTGCCATGGTTATTCTCGCGACCAAAGCCTTTGAACCACGCCGCGCCGCGCCGCAGAATCGTTGGCACCACCGCAATGCTCTCGACGTTATTCACGGTCGTAGGGCAACCATATAGCCCTGCCCCCGCCGGGAACGGCGGTTTCAGGCGCGGTTGGCCTTTTTTGCCCTCAAGGCTCTCGATCATCGCGGTTTCTTCACCGCAAATATAAGCGCCCGCGCCGCGATGGACGAATACGTCAAAGTCATAACCTGATTTTGCGGCGTTCTTGCCCAGCAAACCTGCTGAATAGGCCTCGGCAACCGCTTTTTCGAGAACCTTGGCTTCGAAAATATACTCGCCGCGAATATAGATATAGGCGGCACGCGCGCGCATGGCAAAGCCAGCGATCAGCGCGCCTTCAATCAGCTTATGCGGGTCATGACGGATGATCTCGCGATCCTTGCATGAGCCGGGTTCGGATTCATCGGCGTTGATGACGAGAAAATTGGGCCGCTCTGGCGTCGGCGCCTTGGGCATAAAGCTCCACTTCATCCCCGTCGGAAAGCCTGCGCCACCGCGACCGCGCAGGCCCGACGCCTTCACTTCCTCAATAATGGCATCCTGCCCGACCTTCATAAGGTCAGCGGTCTTGTCCCAATCGCCACGCGCCTGCGCCGCTTTCAAGGCGAAGTCCTGATAGCCGTAGAGGTTGGTGAAGATGCGGTCTTTGTCAGCGAGCATTAGCCCAAACCTCCAATAAAAAACCAAGCTGCCCCGGCGATCAGCAAACCAATAACGGCCAGCTTGATAACGCCCGTAAGCAATTTCCACGCGACGAACGCGGCGATGAGAATGCCGATGAGGGGGAGAAATTCCATTAGCGCAATCCCTCGCCTAGATTAATGTCATGCTGAACTTGTTTCACCTCTGGTGACTGACGTTCCAGCATCCATCGTGCCACGCAGACCGAAGAGTAGAGGGGCGAAATGGACCCTGAAACAAGTTCAGGGTGACGTTGAGTTGTAAGGTAATGGATCACTTCCATTCCCCCCGATAGTCATGATTCTTGTCTACCATCGCATGCAGGGTCGTTGCGCCGCCATAAGGTTCCACCGTGTGACGGCCCGGCAGCTGGGTGCCGACCTTCGGTTGCTTACCCTCGGCCAAGTCTTTGAGGATTGCGGTCATGCTGCTATGATCAAGGTCTTCGTAATTATCGTCATTGATCTGAACCATGGGTGCCGAAGCGCAATTGCCCATGCATTCGACTTCGGTCAGCGTGAACATGCCATCGGGCGTCGTCGCACCTTTGACCAATCCGCGGCTCTTACACGCCGCCATAATGTCATCCGACCCGCGTAACATGCATGGCGTCGTCCCGCACACTTGCACATGATAGCGACCGACGGGCGCGAGATTGTACATCGTGTAGAAGGTCGCAACTTCGTAAGTGCGCATATAGGGCATACCGAGATAGTTCGCGACATATTCGATCACCGGCACCGGCAACCAGCCTTGCGTCTGCGTTTCTGCGCCAACCTGACGCTGCGCCAAGTCAAGCAACGCCATCACGGCCGATTGCTGCCGTCCGGCGGGGTAGCGGCCGATATACATATCGGCCTTGGCCTTATATTCCGGCGAAAAGGCAAAGCTGCCCCATTTCGCGCGGGTTTCGGCTTCGTTGGGGATGTGTGCGGTGTCAGTCATAAGTTACTTCGGCGTCACCAATTCCAGACGGCGTTCAACGCGCGCAACACGTTCGTCAAACTTATCCATGCGCGTATTTAGCCCGCCAAGGCTGATCAACATGCCAGCCAAATGCTCATCTATCGCAGATACCCGGGTCTTAATGCCCCTTATATCGTCTTCCATATTGCCCAAGCGCTCATCCATCCGACGCAAGCGTTCCAGAATTAAATTCTCGACATTCTCGGTCATAGCATTGCTCCTTCCGACAGCAGCGATGTTGATAGCATGAAAACGCGACGCATAACGCGGGTTTCGGCTTTGTTGGGGGTGTTTACAGCGTCAGCCATTCTGACCGACCTTGCGCTGGAATAGCAAATACCAAAGAGCTAGAAGGCCAACGATTGCACCGGCCAATCTACCAACGGCGACAAACCCATCCGCAAAAGTGGTGCCTTCTTCGCTATATCTTGCGATTGCGAAACCAATAGTAAGCGCAAAGGCTGCAACTCGCGGTGAGCTGGTTGGGTAAAGCCTGCTTACGAAAAAGAAAGCCACTCCGCCAATGATTAGGACAACAAAAAAGGCAGCAACAAAAGCACTAACAAGCGTCACCGGTCACACTCCCCAAACACGATGTCGAGCGCGCCCAAAATGGCGGTGGTGTCCGCAAGCATATGCCCACGAGTCATGAAATCCATCGCTTGCAAATGCGAAAAGGCTGTTGGCCGGATTTTGCAGCGATAAGGCTTGTTGCTGCCGTCGGCGACCAGATAGACGCCGAACTCGCCCTTGGGGCTTTCGGTGGCGACATAGACGCTGCCTGCGGGCACTTTGAAGCCTTCGGTGTACAATTTGAAGTGATGGATCAATGCCTCCATCGACTGCTTCATTTCGGCGCGATTGGGCGGTGCGACCTTGCGGTCGTCGCTGCATACCGGACCTTCGGGCATCTGTTGCAAGCATTGCTTCATGATGCGGACTGATTGGCGCACCTCTTCGACGCGGACCATGAACCGGTCATAGCAATCACCGCGCGTGCCAACGGGAATGTCAAACTCCATCCGGTCATATACGTCATAAGGCTGGCTCTTGCGGATATCCCACGGGATGCCCGCGCCACGGATCATCGGGCCGGAAAAGCCCCATTTGATTGCGTCTTCCTTTGAAACAATCGCGATATCGACATTGCGTTGTTTGAAAATGCGGTTGTCGACCACCAACGACATCGCGTCCTCAAACAAGCGGGGCATGCGGTCATCGAGCCAATCGGCAATATCGGTTAAAAGCTTCAACGGCACATCCTGATGCACACCGCCGGGACGGAACCATGCGGCATGCATACGTGCGCCGCTTGCCCGCTCATAAAAGCCCATGATGTCTTCGCGGATTTCATACAACCACAAAGGCGGCGTCATCGCGCCGACATCGATAATGTGGTGCGCAATGTTCAGCGTGTGGTTCTTGATCCGCGTCAGTTCAGCGAACAATAGGCGCAGATATTGCGCACGCAGCGGCACTTCGAGGTCCAACAATTTCTCAATCGCGAGCACATAGCTATATTCCATCGCCATCGGCGACGCGTAATCCAACCGATCAAAATACGGCAAAGCCTGCAAATAGGTTTTATATTCGATCAGCTTCTCGGTGCCACGGTGCAAAAGGCCGATATGTGGGTCAAGCCGCTCGACAATTTCACCGTCCAGCTCCATCACCAGACGCAAAACACCATGTGCTGCGGGGTGCTGTGGGCCAAAGTTGATCGTGTAATTCTGAATGACTTCATCGCCAGTGGTCGGCGCGAGGTCTTGTTGCATGCTCATGCTTTGTCTCCCGTCGCCTTTGGCTTGCGCACGCTGCGCTTAACCGCTTCTGTATTCGTTGCCTTACCCGCGCCCGTCTGCGCCGCGGTATCGGTTGTTTTGGGTGTAGGCGGCGGCGGTGCGCCTTGGCCGGTTCCCACGCCAGTTTTCTCATCGCCCGGCAGGATATAATCCGCGCCTTCCCAAGGGCTTAGAAAGTCAAAATTGCGGAAATCCTGTGCCAATTGCACAGGTTCATATTTCACGCGCTTTTCCTCCTCGGAATAGCGCAGCTCAACATAGCCCGACAATGGAAAGTCCTTGCGCTGCGGGTGCCCCGAAAAACCGTAATCGGTCAGTATGCGCCGCAAATCTGCGTTGCCGGAGAATAACACGCCATACATGTCGAACACTTCGCGCTCCAACCATCCGGCAACTGGCCAAATGCTGGTGACCGACGGCACAGGCTGATCTTCATTCGTGGTCAGATGCACGCGAATACGGTGGTTTTTAGTCAGGCTCAAAAGGCAATAGACAATCTCAAACCGTGGCTCGCGATCAGGCCAGTCAACGCCTGCAATTTCCATGAGTTGCTGGTATTCGCATTCATCACGCAGTTGGAGCATACAGTCAACCAACGCATCTCGGTGAATATGCACGGCAACTTCACCATTGGCTTCTTCTATAGAAACTATATGTTTACCAAGCGCTTTTGAGATCGCTTCTATCGTGCCATCGGGCGTTTTGATCAAGGGTGCGGAGTGGCTCACCGTTCGATGGTCCCTGTCCGGCGGATTTTGCGCTGCAATTGCATAATACCGTATAGCAACGCTTCGGCAGTTGGCGGGCATCCGGGCACATAAATATCTACTGGCACCACGCGGTCGCAACCGCGCACGACGCTGTAGCTGTAATGATAATAGCCACCGCCATTGGCGCAGCTACCCATGGAAATGACATATTTTGGTTCAGACATCTGGTCATAAACCTTGCGCAACGCCGGTGCCATTTTGTTGCAGAGCGTACCGGCGACGATCATCACGTCCGACTGACGCGGTGAGGCGCGCGGTGCGATGCCGAAACGTTCAAAGTCATAACGCGGCATGTAACCGTGGATCATTTCAACCGCGCAGCAAGCCAAGCCAAAGGTCATTGGCCATAATGACCCAGTGCGTGCCCAGTTGAACAGGTCCTCGGCCGAAGATACGACAAAACCCTTGTCGTTCACTTCGCTCTCAATATCCTTGAAAAACAACGCATCCGGCGCTTGCACGTCAGGGTGTGATGGCGCGATTACTCCCATTCGAGTGCTCCCACTTTCCATGCATAGATAAACCCGATGACCAACTCGAACAGGAACAGCATCATGGTGCCCCAACCGATCCAGCCTGTTTCACCCAGGCTGACCGCCCATGGAAACAAAAAGGCGGCTTCAAGATCGAAAATTATAAACAAAATCGCAACGAGATAAAAGCGAACGTCAAACTGGCTGCGCGAATCTTCGAACGCAGGAAAGCCGCACTCATATTCAGTGAGCTTTGCCTCTGTGGGCTTGTGCGTGCCCGTTAATCGCGAAACACCTATCGGCAGAAACACAAAGGCCGACGACAACGCAAGCGCCACCACGAGGAAAAGCAGTATAGGCAAATATTGCGACAAATCAGTCATATCAGACTCGTTTCCGAAACCCCGTAAGTTGCGGCGCTTTTAGGCAGAAGAGTCCTGACCTGCAAGGCTAAGACTCGTCATTTTTTGTGCCATTTTCGTCGTTTATTTTATGGCGCCGACCAACAGCTTATGCAGCTTGCTGTGCAAAATGTCGTTAGCGGCCAAAACCTGAACATCTGCAATGTGCGGGCTGCGTCCACGATAGTCGGTTACAAAGCCCCCCGCCTCGCGCACAAGCAGGCATCCAGCCGCCGTATCCCACGGAGATAAGGCACTTTCCCAGAAACCATCATAGCGGCCAGCGGCCAACCAAGCGAGATCAAGGCTCGCTGCGCCAAAACGCCGAATACCCGAAACCGAAGGTCCAATGGCCCCAAAAATCTTGGTCCATTCTTCAAAATCGCCATGGCCCTTGTAAGGCATGCCCGTTGCGATGAGGGCTTCGTTCAACTGACGGCGCGCAGATACCCGCAAACGGCGGTTGCCAAGCCAAGCGCCTTTGCCACGTTCGGCCCAGAAGCTTTCGTCCGTGATCGGGTTGTATACCAAGCCCGCAAAAATATCGCCCCAGCCCGAACCATCCGGCTTTGGATCTTGCACCGCGATCGAAATCGCGAAATGCGGTATGCCGTGCAGGAAGTTGCTCGTTCCGTCGAGCGGATCGACGATGAAGCGTGGTTTACCCTCCGCCCCTGCAATCTCGCCGCCTTCTTCCATTAGAAAGCCCCAATCGGGACGTGCGATTTCAAGTTCACGGAAAATCGTATCTTCGGCGCGCTCGTCGGCTTTTGATACAAAGTCAGCAGGCCCCTTTTGGGACACTTGCAGATGTTCGATTTCGCCAAAATCGCGGCGAAGCTTGCCGCCCGCTTTACGGGCTGCTTTTTCCATAATGGTCAAAAGACCGGTTAATGCTGGCATTTACTACTCCCCACCCGCTTGCGGGAGGGGCCGGGGGAGGGCCTGCAACCGCACAACGAGGGTAAATATTTCAAATCGAGGGGACTACCCTCCCCTAACCCCTCCCGCCTGCGGGAGGGGAACACTATTAGTCAGCCTTCCGGACATATTCCCGCTCATAGACATCGACCACGATCCGCGTACCTGCGCTGATGAACGGCGGCACCATTACACGCACGCCATTGTCGAGAATTGCAGGCTTATAGCTTGATGACGCTGTCTGGCCTTTTACCACTGCGTCTGCTTCGACAATTGTAGCCTCAATCTGGTCCGGCAAAGCGACTGAGAGCGCCTCGTCATCATACATTTCCATGACCACATCCATGCCGTCCTGGAGGAAAGCCGCAGCGTCACCAAGAAGGTCGGTTGGCAAAGTCACCTGATCATAGGTTTCCTTGTCCATGAACACCAGATTATCGCCCTCGGCATAGAGAAACTGAAAATCTTTCTGGTCAAGGCGCACTTTTTCCACGCTTTCCGCCGAACGGAAACGGATATTGTTCTTGCGGCCGTCGCGGAGGTTTTTGAGCTCAACTTGCATATATGCGCCGCCTTTACCCGGTTGGGTGTGCGCGGTCTTTACGACACGCCACAGGCCGCCTTCATATTCCAATATGTTACCCGGCTTGATTTCAACCGCGTTGATTTTCATGAGTGCACTCGCTTGACAGATGGAAAGAGCAGACACGCAAAAACGTGCCGATGGACGCGGGCTTTAACGATGACGGCGCAATTAGGCAAGCAATGCGTTAAACGCCTTGACGGCTTCGGCGGGACCCTGCGGATGGTTCCACACCGCGCTGCTCACAGCTATGAAATCCGCGCCTGCATCGATTAATGGCTTGGCATTGTCTGATGTGATGCCACCAATGGCAACGCAGGGAACCTCCGTTACAAAAGACCATTTCTGTAATGTGTCGAGTTCAGCGACATGTTCCACTGTCTTCGTAAACGAGGGATAAAAAGCGCCAAAGGCCACATAATCGGCTCCGGCCTCCGCTGCCTCCATCGCCAAATGACGGCTGTTGTGACAGGTAACGCCAATCTGTGCGTTGCTACCAAGCATTTCCCGCGCCTCACGAACGTCACCATCGCCCTGCCCCATGTGCACGCCGTCGGCTTTCAACCGCTTGGCAAGGGCAACACTGTCATTCACGATGAACGCGACGTCATGCGCAGCGCAAATGGCCTGCAATGGTTCCGCAAGGGCCGCCGCCTCATGCTGATCCAATCCTTTGACCCGAAACTGAAACGCCGCGACGGGGCCAGCGGATAAGGCAGCCTCAAGCCGGGCGGAAAAATCGCCGCCTACGTCAAGCGGTGAGATCAAGTATAATTGGCAGGGAAATTCTTTCATGCCGCGCTCATTAGCCGGGCTTTAGGCTGGCGGCAAACATCTTGCGCATAAGTAGTCCTGCCCCTAGGTCGCGGATGCCGCATGGATTTCGTCAATGGCGCTGGCAAGCGCGGCATCAAATTCCTCTGCCGTCATCTGGTGACGCAAATCTTCCAATAAAGCGCGTGAGAAGCTGGCGATCATGCCGCTATTCTTGGCAAGTTCAGCGCACGCCTCCGGACGGGCATAGCCGCCAGAAAGCGCGACAACGCGCAGCACGCGTGGGTGATG
>JBILLO010000115.1:0-5300 GCA_044376035.1 Sphingorhabdus sp.
CGACCTGTATCACGAATTCCTCGACGCGGGCGTTATCGCCAAGGACGCCGACGGCAACCCAACCCCAGAAGGTTCAAAGGTTGCGTTGGTCTTCGGTCAGATGAATGAGCCTCCCGGTGCCCGTGCACGCGTGGCTTTGTCAGGTCTGACCATGGCGGAATATTTCCGCGATGAAGAAGGCCAGGACGTATTGTTCTTCGTCGACAACATCTTCCGCTTCACGCAGGCTGGTTCCGAAGTGTCCGCGCTTTTGGGCCGTATTCCTTCGGCTGTGGGTTATCAGCCAACTTTGGCAACCGACATGGGCCAGTTGCAGGAGCGCATCACCTCGACCACCAAGGGTTCGATTACCTCGGTTCAGGCCATTTACGTTCCCGCAGATGACTTGACTGACCCTGCGCCAGCCGCGTCATTTGCCCACTTGGACGCAACGACCACGTTGAACCGCGCGATTTCGGAGCTTGGCATTTATCCCGCCGTTGACCCGCTTGACTCGGTCAGCCGCGTTTTGACGCCAGCGGTTGTTGGCCAAGAGCATTATGACACCGCCCGCCGCGTTCAGGAAACGCTGCAAAAATATAAGTCGTTGCAAGACATCATCGCGATTTTGGGCATGGACGAATTGTCGGAAGACGACAAAACGACCGTAACCCGCGCACGTAAGATTCAGCGTTTCTTGTCGCAGCCTTTCCATGTTGCGGAAGTCTTCACCGGCATTTCCGGCAAGTTTGTTCAGGTCGAAGACACCGTCAAGTCGTTCAAGGCAGTCGTCGACGGCGAATATGACCATCTTCCAGAATCCGCTTTCTTCATGGTTGGCGGCATCGAAGAGGCGGTTGCCAAGGCAGCCAAAATGGCTGCGGAAGCGGCGTAAAGTTTATTCCCCTCCCGCCTGCGGGAAGGGAGAAGGATATAAAATGCCACTTAAATTCGAACTCGTAACCCCTGAGAAGCTCTATCGCTCGGACGATGTCTATATGGTTGTCGTTCCCGGCACTGAGGGCGATTTCGGCGTGTTGGAGGGTCATAGCCCGATGATGAGCACATTGCGCAATGACGCGGCGCTGGAGATTTACAAGACGCAAGGCGCAACGCCAGAGCGTTTGATGATCGCAGGTGGTTTTGCCGAGGTGAATGCAGGCGGCCTGACGGTGCTCGCAGAGCGCGTCGAAGCGTAAGCTTCACGCCTTACGGCGCTTCATCGCCCCAAATACGCGCCGTTTCGATATAACCATAGCGGCCTTTGGTTTCAAAACGGCAATAGCCTTTCTCGCATGCATCAATGAATCCGACCACACCGGGTTCAACGCGCCATGAGATATGCGCATTGGCTTGGGGCAAGTCGCGCAATGCGCCATTGTCTTTACCGATCACGATGGCCGTCCGCTGCGGGCTTAGCAACCGGACGTGCAGCCAGCCTTGGTCGCCATCGGGGTCTTGCACCTTGCGCCAAACGCTGTGGACCGCGACGACCTTCACTGGCAAATTTTGTCTTTTGTAGACCCATGTCACTGGAAACTCAGTGCTGGGGCCGGTGCGCATACGGGCCTCAGGCTTCTGAATCGATGCCCAATAAGGCGGCTGACGCTGCGTCTGTCCAACGGCAGACGCCGCACCCAAAAAAGCGAGCGCCACTGCGGCATAACGCACTATCGAATTGTTCTGCTTGGCCATGAAATTCATCTTATACGGCAAGCGTTGCGGTGAGTGCAACCATCCTGTCTTGACCTGACCGCGAATTCCGCTTTAGTCAGCCTATGCCAGAACTTAGCCGCATCGAACGTCCATCCATCCGCGTTACACGCAGTTTGCTGCCTGCCGTTGAAAAACGCATGGCGGAGTTATTCGACGCACGCTTCAATGCCGACGACACCCCATTAAGCCGCGATGCGTTAATCGCTGCTATGGCCGGTTGCGACGTGCTTGTGCCAACAGTCACCGACAGCATCGATGCAGAAATCATCGCCGCCGCCCCGCCCCGGCTCAAGCTCATCGCCAGCTACGGCGCAGGCGTCAACCATATCGACCTCGCCGCTGCCAAGGCGAAGGGCATCATGGTCACCAATACGCCCGGTGTGTTCACCGACGATACTGCCGACCTGACGATGGCCCTCATCCTCAACGTCCCCCGCCGCCTTGGCGAAGGCCAGCATATCATGCGCAACGGCGATTGGCGCGGCTGGAGCCCGACAGGGATGCTTGGCCATCGGATTGGCGGCAAGACATTGGGCATCATCGGGCTTGGCCGGATTGGTGAAGCCGTGGCGATGCGCGCAAAGGCCTTTGGCCTCAATATCCTTTACAACAAGCGCCACCGCCTGCCCGCAAGCGTCGAGGATGAATTAGGCATCGTCTTTGAACCCGACATTGACCGGCTCATGGCGCGGTCGGACATCATCACCCTGCATTGCCCGTTAACCGCAGAAACCGACAAGATCATCAACGCCCACCGCATCGCGCAGATGAAAACGGACGCCTATATCATCAACAGCTCGCGCGGCGAGTTGATTGATGAGGATGCGTTGATTGAAGCCCTGCAAACGGGCCGCATCGCGGGCGCCGGGTTGGACGTCTACACGCATGAGCCAGCGGTGGACTCGCGATTGTTCAAGTTTTCCAATGTCGTCTTGCTCCCCCATTTGGGCAGCGCGACCTTTGAAGGGCGAGAAGCATCGGGCGAGCGCGTAATTACCAACATCCGCATGTGGGCAGACGGCCACAGACCGCCAGATCAAGTCTTAGAGGGCTGGCAATAAACGAAGCGCCGCCTTCTATGAAACCAGCGGCGGTGCGGCGGGCATCACGCGGTTCGGGTATGATGGCGATGAGGCAATTCTCACGGTAATTCGGTAATTTCGGTGCCTAAGTTTACAAACATATACCCAAAACGCGGTATTTCTGTAAACTTACCCCAACTTTGCGACGTTGGCTTATGGGGTGGGACAGCCGGGCTGGGGATCAACATGTTCAAAGAGCCGGTCCCGCAACAAATACGGGCGTGAAGCACAGAATCTCAAACCAAATCCTACATTGCAAGCGAAAGCTGTTTCGGGGATGGCGCAATTGTTAAGGTAATTGTACAGAACGTAATGCCTGTGTGGTGCGTTATCCTGAAACAAGTTCAGGATGACGAAGAGTGGGAAACCGAGGTCGGTAGAGGCCGAGTAAGCCATATCCTCCCCATCGATTTACGATGGGGAGGTGGCAGTCCGGAGGACTGACGGAGGGGCCTGCAACAGCGAAGAACACACCGAGATTCCCCGGCGGGAGGCGGGCCTCGCCAATTGGGCGCGCGTGCGATGCCCCGCTAAAGTTAAACCCTGCGCCAATACAACCTCGCACAAAGACGCCAAGACAAGAAGAAGGTGTTGGCCCGACCCGTCAGAGTATAAAGCTATTTCCGGGATGACGCACCTGTTGGCGGAATTGCGCAAAGCCCCTTGGCACAAAGCAAAGATGCTTACTCCGAGGGATTCTAAGCCTAGCTTACTAACCCAAGCTTGCGGCGTAATATTGTCATCAATTCAGTGCCGCGATTTTTCCGATTATGAATAATGTCGGTTAAAATGAAAGTCCTGTTGCGACCGGTCTTCGCTAAACGGGCGGCAACTTCGTCGGTTATGCACGTTGCAACCAATATGGTGTCAGCGTCGGGCGAACCAAGCAAGATTTTCTCAAAAGATTTCATCATGGCCCCGAGCCGTTCTAATGCACCGGCCGGATCGATACCCGCTTTAATCTCAATGCCTGCTGTCACGGCGCCATCTGGATTAACGAGAGTTATATCTGGTTCGCTGGCAAATTGAGCAACCGCACCGTTAGAAAACAACACTGATTGTAAATCATTGGTGTGAATATCCAACCATTCGTTTGACAGATTCTTGGCTTCCAAGAGCTTAGCGCTTTTACTTGTGACGCTAACAATTTCGTTGAATTTCAATGCTTCCTTTAAGAAAAGGGCGCGGATCACTCGCTCGCCTTCAACGCCAATTGCATTCCGCCAACTGCCGTCAATCGTGCTACCCGCAGTAGCATACATAATCGCCTTCATCTTCTCATCGGTCGGAAAAGAAACGGCATAAATTGCAGAAAGATTGGCATTAATCGCAATTGACAGACGCATTGCTTGATTGGGCGTAATCGGCTTTGCAGTGTTCTCAATCTTGGCTGCTGACGAAACACCCGAAACGGTAGCTAAACCTTTTTGCGAAAAAGTGGAGATGCACCTGAAGTAGCTTAGCAACTGCGGATTGATCAACAAGGCATTAGGATGACAAAAGTAGCGCGCTGCATCTAAGTTCTTATCTTGAGCATCAGCGAAAGCGTTTTCGTTTACGCCGAAATTAGCGCGATTTTGCCAATCCAGACCGTGTGCGATTACAGATAACTCTTCACCTGACCGTTCCAGCAGTCCCACAAATCTTGATTTGTCGAGCTTGTTGGAGACAAATGTTGCTTTCAGTTCATACTGTTCAGCGGTTACCTCTATCGGTACTTTAGGCACTAGCATTATCCGTGAAGAAGCTCTCGACCACAGCTTTTGCAACGGCCTCTGCCAAAATTGGAGGGACCGCATTACCCACCTGACCAAATTGAGTCATAGTAGTTTTGCGCTTGCTGCTATAGCTATCTAGCCGGACGCCTTTGAACTCCCAATCCAAGGGAAAAGTCTGCAGACAAGCGAGCTCACGAACTGTTAGCATGCGATCTTCTGTCGGATGAATGAAATCTCGATAGCCACTGCGCGTTACGGTTGGCGAAGGATAGTCGGGATGCAGCCGCCTATACGTGGAACCAAAGGTAGCTTCCGTATCCGACAATTTCGTTCCTTGTGGAACTTTGCGGATCTTTTCCAGCGTGCTGGGCGCATGTGCGGTGATTACGTGATTCTTAATAGCCATGACTAACCCGTCTGGCGGTGATCGTCTCAGAAACGCGCAAAGCTGTTTTTGATGGCATATCTGGATTTGGCAACTTGGACAGTTCATTACCCACCGTATTAAAGGGCACCAGCCCAACACTCTTGTTCAACGTTTCCACGTTTGCATGAGTTGGTTTGGGGAACGCCATTGTCTTATCTAGCCGATTACCCACAACAAAAATACGCTCACGCCGTTGAGCGGCTCCAAAATCTACGGCGTTGAGTACCTTGCGATTTACATTGTAAAGGATTTGGCCCGCACCATGGTTTATAGGTTCGGAGAATTCCTCTTCAAGATATTGCAATACCGCACCGCCATTCCAGTTAAGCATGCCTTTCACGTTTTCCATAACAAACGATTTTGGACCTATCTCACGTA
>JBILLO010000034.1:0-15889 GCA_044376035.1 Sphingorhabdus sp.
AAATGAATGAACCATTCAGCATAGGGAAAGCGAACATGGCGCAAAACCCCGATCAATTGACGAACCGCACGGATAATGCGATTCGCCGCCATATGAGGAACATGATATTCTTGTGCGCGCCGTTGGTGGCGTCGGTTTTGACAGGATGCGTGCAAGTCACCGCGCCAGATAAGCCAATCGTCATCAACCTGAACATCGCGATCCGGCAGGAGATTTTATACAAGCTGTCGGCGGCGTCCGAAAAAGTGATCCAAGAAAATCCTGGAGTATTTTGATGAGAGATTCTGTTGAAATGATGATCGCAGCGTTGCTGCTGGGTGTAACCGCAACAAGCGCAATGGCCTTTCAGTCGGGCCGTGACCCCGCCTATCAAAATGCGCGGGAAAGCGGGTTGGTGGGTGAAAAGTCAGACGGTTATCTGGGCTTTGTCGTCCCACCTTCGTCGGCGGTTCGCGCGCTGGTTGAGGATATCAACATTAAGCGCAAGGCCGTATATTCAAAAGAGGCTCTGGCAAATGGCGCAACCGTCGAGGAAATGGCGTTGCGTACGGGCTGCCGCCTGATTGCAGAACGCACCGTATCCGGGGAAAAATACCAGACATCATCGGGGCAATGGAGAACCCGCGACGGCACCGCCCCCGAGCTGGATTCGCGCTGTCCGCAGTAAGACTGCCAATATAGTTTGGATGGGCCGTGGTGGAGATGCCTCGGCCTTTTCTATTGCGTTGCAACAATCTTGTAGGCGCGCTGTTGACTTGGCGCGGGGGCTCTCCTAAAGCGCCCGTGCCTAGGCGGGGTTTGCCCGATTTCGAGGTGGTTTCCCTTGTTTAGAAAAGCCGGAATCACATGAATTCAAATAACCCCGGGCAGGACAATGACGGCAAAAGTGACGCACGGCTCGATTCGATAGATTTGCAGCTGAAAGCAGCGCGGAAAGCCGAGGCAGTTCGTGCTGGTAAGGATCAGGTTCCCGCCAAAGGAATGCGGCAAGGGAACAGGGTTTTGACCGAACTGATTGCTGGTCCGGCTGGTGGTGCTTTGGTTGGCTGGTTATTGGACCGCCTTCTGGGTATCGCGCCTGCGCTCCTGTTGACGTGCATGTTTTTGGGCATCGCGGTCGCCTTCAGGAATATAATAAAGGTTTCAGCAGAGCGTCCGGACTAATCCGGGCGCTTGACGTGTATATAACAGGGTAGTGAACGTGGCAGGCGAAAGCGGCAAAATCGATCCGATGTACCAGTTCAAGATTGAGCCGCTCGCGCAGCTTCAACTTGGTGGCTATGACGTCTCCTTCACCAACTCTTCGTTGTTCATGGTGCTTGTGCTTGGCGCTTTGTGGGTTTTCATGGCGGGCGGAATGAAGCGCGAAATGGTTCCTGGTCGCTGGCAAATGGCGGTCGAAGGCGCCACTGGCTTTATCAACAACATGTTGACCGCAAATGTCGGTCCCGAGGGCAAGAAATATGTGCCCTTGGTATTCTCGTTGTTCATGTTCATCCTGATGGCGAACTTCATGGGGATGATGCCCTTTGGCATCGTTCCCGGCGTCCATCCCTTCACGATTACTAGCCATTTGACGGTAACTGCCGTCTTGGCGCTGTTCAGCTTCGGCACGGTGCTGGTCGTTGGTTTCTGGAAGCATGGTCTACATTTCTTCAGCCTGTTTGTGCCGCATGGCACGCCATGGTGGTTGCTCTGGCTGATCCCGGTTATTGAGCTTTTCTCTTTCATGATCCGTCCATTCAGCCTCGCGCTGCGTTTGTTCGTCGCCATGACGGCAGGACATATCATGATGAAGGTGCTCGCCGGATTTGTGATCAACGGCCTGAATGCAGAAGCCGCTTGGGTGCCGCTGATTGTCAGCTTCCCAGCGTTTCTGCTGATGATTGGTATTACCCTGCTTGAACTGCTCGTGTGTGCAATTCAGGCTTATGTTTTCGCGCTGTTGACGTCGCTGTACATCAACGACGCCGTCAATTTGCATTAAGTTTTCAACCACTAAGTTTATTTTTTAACAGGAGTTATTATCATGGACGCAGAAGCAGCCCAAATGATCGGTGCCGGTCTGGCAGCAATTGGTGCCGGTATCGCCGCTGGCGGTGTTGGTAACGTTTTTAGCTCGTTCCTTCAGGGTGCGTTGCGTAACCCAGCAGCAGCTGACAGCCAGCAGGGCCGTCTGTTCATCGGCTTCGCCGCCGTCGAACTTCTTGGTCTGCTCGCGTTTGTTATCGCGATGATCCTAATCTTCGTTGCCTAACTGACGGTTCGCCCCGGCACTGCGCCGGGGCATTCTTTCATAAGGACGAACGCATAATATGCCCCAGATTAGTCAGATACTTGAAACCTATGCATCGCAGTTCTTTTGGCTGTTGATTGTCTTTGGCTTGATCTATTTTACGGTCGGCCGGGTCATGTTGCCAAAGGTAGAAGCAACGATGGATGCCCGTAATCGCAAGATTGCGGACGACCTTGCTGCTGCCGAATATGCACGGGCAGAGGCCAACAATCTGGGTGACAGCGGTGCTGCCGACCTGACGGCGGCGCGGACGGCAGCGCAAGCCAAGTCCGCCGCTGCTAAGGTGAAAGCCGCGACGGACGCCGATGCACGCCTGGCAAAGGCGGACGCCGAAATCAGCGTAAAGATCGCCGCTGCCGATGCCGAATTGGCCAAGGCAACGGCCAACGCGTTGGCTGGCATAGAAGCCGTCGCCGCCGAAGCTGCGGCGGACATCGTCGCCAAGGTTTCCGGTGCCAAGGTCACATCTGCGCAAGCCGCAAAAGCAGTGAAGGCGGTAATGTCGCATGGCTAATCCAACCACAGCAACCGAAGCGCCCACGACAGCACCTGCGCCCGTTACCGACGCAGCTGCGATTGCAACGTCAGCCGCCGAAAGACATGCAACAACCGAAGCGCACGCTGGCGCAGAAGAACATGTCACGCCGTCAGCGCTGGGCTTTGATGCCTCCATGCTTGTCGCATTGGCGATGCTAGCGGTTATTGGTTTGGCTATTTGGAAAAAAGTCCCAGCTATGATTGCAGGCGCGCTGGATAACCAGATTGCGGGCATCCGCGCGCAATTGGATCAGGCCACCGCTTTGCGGGCCGAAGCGGAAGCCATCAAGGCCGAATATCAAGCTAAGGCCAAGCAAGCGGTGATTGACGCCGAAGCGATGAAGGCTGCGGCGGAAGAAGAAGCCAAGTTGATCGTATCGCGCGCCAAGTCCGACGCAACCGCGTTGATTGGCCGCCGTGCGCAAGCTGCCGAAGAAAAAATCGCTGCCGCCGAACGCGCTGCGATTGGCGATGTGCGTAAGGCTGCGGCCACGGCTGCTGCTGCTGCCGCTGCGCAACTCATCGCTGCGCATCATGACGCAAAGGCCGATGCTGCGTTAATCGATCAGTCGATTGCGGCGCTGAACTAAGCCTGCATTCCCCAACGTCGTCATTCCCGCGTAGGCGGGAATCCAACTCCTGCGCTCTCCGTTAGCAACAAGCCGTTTTGGAGCAGCTATGAGTCCGGAGTTAGATTCCCGCCTGCGCGGGAATGACGATGGGTATGCTAAAGAAGCCCCCCAACGGAATGACATTGAGTCTGCCAATGGCTCCGCCTACATGGCAGGTAACATGTCCAAAGCCGAACGCCCTGACCAACCCAACGCAGCCTCCCGCTTTAGCGAGGAAAAGGCGACATATGCGGTGCGCGGTGCGGACACGCCGGATTTTGACATCGGCATCGCCGCGATCCGGAATGTCCTGAACACGCTGCCGCTCAAACCCGGCGTCTACCGTATGCACGATGCGCGCGGCGACGTGCTTTATGTCGGTAAAGCGCGTGCCTTAAAGAATCGCGTCGGCAATTATGTGCAGATTGACCGGCTACCCAACCGCTTGCGCCGGATGGTCGCGCTGACGCGATCTATGACCATCGTCACCACCAATGGCGAGGCTGAGGCGCTGTTGCTGGAGGCGCAACTCATCAAGCGTTACCGCCCCGCTTACAATGTGCTGCTGCGCGACGATAAAAGCTTTCCGTTCATTCTGCTGCGCGCCGACCATAAATTTCCGCGCATGCAGAAACATCGCGGTGCGCGGCGGCATAAGGGCCAATATTACGGCCCGTTCGCCAGCGCTGGCTCCGTCAACCAAACACTGAACGCGCTGCAAAAATTGTTTTTGCTGCGAAGCTGCACTGACAGTTTCTTTAACAATCGCGACCGGCCTTGTTTGCTGTATCAGATCAAGCGCTGTTCCGCGCCTTGTGTCGGGCGGATTGACGACGCGTCGTATGACAGTCTTGTCGCGGACGCCAAATCCTTCCTCGACGGCAAGTCCTCCGCTGTGCAAGCCAAATTGGCCAAGGAAATGGAATCCGCCGCCGAGGCGCTCGATTTCGAACGCGCCGCCATGGTCCGCGACCGGCTTCGAGCGCTTACCTTTATTCAGGGGTCGCAGGCGATCAACGCGCAAGGCGTTGGCGACGCTGACATCTTCGCGCTGGCACATCGCAACGGCGTGATGGGCATTCAGGCATTTTTCATTCGTGGCGGGCAGAATTGGGGGCATCGTTCCTTCTTTCCCGCGCATGTTGCTGAAATCAGCGAGGACGAGGTGTTCACAAGCTTCCTCGCGCAATTTTATGAGGATGTTCCCCCTGCGAAATCCATTTTCCTTGACCGGCAACTGACCGAGACGGACTTGTTGGCGCAAGCCTTGTCCGAACGTGCCGAGCGCAAGATCGAAATCAGCGTGCCGCAACGCGGCGACCGTGTGCGCTTGGTCAAACAAGCGACGCGTAACGCCGAAGACGCGCTGGACCGCAAGCTGGCGGAGGGCACTACGCAGGGTAAATTGCTGCAAGAAGTGGCTGACCTGTTCGAATTGCCCGAAGCGCCGCGCCGGATCGAAGTCTATGACAACAGCCATATTCAGGGGACCAACGCGCTGGGCGCGATGATCGTGGCTGGGCCGGAAGGTTTCATCAAGGGCCAATATCGCAAGTTCAACATCAAAAACCCTGACACTGCGCCTGGTGACGACTTTGCCATGATGCGCGAAGTCATGGCGCGGCGTTTTGGGCGGCTCGTAAATCCTCCCCGAACCGGGGAGGGGGACCAACCGCAGGCGATTGGAGGGGGTGTGCAGTCATCCCTTGTGTCCGAAGGAAGCCCCCCTCCGTCAGTTGCTGCGCAACTGCCACCTCCCCGTGGCGGGGAGGATTTTGAACCTGAACGCGATGAAAACTGGCCAGATCTTGTCCTGATCGATGGTGGCAAGGGGCAAATGAGCTCCGTCATGCAAATCGTGCGCGAATTGGGCGTAGAGGATGTTGCCTTTATCGGCGTGTCCAAAGGCCCCGACCGCCATGCGGGCCGCGAGATGTTTCACTTCCCCGATGGCCGCGAATTTACCTTGCCTGTCAACGCGCCAGTGATGTTTTATTTGCAACGGCTGCGCGATGAGGCGCACCGCTTTGCCATTGGTGCGCACCGGGCGAAACGCAGCAAGGCCATTACCGTCAGCCCGCTTGACGAAGTTCCGGGTATTGGCCCGTCGCGTAAAAAGGCGCTATTGATGCATTTCGGCACCGCCCGCGCCGTGCGCAATGCCAGCCTTGAGGATTTGCAAAAAGCCCCCGGCGTATCAGCTGCCGTCGCCCAAACGGTTTATGATTATTATCATAGCAACGGGTGATGTCCGCTTGCAGCGACATGTTGCACTGCACAATATTTTGGTTGCATGGTGAGGTAGGTTCGATAGAGTCAGCTTATGACGAACAATCAACTGTTGCTTGAAGCTATCGCGCTCAAAAAATGTATCACCTTGGTGTACAACAATGTACCGATGAAGCTCGCCCCGCATGTCCTGTATTCTAAACATAATGCCGTGTTCACCGATGCGGTCATATTGGAAAAACATGGCGTGGCGCGACGTGATAAGAAGCTTGGCGCTTTCCATTTATCGGGGCTCAACGAACTGCAACTGACGGACCAGTCATTTGAAATTGATGCTGTGTTCCAACCTGCCGCCGAAAAATATGCAGGTGTGACCTTATTCATGGTCAGCGCGGACGCAGGATAGAGCTTCCCCTCACGCCGCAGTCTTGGCATGAGGGCGCATGGACATTTCGGCATCTGCCATCATCTGCGCGGTCCGCAACCATGGCGAAACAGGCGCCATTGTGCGCGGCTTTACCTCAGATTACGGCATGATTGCGGGCTATGTCTCAGGCGCGCGCGGGCGGCAATTGCGGCCAGTCCTCATCCCCGGCAATGTCATCAAGGGCGAATGGCGGACGCGCATCGCCGGACAATTGGCGCGCCTGACGCCCGAACTTGAGCACAGCCGCGCGCATTTGTTAAGCGAACCATTGGCGATTGCCGCGATTGACTGGATCACGGCGCTCACCGCAGCGACGCTGGCGGAGGGCATAGCCTATCCGCGTGTCCATAGCGCAGCGGACGGTTTGCTTTCCGCAATTGAACTTGCCCCGGCGGCTAGGGTGTGGGCAGGGGCGGTGGCGCAATATGAGACGTTGCTGCTGGCCGAACTTGGCTATGCTGAAGACCATGATAGTGACAGCGCACCCGTCGCAATGATGGCGCAGACACGCAAGCGGCTGGTCGCGCATGTGCTGGGCGACCGCCGCGCCGACGTCATGGCAGCCCGCGAACGGCTGGTGGAACGATTGAAAAGGGCGGTTGCATAAGCGCGCTGCACTTGGCAGGGGAGGCATGATTAATACCCCGTAGCCCGGAGCCTGTCAAAGGGCGCTTAAAGGCATCGCCATCCCGAGAGGCGTGCTTCGACAGGCTCAGCACTACGGTTTCTTTTGAGGAATGCCGCCATGTTAGTTGCCTTGTTACCCGGGGACGGAATTGGTCCCGAAGTCATCACGGAAGCACGCCGCGTTCTGGATGCGCTCGCTATCGACGGGCTGGTCTTCGAAGAAGCGCTCGTCGGCGGTGCGGCATATAAGGCGACTGGCCATCCACTGCCGGTCGACACGCTCGCGCTTGCCAAGGGCGCTGATGCGATATTATTTGGTGCGGTGGGTGATCCGGATTGCGACGCGCTTGAACGGCATTTGCGTCCAGAACAGGCGATATTGGGCCTGCGCAAGGAACTATCCTTGTTCGCGAACCTGCGCCCCGCCACATTATTTCCCGAATTGGCCGACGCCAGCGCGCTGCGCCCTGAAGTCGCGTCGCAAATTGATATGGTCATCGTCCGCGAACTCAACGGCGATGTTTATTTCGGCGAAAAGGGCATGCGCAAAACCGCCGACGGCAAGCGCGAAGGCTATGATGTCATGTCTTATAATGAGGATGAGGTCCGCCGCATCGCCCGCGTCGGCTTTGATACCGCGATGGCGCGGGGCAGGAAACTCTGCTCAGTGGACAAGGCCAATGTGCTTGAAACGTCCCAATTGTGGCGCGATGTCGTTATTGAAACCCATGCCGAATATCCCGAAGTCGCTTTAAGCCACATGTATGTCGACAATTGCGCGATGCAATTGGTGCGCAACCCCGGCCAGTTTGACGTGATCGTGACAGGCAATTTGTTCGGCGACATATTGTCTGATCAGGCCAGCATGTGCGCTGGCTCGATTGGCATGTTACCTAGTGCCTCGCTGGACGCCGCCCAGAAGGGTTTATACGAGCCCATCCACGGCAGCGCGCCCGATATCGCGGGGCAGGGCAAAGCCAACCCGCTTGCGACGATATTGTCAGCGGCGATGATGCTGCGTTATTCTCTGGACTTGCCGGAGCATGCCGACCGTATTGAAACTGCCGTGGCGAAGGCACTTGCCGGGGGCGCACGCTCTGCGGATCTCGGCGGCACACATTCGACCCGCGAAATGGGTGATGCGGTACTTGCCGCCTTGACCTGAACCCTGCTGTCCCCGAAAAGCGAACTTATGAAGAAAACAACAGGCCAGAATCGCGAAATTACCAAGCATTGGCGTCCCGCCACGCAAGCTGTGCGTGGGGGCACTTGGCGCAGCGAGCATGGCGAGACGTCTGAGGCGTTATTCCTATCGTCGGGCTTTACCTATGACGACGCTGAAACCGTTGCTGCGCGCTTTGCCGGTGAACAGGATGGCATGACCTATTCGCGGTTGCAGAACCCGACGGTGCAAATGCTCGAAGAACGCATTGCGTTGATGGAGGGGGCAGAGGCATGCCGCGCCCAAGCGACGGGCATGGCGGCGATGACCACGGCGTTATTGTGCCAGTTGCAAATGGCCGACCATGTCGTTGCCGCGCGCGCGGCATTCGGTTCTTGCCGCTGGCTAACGGACAATTTGCTGCCCAAATGGGGTATCAGCACGACCACCATCGACAGCCGCGATAATGACGCGTGGAAGGCAGCGATTCAGCCGAATACGAAAGTGTTCTTCTTTGAAACGCCGGCGAACCCGACGATGGACATTGTCGACATGGCCTATGTCTGCGGACTGGCGAAGGAACATGGCATCACGACCGTCGTCGATAACGCCTTTGCCACGAGCGTTCTTCAGCGTCCGATGGACTTTGGCGCCGACGTTGTCGCTTACAGCGCAACCAAATTGATGGATGGGCAGGGCCGCGTATTGGCTGGTGCGGTGTGCGGCTCGCAAAAATGGATTGATGACGTGCTTTTGCCGTTTCAACGCAACACTGGGCCAAATTTGTCACCCTTTAACGCATGGGTGGTGCATAAGGGGCTTGAGACGTTGGAACTGCGCGCCATGCGGCAGTCGGAAAACGCGCTTGTCGTGGGTAAATTCCTTGAGGGCCGCGTGCCGCACATGATGCACCCCGGCCTTGAAAGCCACCCTCAACACGTACTTGCGATGCAGCAGATGAAGGCGTGCGGGCCAATCTTCGCCTTTTCCGTCGATGGTGGCCGTAAACAAGCACATGCCTTATTAAATGGGCTGAAGTTGATTGATATCTCGAACAATATCGGCGATGCACGCAGCCTGATGTGCCACCCGGCATCCTCCACGCATCACGGCATGGGCCCCGAAGCCCGCGAAGCTATGGGCGTTGGCGAAGGCTTGATCCGCATCAATGTCGGTTTGGAGGACCCTGCCGATTTGCTCGAAGATTTGGATCAGGCGCTCAAGGCCGCTGGTTTATGAGCAGCATCCTCGATTCCTTTTTCGCCGCTAGCGCGACGACTGACGGCATTACCGTCCGCGTCTCGCCAAATTTTTTGGTGGAACAATCCGCGCCGGCCCAAGGCCGTTGGTTCTGGTCCTACCATATCCGCATCGAAAATGTGGGTGATGCGCCTGTGCAATTAATGACTCGGCATTGGCGGATTACCGATGGTCGCGGCACGATCAGCCATGTCGATGGCGACGGCGTGGTGGGCGAACAGCCGCTGCTTAAGCCGGGCGAGAGCCATGACTATGTTTCCGGTTGTCCCTTGCCCACGCCCAGCGGCATGATGGAAGGGCAATATCGTTTCATCCGCGAAGATGGCACCACGTTCCTCGCTGAAATTCCGCGATTTACCCTGGTCGCGCCAGCTACGGCGCGATGAAGCGCACCCATCTCCCTCTAAACGGCTTGCGCGTGCTTGACGCCGCGGCGCGGCATTTGAGCTTTACGAAGGCAGCCGACGAACTCGCGGTCACACCCGCCGCCGTCGGTCAGCAAATCCGCGCGCTGGAGGATATGTTGGGCGTCGTGCTGTTTCGCCGCACGCCCAAGGGGCTTGAACTGACGGAC
This sequence comes from Sphingorhabdus sp., assembly GCA_044376035.1. Taxonomy (GTDB): domain Bacteria; phylum Pseudomonadota; class Alphaproteobacteria; order Sphingomonadales; family Sphingomonadaceae; genus Sphingorhabdus_B. Next base: position 9,724 of record JBILLO010000034.1, read on the forward strand.
GAAGCGGCAAACGGCCTGGATGCCCTGCGCGCCGGGTTCCTGCAATTCGAAGAATCGGTCCGTGCAATGCAGGCGGGGCAGTCGTCCAATGCGCTGACCATTGCCGCGCCGCGTGATTTTACCGCCAAATGGCTCGCCACACGGCTGGCGACGTTTAGCAAGGCCAACCCCGATACGCGCTTTAATTTGGTTGCAGCTGACGAGAATATCGACTTTACCGAGGCCAATCTCGACCTCGCCATCCGCCTGACCACTGGGCCGGGGGAACATGAGGGCATCTGCCTTGCGGCGGGCGCTTATGTCACCGTTGCCGCGCCACAGGGCGGGGCAGAGACACCGATCAGCTGGCCAAATTGCCCGGTGGCAGAGGGCGTTGCCGCGCTTCGGCTAGCGGATGCAGGCCTTGCGATTGATGCGGCCGCGATAGGGCTAGGCAGGGCGACTGTCCCGCTAATCCTTGCCGAAGCCGACATCGCCAGCGGCAAAGTTCGCGCCGTCGACAATGCGAAGGAAAGCGATCAAGCCTATTGGCTAGTCGCACCCTTGCCACAATGGCGGCAGAAGAAGGTGAAGGCGCTGGTTGAGGCTTTGACGGCACCATAAGGGCGTCATCCTTATGTTATAAATCATCGTCACCCTGAACAGATTTCAGGGTGACGATGGCTGATGTTCAGGTTTGGGCTCGCGCAAAGAGACCCGCCCGCCATCAAGCGTCAATCGTATCCTCATCTAACTGCGCGGCGTTTTCCTGAATGAAGTTGAACCGGTGCTCCGGATTTTTGCCCATCAGCCGGTCGACCAAGTCATTGACCACCGCGCGGCGTTCATATTCATGCGGCAGGGTGATGCGGATCAGCGAGCGGGTCGCCGGGTCCATTGTGGTTTCCTTCAACTGGTTCGGGTTCATTTCGCCGAGCCCCTTAAACCGGCCAACATCGACCTTCTTGCCTTTGAAAAGCGTCGCTTCCAATTCGGCGCGGTGGGCGTCATCGGCGGCGTAGACGCTTTGGCTGCCATGCGTCAGGCGATAGAGCGGGGGGCGGGCGAGGAAGAGATGCCCGGCTTTCACGATCTCCGCCATTTCTTGGAAGAAAAATGTCATCAGCAAGGTCGCGATATGCGCGCCATCGACATCTGCGTCGGTCATGATGATGATGCGTTCATAGCGCAGATTGTCGGGGTTGCAGTCCTTGCGCGTGCCACAGCCCAGCGCCAATTGCAGGTCGGCGATTTCATTGTTCGCCCGGATCTTGTCTGCGGTGGCCGATGCCACGTTGAGGATTTTACCCCGGATCGGCAGTATCGCCTGCGTCTTGCGATTGCGCGCTTGCTTCGCGCTGCCGCCTGCGCTGTCGCCTTCGACGATAAACAATTCGGTGCCGGTCGGGTCGTCCGACGCACAATCGGTAAGCTTACCCGGCAAGCGCACCTTGCGGCCTGAGGTCGCGGTCTTGCGCTTCACTTCACGCTCGGCCTTGCGGCGTAAGCGGTCATCGACCTTTTCAAGGATGAAGCCCATCAACGCCTTGCCGCGTTCCATATTGTAGGCAAGATAATGGTCAAAATGGTCGCGCACTGCGTTTTCGACGAGGCGCGTTGCCTCAGGTGAGGTCAGCCGGTCTTTGGTCTGGCTTTGAAATTGCGGGTTGCGAATGAAGACCGACAACATCAATTCGGCTTCGTTGAAAATGTCTTCGGCCGAAATCTGCGCGGCTTTTTTCTGGCCAATCAATTCGCCAAAGGCGCGCAGGCCCTTGGTCAGCGCGGCGCGAACGCCCGCCTCATGCGTGCCGCCATCGGGCGTGGGAATAGTGTTACAATACCAGCTATAGGATCCGTCCGAATATAATGGCCATGAAATCGCCCATTCGACGCGGCCTTGCGCGTCGGGAAAATCCTGAGTCCCGGCGAAAAATTCGGTCGTGGCGCAGGCACGGGTGCCAAGCTGCTCTCGCAAATGGTCGGACAGGCCGCCGGGGAATTGGAACACGGCTTCGGCGGGTACATCCTCGCTGGCCAATTCCGCATCGCAGCGCCAGCGGATTTCGACGCCAGCAAACAAATACGCCTTTGACCGCGCCAGACGGAACAGCCGCGCGGGTTTGAACTTCGCGTCTGCGCCAAAAATCTCCGGGTCGGGCGTAAAGGCAATCGTTGTTCCGCGCCGGTTGGGCGTTGCGCCCAGCTCTTCCAACTTGCCGAGCGGAAGGCCTTGCGAAAATCGCTGACGATAAAGCTGCTTGTTGCGCGCGACCTCAACTAAAGTGTCCGTCGAAAGCGCATTGACGACCGACACACCCACGCCATGCAGGCCGCCGGAGGTCGCATAGGCCTTGTCGGTGAATTTACCGCCAGAGTGCAAGGTTGTAAGGATGACCTCAAGCGCAGATTTGTCGGGGAACTTCGGATGCGGATCGACCGGAATGCCCCGGCCATTGTCAGTAATGGTCAGGCGGTTGCCGACACCCAGAAGAACTTCGATCCGGTTGGCATGACCGGCAACGGCCTCATCCATCGAATTGTCGAGCACTTCGGACGCCAGATGGTGTAACGCGCGTTCGTCAATGCCGCCAATATACATGCCCGGCCGACGGCGAACAGGCTCAAGCCCCTCCAACACTTCAATCGCAGAAGCGGTATAATCATTGGATGCGGCGGTGGCGGCCGCGCTGCCGCCGAACAGGTCATCGTTCATCTGAATGCTATAGGCATGGGAGAGTCACCCGCGCAAGCACGAGCACAAGGCTTTGAAAATCGCCTGTGGATATTTCGTTTCCGGCCTCTAACGAACCCGTGGTCCACCAAACGGCATGGGTGGTGGGGGACGGCGCACACCGCGAGGAAGCTGCGCCTGATAGGCACGGCCGCAATGTTCGACGCAATACGGGAAGCCGGGGTTCACGGGCACACCGCAGAAATGGAAATCCGCCTCACCGGGGTGGCCAAGTGGCCAGCGACAAATACGCTCATTCAAATCGAGCAAGGACGTTTTGTCGGCCATTTCGCGGCTTGGCTTTGCGGGTACAAGGCGGCGTGGCGGGGCAGGTGGGATGGGCGCTTGTTGATCGCCGGGACCCTGACGCATGAAACCGCCGGGTCCAATGGAAACGATACGCGGCATCGCCGACGCGCGCGGCGCGGGTGCCTCTACGGCATCATCATCTGCGCGCATGGGGGCAATTGGTTCAGCGGTCGGTGCAGATGGACGTGGGCGCGCTGGCGCAGCGGCGGCAGGAGCCTTTGCCGGCGCCGGTGCAGCCTTTTTCGGCGCAGCTTTTTTGTCTGCGTCGTTCGACTTCACAGGCGAAGGGCGTGATTTTAGGCCCAAACGGTGTGCCTTGCCGATAACGGCATTACGACTGACGCCGCCAAGCTCGTCTGCGATCTGGCTTGCGGTCAGACCTTTGTCCCAAAGTGCCTTTAACTGATCAATCCGCTGGTCGGTCCACGACATAAATGCAATTCCAATAACGAGTTCTATTTGCCGCGCCAATGACGCGATTGCGCCTTGCGGTTATCGCTGCAAGCCGATAGTCGATTGCGCGATGACTATCCACCATAAAAGCAACACTGGCCAAGATAGGGAGGCCAACCCCCTTGTGCAACTGCCCGACGGCGAACGCTATATCCGCAATGTGAATTGGGTCGGCCTGCAAACCTTATATATGAAAGAGGTTCGCCGCTTTTTTAAGGTGCAGCTGCAAACCGTGTGGGCCCCGTCCATTACGACTCTGCTCTATCTGATTATCTTCACCGTCGCCTTGGGCTCGGTCAAGCCAACCGTGTTGGGCGTGTCGTTCGCGGACTTTATCGCGCCTGGCCTTATCATCATGGGCATGATGCAGAACGCTTTTGCAAATTCAAGCTTCTCGCTGTTGGTGGGTAAGATTCAGGGCACGATTGTCGATTATCTAATGCCGCCCCTTTCCAACGCGGAGGTTTTGGCCGCGCTCACGGCGGCTGCGGTGACGCGGGCGTTTCTGGTTGGCGGAACGATCTGGCTTGCCATGGGTTTTTGGCCCGGCGTCCATGTCACCCCTGTGCATTTCTGGGCGGTTTTGTGGTTCGGGCTGATGGGGTCCATGATGCTTGCGCTCATCGGCGTCATGACATCAATATGGGCGGAAAAGTTCGATCACGCCGCTGCGGTCAGTAACTTCATCGTTGCGCCAGCCGCTTTACTGTCTGGCACTTTCTATTCGGTTGATAAATTGTCGCCTACGTTTCAGGCGATTAGCCACGCCAACCCGTTTTTCTACGCGATTTCGGGCTTCCGCTATGGCTTTATCGGCAGCGCGGATAGCCCGGTGGTGTTTGGCGCATTGTTATTGCTCGCGCTCAACACGGCACTTGGGCTTATCTGTTATCTCTTGCTGCGCTCTGGATGGAAATTACGCGCATAATTGACGCTGCGCAGGTGGATTTAAGTGGTCCTGACCCTAAGTCGCCTTTACCTTTAGCTGGCCGGCGTCCATGTTTGCGCCTGACAAAAGGGTCCAATGCATCCTTTGACGACCAGATTGCCTGACTTGCCCTTGTAGACGATTGAGCGATAGGTTTTGCCTGACTTGGGATCGTAAATCTGGCCTTTCCATTCTTTGCCGTCCGACTTGAACCCAGTCAGGACATTCATGCCCAATATCGTTCGGTTGCGCAGCGCTTTATCGGGATTGTTCATGTCCTTCGCGCCTGCACCTGCTGGCGGGTTGACAAGAAACTTCACCAACTTGCCGCATAATGCTGCGCCGCATGGGTACACTTCGACCACGCCGTCCTTGCTTTGTGTGACCCAAAGCCCGGAAATTGGCGCGGCGGCCTGTGCCGGAGTTGCCGCGATAATGGCGGCTGCGATCATCCATTTTTTGCTGTGATGCATATTGGGTCCTTTGCGATGGGAAACTGCATAAACGGCCATTGCGCAAGTCGCAATGCTTTTGCCTTTTACCTATGCCATGCTTATGAGCGGACGCATGAGTGAGATTATCCTTTTCGATTTCTGGCGTTCGTCCGCAAGCTATCGTGTGCGCATTGTGCTGAACCTTAAAAATGTGCCGCACACGCGGGTGCCAAATAGCTTGGCGGACAATGCCCAAAGGGCGCCCGATTATGTGGCGCGCAATCCGCAGGGCTTTGTCCCCATGCTGTCGATCCACGGGCATGATCTGACGCAAAGCTTAGCGATTATTGACTATCTGGATGCGCAATATCCCGACCCTGCGATGGTCTCTTCAAATCCGGCGGATCGGGCAAAAACATTGGCGCAGGCGCTGATTATCGCTGCCGACATACATCCCATCGATAATCTGCGCGTCCTGCGATATCTGAAGGACCAGATGGGCCAGTCGCAAGAGGCTGTGGACCAATGGTTCAGGCACTGGATAATTGAAGGTTTCACAGCGTTGGAGGCAATGGCACCCGAATATGGCTTGTTCGGCGGCGATCTGCCGAATTTGGCTGACGTCTGCCTTGTCCCGCAAATGGCGAATGCCCGCCGCGTGGATACACCGCTGGATGCCTTTCCCAAGCTATTGCGGATGGATGCCGCGCTGACCGCGCTTCCGGCGTTTGCCGCGGCGCATCCTGACCAAGTGAAGCCCGATTGATGCCAACAAAAAAACTGACGCTCGGTGCGTTTCTTCCTTATCAATTATCCATCACATCAAACGCGGTAAGTAACCTAATTGCGCGCGCTTATCGTGGCAAATTTGCGCTAAAGGTGCCGGAATGGCGGGTCATGGCGCTGTTGGGCGAAAGCGATGTGGCAACGCAGCGGCAATTGGTTTCGGCAACCGCGATGGACAAGGTCACCGTTAACCGCGCGTGCAAGGCGTTGGAGGAGCGCAGCCTGATCAGCCGTGTGCCGAACACGTCGGATGGCCGTTCACATCATCTGGCGCTCACCCCAGCCGGACGCGATTTGTACGAACAAATAGTACCAGAGGCGCTGACGTTAGAGGCCGAGCTTGAGAAGATATTGGGCAGCGGCGAGGCGGAGTTGCTGGAGGCGATGTTGGCGCAATTGCGCGCGCGAGTCGATGAGATCGGCTAAGTTCGCAGCTGCTTCAATCGGTCGATATCGCGGGGCGTCCGACCTTTGCACTGGCGGTCGCAGGCATTTTATTCTCCAGCACGTCCAGCCAGATCCGCGCATTCTCGCCGATGAAAA
>JBILLO010000035.1:0-15884 GCA_044376035.1 Sphingorhabdus sp.
CATCGACGATCCAGCGGATAGGACGGTCGGCCATGCCCGACATTTCGGCATTGGCCCGCGCTTGCCCGACCGATTTCTTGGACGCATCAACATGCACCATCTGCGCGCCCGCCGCAGACAAAGCGAGCGTGCCAACGCCGGTATAGCCGAAAAGGTTCAGGGCAACCGGGTCGGTAACGCCTGCCAATTGCCCCCGCATCCAACGCCACACCGGGTCCATATCCGGGAAAAATCCCAAATGGCGAAACGGTGTGCAGGATGCGGTAAAATGCACTTCGTCATTCCACGACAGGGGCCATCCATCCATGGGCACGGGTTTGTTATTATACCAACGACCGCCGCCATCATCGTCTGACCCGGGAATAAATTCGGCGTCAGCGGGCCATTCATCTAATGCCGGGGCCCACATTGCTTGCGGCTCGGGCCGGATGAAGCGGCGGTCGCCATAGGATTCATATTTGCGCCCATGACCCGAATCGATCAGCGTATAATCGCTGCGCGGTTCGCTGATCAGGGTGACGAAATCCGGCTCCATATTCAACGCGTGGCGCGCGCTAACACATAATCCCGCACAGCATCATATTCGCCGGGCAAAACATCAAAGCGTTCTTCGCGGTCAAATAATTGCGCGACGCGCGCTGGCAAAGCGGGGTGTATACCCGTGGCATTTTCAACGGCGTCGGGGAATTTGGCGGGATGCGCGGTCGCCAATGTCACAACCGGCACATCAGGGCGAATACCCGCATGGCGCGCAGCGTGCAAAGCGATGGCGGTGTGCGGATCGATAATCTGGTCCGTCGCGCCATAGGCCCAGCGCATGGCCGCCGACATTTGTTCGCCATCGGTCCGCGCGCTGGTGAGCAAACCCGCCTTTTTGCGCATCTCGGGCGACAGCACCATCTTGCCCATTTGCTCAAACCATTTCATCCGCGCGCCCGTGGTGACACCATCACGGCCCTCCAGATCGAACAATAAGCGCTCAAAATTGCTCGACACCTGAATATCCATCGATGGCGATGCCGTCGGGGTCACGCCAAGCACCGAATAGTCACCTTTTGACAAAGCGCGGTGCAAGATATCGTTGATGTTGGTGGCCACAATCAGGCGCTCAATGGGAAGACCCATTTGCGCGGCGACATAGCCTGCAAACACATCGCCGAAATTTCCGGTCGGTACCGAAAAAGCGACCTTGCGCTCCGGGCCGCCAAGCCGAAGCGCGGCGTAGAAATAATAGACCACTTGCGCCATCAGGCGTGCCCAATTGATCGAATTGACCGCAGATAAAGTTAGCGGACCATTAACATCCTTGTCGTTGAACATCCGCTTCACCATGGCTTGGGCGTCATCAAAGCTGCCGCCAATGGCGATGTTATGGACGTTTGGCGCAAGGATAGTTGTCATCTGCCGCCGCTGCACATCGGACACGCGGTTGTGTGGATGCAACATGAAAATCTCAATCTGCGCGCGTCCGGCAACGGCATCAATCGCGGCTGAGCCAGTGTCGCCAGAGGTTGCGCCGACAATCGTCAGTTTTGTATCCGTACCCGACAGAAAGCGTGCAAAAAACTGACCAAGTAATTGCAGCGCCACATCCTTGAACGCCAAGGTTGGGCCGTGGAAAAGCTCAAGCAACCAATGCTGGCCATCCAACTGGACCAGCGGCGTAACCGCTGTATGGGCAAAGGAGCCATAAGCCGTCGCGCACAGGCCCTTCAACTCCGCCTCATCCAATACGCCTGCGGTAAAGGGCGCCATGACACGCGCGGCGAGATCGACATAAGACAGCCCGCGCATCGCGGCGATTTCTTGCGTTGAAAATTGCGGCCAGTGCCGGGGCACATATAGCCCCCCGTCGCTTGCCAACCCCGTCAGAGTGACGCCTGCAAAATCGAGCACGTCTGCGTTGCCGCGAGTGCTGACATATTCTGTTCTGTTTATCGCCATAACGGGCACGCGGTTAACCGCAGCGCCGCATTTACGCAAGATTATTGCAAGTCAGCCCGAACGAATTCGGCACATCTTTCCCCAATCATGATGCTCGGCGCATTGGTGTTCCCGGAAACAACACGCGGCATGATGCTGGCATCGGCGACATATAGCCCTTCTATGCCCCGATATTTCAGGCGCGGGTCAACCACATCATCGTCATTCGGCCCCATGCGGCAGGTGCCAACGGGGTGATATACCGTGTCGGCGCGGCTGCGGATCAGGTCGTCCAATGCTGCGTCGTCATTGATATCAACCGGATGCCGGTTCTGACCATTATAAGCGGCCAAAGCAGGCGCGTCGAATATACGGTGCATCGCGCGCACCCCGGCACGCAATGTCGCCATGTCGCGGTCATCGCTTAAGAAGGCCGGGTCAATGACCGGGGCGACTTTGGCGTCCGATGACGACAAACGCACGGTTCCCCGGCTTTCAGGACGTAGAACGCAGGCATGGCAGCTAAAGCCGTGGCCTTTCACTGAGGAACGGCCATGATCTTCCAACATGGCGGGCACGAAATGATATTGGATGTCGGGTGCTGGCAAGCTTGGGTCCGAACGCCAGAATCCACCCGCCTCGGCAAAGCAGGTGGTCATGACGCCGGTGCGTTTGCGGCGATGTTCGATGATGGCCTTGACCATCTTGAACGTGCCGGTCAGCGAATCGCCGAAGAAATCATCCTTGGATTCGGTTTTGAAGCTGGAAACATAATCAATATGGTCTTGTAGGTCGGACCCAATCGCGGCCTTGTCATGGACAACGTCCACGCCAACACTGCGTAAATGTTCGGCCGGACCCATGCCCGACATCATCAGGATATGTGGTGAGCCAAATGCGCCTGCCGACAAAATAACGGCCCCGCGCGCTTTGATCGTCCGGCGTTTGCGGCCCTGACGGATGACAACGCCGGTTGCGCGGCCATTTTCGACGATGATCTTTTCGGTCAGCGCGCCAGTCAGCACCTCCATACGGTCGCGCGCAGGCTCAACATAAGCGCGCGCAGCGGTCCAGCGTTCGCCGCCCTTTTGCGTAACTTGATACAGGCCAAAGCCGTCCTGCGTCGCGCCGTTGAAGTCCGCATTGACGGGCAATTGCAATTCGGCAGCGGCTTCAACAAAGGCAAGGCTGCCCGCTTGCGGCCAGCGTTGATCGGACACCGAAAGCGGCCCGCCCGATCCGTGAAAAGCGTCTGCGCCGCGCTCATTATCTTCACAGCGTTTAAAATAGGGCAACACATCGTCATAGGACCAACCATCGCAGCCTAAGGCGGCCCAATTGTCATAGTCATATTTATGGCCACGAATGTAGACCATCGCGTTGATCGCGCTGGACCCGCCAAGGCCCTTGCCGCGCGGTTGGTACCCCGTGCGGCCATTCAGGCCCTTTTGCGGGACGGTTTCATATTTATAATTGGACCCATTGCGGATGAACGGCATGAAGCCGGGCGTCTTGATCAGCATGTTATTGTTAGTGCCGCCTGCCTCAATCAAGCAGACCTTATATTTGCCACCTTCGGACAGCCGTCCGGCGGCTGCGCTGCCTGCTGAACCACCGCCGATAACAATGATGTCGAATTCGTCCATATCGCCCGCTCCCTCTTCACAGCGGGTTTAAGCGGACGATTAATTACTGGCAAGGGTGTAAATAAGCTAACTGTGCGCCGTCGGGTCGGCTGTGGCTTGCTGGCTCTTCAGCCATTGGGCACGAATGCTGTCTGACGTGTCCCGGCTGCCATCATGGCTCCAGCCCGGCGGGCGCCAAAGATACGAAAATTTATGCCGCCATGGTGCGGACCATAGGTCTTGGGCAATGCCGATCCATTCATGAAACACGCTCCACAACAGGTTGAATGTGCCCAATTGCTTGACGATGCCATAGCGGATTTTTTCGCCCTCGACTTCCTCGGTAAAGGTCCCGAACATGCGGTCCCAGATGATGAAGGTCCCGGCGTAATTCTGGTCCAGATAACGCGGGTTGGTCGCATGGTGGACGCGGTGATGGCTTGGCGTGTTCATGACATATTCGACCCAGCGCGGGAATTTGTAAATTGCCTCGGTGTGGATCCAGAACTGATAAATGAGATTGAACGCGCCGACGAACAACAGCATCGCGGGATGAAAACCCAGAAATGCCAAAGGTATGCGGAAGATAAAGCCAAGCGCGATAAAGCCAGTCCATGTTTGGCGCAAAGCCGTCGATAGATTGTAATGCTGGCTACTGTGATGGTTTACATGGCTTGCCCAAAACCAGCGGACGCGGTGGCCAGAACGATGCGCCCAATAATAGGCAAGATCATCAAGCACAAAGCATAAGGGCCACGCCCACCAGACCCAGCCGATATCGAAAAAGCGATTTTCGTATATCCACATGGCAAGGCTGAACACCAATGCGCCTGTCAAAGCGCCGGCAACGGTGCTGCCCGTGCCCAAAGCAAGCGATGTCAGGGTATCGCGCGGTTCGTATTTCTCGGGCGCGCGCCACCGCGCCCACAGCATTTCTGCAACGATCAGGATGATGAACGCCGGAACGGCATAATCAATTGGGTTGAACAATTCAGGCATATGTACGTCCCATTTTTAAATGGCGCAGGCCAGCCGCCCAATGCGGCGCTTCCGCACCCAAGTTAAGCGTTACCGAGCCAAAGCTTTTCTCGCCCGTGCCAACGATAAGGAAATTGTGGTCAAGACGCGCCTCATTATGGTGGTCAAGTAACCGTCCGACCCATTGTACGCCATGCCGCCGCACCAAAAGATGCCGACCATCGGCATCACGCATCAACGCGGCGATACCGGCCTTGTCGATGGCAATTTCGACAGGTTCGAACCCGCATACAGTCTCATGGGCAATTGCGCGCGCTTGCTCTTCGCTGCGGATGCGGACGTCGCCGCCGAGTCTCCATATCCGCGCAAGCCAGGCGATGAACAAGATCGCGGCGATTGACCCCGCCAACTTCAGCAATTCTGCGGTCACGAAGCCCGCCCGCGCAGCATATCCATCATTGCGGTCACAGGCGTTAAATCATAACCGGCATCCGCGGCCTTTTCGGCCAAGACGGCAGGATGTTCGCCTTTGGACGCCTGCGCCAAGGCCCATAACAAGGTCGAGCGGGTGCCCGAGCGGCAATAGGCCAGCACTTTGCCGTCGGCATTGTCCAAGGCATCGGCCATGGCGCTGACTTGCCATTCGGCAAAGCCTGCATGCGTCACCGGAATCGCGACATAATCCAACCCTGCGGCCCGTGCTGCGGTCTCAATGTCTGCACCGGGCGTTTGATCTGCGGATTCATCTTCGGGGCGGTTGTTGATGATAAGCGTTACGCCCGCTTGCGCGGCGTCCATCACGTCGCCGACGTCAATTTGCGGCGCTACCAAGATATGGTCTGTGAGTTGGCGAAACATCTGAAAAGTCCTGTGATAAAACCGCCATAACAGGCGATAATCTATCCGCCATATTTTAATCCGCAATCGATGACAAGGAGGGGTAGTTTCTCAGTTTGAAATTTGACGGATGGCCTATCGCAATCCAGCCGCCAGTCAGCTATACTTAGCGCACAACATGGAGATAGGCTAATGCAAATGGGAACGCCTGAGGGTCAATCAGCTTTTGAGGAATTTAAAGCTAAAGTTGAGTCTATGACAGATCAAGAACTTAGAGATGCAGTTGCACAGCATCGTATGACCACACAGATAGCTGGTGATGAACTTCATCTGGTTAAGGGGCTGGCTTTAGAAGCTGCGATGCAAGCGCGGTTCGGACTTTCGAATGCCTATAGGCCCTAACGGACAAAACGACCAGCCGCCGCCACCGGTCAATGCTGCGATAAGCTTCAGTTCTAAAATTGCGCGATTATCGCTAGAAATTCTGCGCCATAGGCCTCTAGCTTTCGGGCTCCGACGCCGCTGATCCGGCCCAAGGCGCGGATATCGGCTGGCCGGGTGAGCGCCATTTCGCGCAAGGTTGCATCGTGGAAAATGACATAAGGCGGCACGCCGACATTTTCGGCAAGTGCCCGACGTTTGGCGCGCAATGCCTCAAATAACGGGTTGCCAATGGGGTTGTCGAGGCGGCCTGCGCGGCGCGTATTGCCGGGTTTTACCACAGCGATCTCAATCTTTTGATCGCCCCGCATGATCGCCCGTGCCTCGCCGCCAAGTTTCAGGCCGCCATGTTCGTTCGCGACCAACGCGCCGCGCGCTTGCAAGGCACGCGACAAGGGCTTCAGCATCGCGGCCTCGGTCCGGTTCACAATGCCAAACACCGAAAGCTGGTCATGCCCGAATTGCGTAATCCGGTCGTCTTTATTGCCCACCAGAACCTTCTCCAAATGGCCCATGCCGAATCTCTGACCCGTCCGATAGGCGGCGGACAGCAATTTGCGGGACAGCTCAGTCGCGTCGTGCACGCCGGGCGCATGCAAGCAATTGTCGCAATTGCCACATGTTTCGGCTGGGCTTTCGCCAAAGTGGCGCAGCAGAACCGCGCGGCGGCAGCCGGGGGTTTCCACCAAGTGCGACAATGCGGCGACGCGGGCCAATTCCGCCTCACGCCGCTCAGGTGGCAGCTCGGTCAAGCGCCCACGCGCGCGGGTAAAGTCGCCTGCGGACCACAGCATATGCGCGACCGCCGGGTCACCATCGCGCCCGGCCCGACCGCTTTCCTGATAGTAAGATTCGATGGATTTCGGCAGGCCAGCATGCACGACAAAGCGGACATCAGGCTTGTCGATGCCCATGCCGAACGCGACAGTTGCGACCATGACCATGTCTTCGGAGGACACAAATTCGGCTTGCGCACGCGCGCGCGTTTGTGGCTCCATACCTGCATGATAAAAAAGCGCCCTGCGGCCCGTCGCGGCGATCTGGGCGGCGATTTTTTCGGTGCGGTCGCGGGTTTGGGCGTAGACGATGCCTGCACCCTGCAACCCCTTTACCAAGGACGCGATCCCGCTATTTGGCGCGGCCTCAGCGATGTAGCGGATGTTGGGGCGGTCAAAACCCGCCACCATGACGCCATCTTTGGCTATGCCCAATTGTTCGGCAATATCATCGCGTGTGTGGGTGTCGGCGGTGGCGGTCAGCGCAAGGCGCGGCACATGCGCAAAGTCATCCAGCAATGGCCGTAACAAACGATAATCGGGCCGGAAATCATGGCCCCATTCGGACACGCAATGCGCCTCATCAATCGCAAAGAGGGATATTTTCGTTTCGCGCAGCAGGCTGCGAAACTCCTGCCCCGATGCGCGCTCCGGCGCGACATATAATAGGTCAAGTTCGCCCGCACGGAACCGTGATATGGTTTCGGCGCGATTATCGTCGGCGGACGTCAATGTCGCGGCGCGAATACCTACGGCATCGGCCGCGCGCATTTGGTCATGCATGAGCGCGATCAGCGGCGATATGACGATGCAGGTGCCATCCATAATCACCGCGGGCAGTTGATAGCAAAGCGACTTGCCCGCGCCCGTTGGCATGACCGCAAGCGTGCGCTGACCAGCCAAAACGCGCGTAACCACCTGTTCCTGCTGCCCGCGAAAGCCAGCGAAGCCGAACAAGCGATGCAAAACATCGGCTGGCGTGGGGGAGGGAGCGACGGAGGCCATATAAAAGCCCTAGCGTGACCGAACTGCCAATGACAGAGGGCACATGCATTTGTTGCAGATAGCGCCTGATTTTACGCGGCAGGAACCGCCTCGTCTTCGGCTTCGGTTTGCTGGCGCGCCCACATGTCGGCATATAGACCATTTTTGCGCAGCAATTGCAGGTGCGTTCCCTTCTCCGCCACGCGCCCAGCCTCAAGCACAATGATCTGATCTGCGTTCACGACGGTCGAAAGCCGATGCGCGATGATGATTGTGGTGCGGCGTTCCGAAATACGTTCCAGCGTTGCTTGAATTTCCGACTCAGTGCGGCTGTCCAAGGCACTGGTGGCTTCATCAAGGATCAACACCGGTGGATTTTTCAACAATGTGCGGGCAATCGCCACGCGCTGCTTTTCACCACCGGACAGCTTTAACCCTCGCTCGCCAACCTTGGCGGCATATTGGTCGGGCAGTGATTCGATGAAGCCGTGGATCGATGCGCCGCGCGCAGCCTCTTCGATTTCCGCTTGATTGGCACCTTCGCGGCCATAGCCGATATTATAGCCGATGGTGTCGTTGAACAAAACGGTATCCTGCGGAACGATGCCGATGGAACTGCGCAGGCTAGACTGCGTAACGTCGCGTACATCCTGCCCATCGATGGTTATGCGACCGCCGGTAATATCGTAAAAACGATAGAGAAGCCGCGCGATGGTCGACTTGCCCGCGCCCGATGGGCCAACCACGGCCAGCGTATGGCCGGGCTTTATGTCGAAGCTGACGCCGTTTAATATTTGCCGCTCCGCGTCATACGCGAAATACACATCGTCAAACACCAAAGCGCCGCCCTGGACCGCAAGCGCAGGCGCATTTGGTTTGTCGGTGATTTCGGCGGGCGTATCGATAAGCGCAAACATCGCGGCCATATCGGTCAGGCCCTGGCGTATGGTGCGATACACCATGCCCAACATGTCCAATGGTCGGAAAAGCTGCGCCAGCAAGGTATTCACCGTTACCACGTCGCCTGTGGTAAATTGCCCGCGTGACCAGCCCCAAACGACATAGCCCATGGCCCCAGCCATCATCAGATTGGTGATCAGCGATTGCCCAATGTTCAGCGCAGCGAGCGAGTTTTCAGATTTGACGGCGGCATTGGCGTAATGATGCACCACCTCCGCATAGCGGCGGGTCTCCCGCTTTTCTGCGTTGAAATATTTGACCGTTTCATAGTTTAGGAGGCTGTCGACGGACTTGGCAACGGTCTGCGTGTCGAGCTCGTTCATTTCCTCGCGCAATTTGTTGCGCCAGTTGGTGATCAGTGTCGTGTAAACAATGTAGCTGACGACCATGATCAGCGTGGCAATGACCATGCCCCAGCCAAATGAAATCTTGAAATAAACGGAGACTAAAAACAGCTCAAGCAAGGTGGGTGCGATGTTGAACAAAAGGAAATAGAGCATGATGTCGATGCTCTTGGTCCCACGCTCAATCACTTTGGTAACCGCGCCTGTCCGCCGGTTCATATGGAAGCGCATCGACAGATTATGCAAATGGCTGAAGACATTTTCGGCCAGACGCCGCGTCGCATCTTGCCCGACACGTTCAAAGACGATGTTGCGCAAATTGTCGAATAATACCCCGCCAAAACGCGCGCCGGCATACGCCGCGACCAAGGCGATGGCGATGGCGACGCTGGCCTCCATGCCCGGGACCATGCGGTCGATGGCTTGGCCATAGAGCCATGCCATACTGAGCTGAATAAGTTTTGAGACAACCACCAGCAGCAAGGCAAAGACAATGCGGGCGCGCAAACCCGCTGCGTTCTTCGGCCATAAATAGGGCAAGAATCGCCGCATGACGGCGAAATCGGGCTTGGCATCGTTGGTGGGAGCTAATGGTGGCACAGGGGCCATATAATTATATTAGCGCAAAGCACAAAGGCCCATCACGTCTTGTTCGACAACAGCATCCATGTCGCAACGCCGTTTACGGCGGTGTAAGCGGCGTAGAGGAGCGATACCGCTAAGGAGCCTGCATTGGCCAACCACATGGCGCCGATGAGCAATGCCAGTTCAATGGCATAGCTTCCATAAGGACCAAAATGCCGGCTGAAATAGCGCTTACTTTCTTCGACAAAAGGATGCCCAGATTCCGCCACTGCTTTGTGCATACAAAAATTGGCGACGCCTAATATAAAGCAGACGATTAGGGTCAGGACCACTTAAATCCACCTTCGCGGCGTCAAAATGGCAAAGATATCGAAGAAAAATGTCCGCCGCAGGCAGTCATTCTGCCTGCAAGGGCATTTTGTTTCGAGATCGAAGCCATTTTGGCGTCCTTCGGATTTGACCCATTTTGTCCATTGCCGCGTTGGCAAGCTTGGACTTAGAACCACTAAGCCTGCGCTTTGCCGCCTTGCACTGAACAAAATGGCCTCAAACCGCGAAGGTGGATTTAATAGGTCCTGACCCTAGCAACATATGGTTTGGGTCACGGCCCTTCGCGGATGCCACGCGCTTCATTGCGGACGGATTGTCGCTCCAGCGCGACCTTGATCATCGCGATGATTGGGTCGGCCAGCGCAAGCCCCAAAATGCCGAATAACGCACCGAAAAGAATCTGCGCGCCGAGCACTAAAGCAGGTGCCAAATCGACCGCACGTTTTGCGACCATCGGTACGATCAAATACCCGTCCACCATTTGCACAACGAAATATACGAAAACGGCATAGAGCCCGACATCAACCCCCGCAGAAAATCCAACGAGGATGATAAGGGCCCCCGACACAATTGCGCCGATATTAGGCAAGAATGCCAGCAGGCCCGTGAGCACACCCAGCAACGCCGCCATTGGCACGCCGCCAAGGCTGAGTAACGCCCAGGTGCCAACGCCTTCAACCACCATGCCAAGCAGGCGACCCGCCATCAGGCGGCGCAGGACGCTGCCCATTTTTTCGGCGGCGACATAAAAATGCGCGCGCTCTGCCAAAGGCAACATCCACGCGACACCGCGTTCATATAAGCGGGGCTCGATTGCGATAAAGATGCCGAGAACCAGCATCATCGCAAGGTTTGTGACCGCGCCCAAAACGGACGATACCGCTTCAGTGACGCGGCCAACGGAGCTCAAAATCTGCGAACCAAGGCTTTTCATATCCTCGGCAGAAATGTTGAACCCTGCCGCTTCAATCCGATTACCTATTATTTCAATTTGGCTTTCGACAATGGCCTGAAGGCTTGCGGCTTGCGCGGCGAGTTCAGAACCTGTGAAGACAAACGTCCAATACATAAAACCAAACACCGCCAGCACGACAATGGTCAGGCGGAAGCCGCGCGGGATGGGCAGCACTCGGCCAAGAAGCCGCGCGCCGCCGTCGAACATCGCGGCAAGAACGATGCCGCCAATGATGAGAAGAATGGGCTGCGCAAGCCAGATGAAGGCAACTACAAGGCTGGCCATGCCAATCCATACCGCAGCGCGCTTTATCTCCGAACGAATGAGGGGGTCGTAAAGCTCGGTTGGGCCTACCTCCTCACGAAAGCTGTCCTTTACCTGCGCGGCAGGCTTTTTGCGCGTCCGGCGCGGCTTGCTTTGCGCAAGGGGCGCGGCATCACTCACCTTGGCCGACCTTTTTAGGACGCAAGCTGTCGCCAGCGCGATCACCGCGTAGGGAGCTGACCCAGCTTGCCGGATTAAGGCCAGTGCTGCCATCAACCGAGAATGTGATAATTTCGGCGCGGCCGCCGATGCGATCCCATGATACAGGACCACCAAGTCCGCCAAACTCTGCCGCCACGCGGCTGTCGGAACTGTTATCGCGGTTATCACCCATCAGGAAAACATGACCCGCAGGAATCTTCACAGGCCCCATGTCATCGGTATCGCGCCGACGCGCGTCAATCATATCATATTGCACCCCGTTGGGCAGGGTCTCGCGAATGATTGGCAAATGGCAACTGAGCACACCATCATCGCCGCGCGTCAGTGCGCCCGGAAAGTCATAATCATTGCAGGGGTTGTTGGCATCGACCGGTAAGATCAGGTTTGGTTGGGTTTCCTGCTTCACGGGTTTGCCATTGAGGAAAATCTGCCCTGCGCGCAGTTCGATGGTGTCGCCGGGCAAGGCGATGACGCGCTTGATCCAATCCTGATATCTGCCCTTTGGCGTCAATATGACGATGTCGCCACGTTCGGGCAATTTGCCCCAGACGCGCGTGTTGCTCTCCGGCAAAGGCACCGCCAAGGCGTCCACTTCTTCGCGCAACACCAGCCAGCGAAATATCGCGACAGGATTCGGTATCGTCGGCGACACATGGCTCCATCCGTACGGATATTTGCTGACGAACAGGCGGTCACCCACCAGCAAGGTCGGCATCATCGAAATAGACGGAATGTAAAAGGGCTTTGCAATGATGCTGTGGAATGCAAGCACGGCGAGCAGAAGCCAGAACATGCCTTTAAACTCGGCCCAAGCCGCTGCCGCCCAGCCCTTCTTTTCAGGTAATGGCGCGGGCGGTGTTGCCGCGGCCTTGTTGTCGGTGGTCAAACTGGTCATGCCTTTTGCGATCTCAACGCTTCTATAATGACAAATGCCTGTGCCCACGGATGGTCATCCGTCAGCGTCAAATGAATATGTGCCTCATAACCCGAAGGAATCATTGCGTCTAGCCGCGCTTTTGCGCCGCCGGTCAGGGACAGGGTCGGCGCACCTGTGGGCGCATTGACAACGCCAATGTCCTTCATAAACACGCCATGTTTGAAACCGGTTCCCACGGCCTTTGAAAAGGCTTCCTTGGCGGCAAAGCGCTTCGCATAGGTCCCCGCTTTGGTAAATGGGCGCTTTGCTGCTTTGGCGCGTTCCACGTCAGTGAAAACACGATTTTCAAAGCGCGCACCAAATCGCGCAATCGATTTGGCGATGCGTTCGATATTACACAGGTCAGAGCCAAGCCCAATGATCACCGGGCAAGGTCCATCAATTCCCGCATTCTCCGCACGCTTTCTTCCAAACCAATGAAGATGGCCTCACCGATCAGATAGTGCCCGATGTTGAGTTCGGCAAATTGCGCAATGGCGGCAATGGGCTGAACATTGTCAAAAGTAAGCCCATGGCCCGCATGGGGCTCGATCCCGTTCTTTGCCGCGAGCGCTGCGGCATCGGCAATCCGGCGCAGCTCTATCTCGCGCTCCTCGCCTTGCGCATGGGCATATTTGCCCGTGTGGAACTCAACGATATCTGCTTTCAGGCGCATAGCCGCTTCAATCTGGCGCGCATCAGGCTCAATAAACAGGCTGACGCGGATATTGGCGTCGCGGAGTCGCGTGACGATGGGCGCAAGATGATTATGCTGTCCCGCTGCGTCCAATCCGCCCTCGGTTGTCCGCTCCTCGCGCCGCTCGGGAACGATGCACGCGGCATGCGGCTTGTGCCGCAACGCGATCTCCAGCATCTCGTCGGTCGCGGCCATTTCAAGGTTTAGCGGCAAATTCGTCGCGGCCATGATACGTTCAATATCGGCATCACGAATATGACGCCGGTCCTCCCGCAGATGCGCCGTGATGCCGTCGCCACCGACGGCAGCCACAATCTGCGCCGCACGTACCGGGTCTGGATGATCACCGCCGCGCGCATTGCGGATGGTCGCAACATGGTCAATGTTCACGCCCAAACGCAAGCGGTGCAGCATCGAGGCGTGAGTCATAATGTGCGGCTACCCGGCTTTACCGCTTCTGTCGCGGCAAGCTCCGGCGGCAGTTCGTCGGGCGCGTAGGTTGGAAAGCTCAACTGGATCAGCGGGTAAAAGGGAACGCCAAGCTCAACGGTCCCCGCGGAACGGTCAACCACAGCCGCCGCAGCAATAACAACGCCGCCAGCCGCTTCAATCGCGGCAATCGCTTCACGTGAAGACAGGCCAGTGGTCACGACATCTTCAACCATGAGGACTTTAGTGCCCGGCGCGAGGGTAAATCCCCTGCGCAAGGCAAAAACACCTTCGGGGCGTTCCACAAACATGGCATCAACGCCGAGCGCGCGGCCCATTTCATGGCCGATGATGATCCCGCCCATGGCGGGCGAAATGACCGCCTGAACCTCAGTCCGCAATTCGCGGGGCATTTTTTGACTGATCGCAAGCGCAATCCGTCCGGCGCGCTCGGGGTTCATTAACAGCCTAGCGCATTGCAAATAATACGCGCTGTGACGGCCGGAAGACAGCAGGAAATGCCCCTCTAGCAGCGCGTCTACGCTACGGAATTCAGACAGTATTTCATCTTCGGTCATGATGGGGAGAGTTTTCCTTGTTAGCCAATGTCGTCTTTTGCATGTCTGGTTTAACGGATTGCAACGCAAATGGGTAGAAGAGTGGTGCAATTAAATG
This sequence comes from Sphingorhabdus sp., assembly GCA_044376035.1. Taxonomy (GTDB): domain Bacteria; phylum Pseudomonadota; class Alphaproteobacteria; order Sphingomonadales; family Sphingomonadaceae; genus Sphingorhabdus_B. The sequence continues at coordinate 13,942 of JBILLO010000035.1, forward strand.
CTAAAAATATGCAATCGACTGCTTGAGGGTTCAGATTAGCGCGACTATAGGTCGCGCAAGTCCGGCCACCCTCGAGTGAGCAAGACATGCGCAAAGTTCCTGCGCCGCACCAAGAATACGGGGCCAAGTAGATGAATATGTGGAAGAAATTACTGGTTGTCTTTGCTGCCATGACTATGCCGTCATTGGTGATAGCGCAGCCAGCGAATCCTGCGCCAGCGCCATTGACGAAGGAAGTGGCTGCGCCTGTGGTTGCGACGCCTGCTGCAGCAACGACCGCTGCACCCGCCGCCCCGGCAGCCGCTGCTGCGCCAAAGGCTATGGATGGTTCATTACCGGGCTACACCCCGATGCGCCCTAATTATGAAGATAGCGTTGGTATGCCAAAGGCGAAGGAAATCGATTTCCAAGAGCAGTTCACCGAAAACGGCCAATATGCAAAATGGATTAACAATGCGATCCTGCTGCCGATCATCACCCTCATTTCTCTGTTTGTCCTTGGACTCCTGCTTTGGGTGATCGTGCGTTTCAACCGCCGCGCCAATCCAGTACCATCAAAAACGACGCACAATACCTTTATCGAAGTGGTATGGACCTTGATCCCTGTGCTCATCCTCTTGGGCATTGCTTATCCATCGCTAGATTTGTTGGCCAAGCAGTTTAAGCCAGCACCAGCAGACGCCGTTACCATTAAGGCGACTGGTTATCAGTGGTATTGGGGCTACACCTATCCCGACCATGGCGGGTTCGAAGTTGTTTCAAACATGCTGAAAGAAGAAGGCGATGCCGCCAAGGGTGAGCGTTTCCGCACCGAAAACGACGGGCCAAAACTGTTGGCTGCTGACAATCGCATGGTTGTACCCGCCGGGGTCCCATTGCGCATCCAAACCACGGCAGCGGACGTGATACACGCATTTGCGGTGCCGTCGCTTTGGTTCAAGCTTGATGCGGTTCCCGGTCGTCTCAACGAAAAGTCGGTGACGATTACGAAGCCTGGCGTATATTTCGGGCAATGCTCTGAACTCTGCGGCGCGCGCCACGCGTTTATGCCAATCGTTGTGGAGGCACTGCCGCCTGCACAATTTGCGGCATGGGTGAAGGCGCAGGGCGGCACGATGCCCGGCGAAGAAAAGCCGGCACCTGCTGCTGTTGCGCCAGCCGCCGCAACCGCGACCCCCATAGACACAATTGCTGCACCTGCTGCAGCGCCAACTAAGTAAAAGGGCCAGACGGATGACAACCATTGCTGCCACAGGCACCGACCTTCACGCGCATGACCATCATGACGCGGACCACAAGCCGGGCTTCTTCGCCCGCTGGTTCATGTCGACCAACCATAAAGACATCGGGACGTTGTATCTGATCTTTGCAATTTTTGCAGGGATTGTGGGCGGTGCGATTTCGGGCTTGATGCGGTTGGAGCTTGCTGCTCCTGGCATTCAATATCTGCAAGGCTGGGCATCGATGATGGCCGGCAAAGAAGCCTCGCTCGACGAAGCCTATCATATGTGGAACGTGCTGATCACGGCCCACGGCCTGATCATGGTGTTCTTCATGGTCATGCCCGCCATTATTGGCGGCTTTGGTAACTGGTTTGTGCCTTTGATGATTGGCGCGCCGGACATGGCGTTCCCACGCATGAACAACATCAGCTTCTGGTTGACCGTTGTGGCCTTCATCATGTTGCTTGGGTCAAGCTTTGTGCCGGGTGGCACGGGACTTGGCGCGGGCACTGGCTGGACGGTCTATGCGCCGCTGTCGACGTCAGGCTCGGTTGGGCCAGCCGTCGACATGGCTATTTTCTCGCTTCACTTGGCGGGTGCAGCATCGATCTTGGGTGCCATCAACTTCATCACCACCATTTTCAACATGCGTGCGCCGGGCATGACCTTACACAAAATGCCATTGTTCGTCTGGTCGGTGTTGGTAACCGCATTTTTGCT
>JBILLO010000116.1:0-5248 GCA_044376035.1 Sphingorhabdus sp.
TGCCCCCAAGATAAGGTGCCCGGCCCGCGCTTCCAACCCAAGCCGGTCCAAAAACGCCTTTTCCAACCCGCGATCAATGCGCCCCGTCAGGTCATCGATGATTTCAATCTTGTCCGTTTTGAACGCCCGGCGCAGCAATCCCGCAAGCTTACCCTTGGCCAGCGCCTTGGACAATTCTTCGCTAGAAACGCCAATCCACGCGCCACGACCGGGCGCCTTTGCGAACAGGTCAGGTGCGATACTGCCATCAGGACCGAGGGCAAGCCTGATGAGCTGGGCACGAGTCCCATGCTCACCTGACAATATGCACTTCCTTATTGGGGAGTGTCGGTTCTCATTGAGAGTTGTCCGCTGCAATCGCGTCCTCCTCTTCGAACCAGTGCGCGCGAGCAGCCATGATGATTTCGTTACCCTGCTCTTCAGACAAACCAAAGACCGCCAATATGCCGGCCTTATCTTCGGTACGGTTGCGCCGTACTTCGCGATCGCTCCGCTCATTGCGACGTGGCTCACGTGCTTTCTGGATCAATTCATCGGTGGCAAGGTCCGCCAAATCGTCCAGCGTCTTGATGCCAGCCTTGCCCAGAACGACCAACATCGCTTCGGTCAATATGGGCAATTCCGCAACGGCATCTTCAACACCAAGCTCCCGGCGCTCGGCCCGGTTTGCCTCTTCGCGGCGATCCAGCGCTTCTTGTGCGCGGCTCTGCAATTCTGCGGCCAAACCGTCATCAAAGCCTTCGATAGTGGCGATTTCGGCAGAATCGACATAAGCGACTTCTTCCAACTCGCTAAAGCCTTCGGCCACCAGCAATTGCGCGAGCGTTTCGTCAACATCCAGCTCTTGTTGGAACATTTCGGAACGTTCGACAAATTCCTTCTGCCGCTTCTCGCTCGATTCCGCTTCGGTCATGATGTCGATGCCACGGCCCGTAAGCTGCGAGGCCAAACGGACATTTTGTCCACGACGGCCTATGGCAAGGCTCAATTGATCGTCAGGCACGACAACTTCGATCCGGCCTTGTTCTTCGTCAATGACAACGCGGCTGACCGTTGCTGGTTGAAGCGCGTTCACGATGAATGTCGCGGTGTCTTCGGACCATGGAATGATGTCGATCTTTTCGCCCTGCATTTCCTGCACGACGGCCTGAACGCGGCTACCCTTCATACCGACGCATGCGCCAACGGGGTCAATGCTGCTGTCATAGCTGATAACGCCAATCTTGGCGCGGCTACCGGGGTCGCGTGCGGCGGCCTTGATTTCAATGACGCCGTCGTAGATTTCAGGCACTTCTTGCGCGAACAATTTCTTCATGAAATCGGGATGCGCGCGGCTCAACAGTATCTGTGGTCCGCGATTTTCACGCTGCACCTTCATGATCAGCGCGCGGACGCGGTCGCCGCTGCGGACGACTTCGCGCGGGATTTGCTGGTCGCGGCGAATAACGCCTTCTGCGCGGCCAAGGTCAACGACGACATGGCCAAATTCAACCGACTTAACGACGCCGGTGATGATTTCTCCAGTGCGGTCCTTGAATTCTTCAAACTGGCGCTCACGCTCGGCATCGCGCACCTTTTGGAAGATGACCTGCTTGGCGGACTGTGCATCGATACGGCCCAAATCCACAGGGGGAAGCGGATCGACGATGAAGTCGCCGACAGCAGCGCCTTTTTGCAGCTTGTCCGCCTGCTTTAGGTCGACTTGCTTGAAATAATCTTCGACGTCTTCAACAACTTCGACAACGCGCCACAGACGCAAGTCACCGGTCTGCGTGTCGAGCTTAGCACGGATGTCGTTTTCGGCCCCATAACGCGCCCTAGCAGCACGCTGGATAGCTTCTTCAAGCGCTTCGATAACAATCGACTTGTCGATCATCTTTTCGGTGGCGACCGCGTTGGCGATTGCAAGCAATTCAGCCTTGTTGGCGGCAATACTACTGGCCATGTTCTTCATCTTCCTGTGCTTCGTCGTGAATGGGTTCAGCCTCTACTTCGTCCGCCCCATCGCTGTTGATGGGGGCAGTCGACGCAATCAGGCGGTCTGTCAAGAGCAGCTTGGCGTGGCCAAGTGCGGAAAATGGGAAGGTCAAGCGCCCCGCCTTGCGGTCGTCGACATGAATATTTTCGCCATCGACACCGGCAAGATCACCGCGAATATTCTTACGGCCATCCATCGGCTCGCTCAGTTCGATCTTGGCCTCATGCCCTACCCAGTCAGAGAAATCCGCAAGCCGCGTCAATGGCCGGTCAATCCCGGGCGAGCTAACTTCAAGGCGATACGCCTCCAATATGGGGTCAAGCTCGTCAAACAGATCAGAGATACGATGCGAGAGCGCCGCGCAATCATCTATGTGGAGTTGCCGTGTCTCAGGACGCTCGGCCATCACTTGCAAGGTTGGTTCATCGCTGCCCTGCGCGCCATTGGAAAACCACGCCACGCGCACCAAGGCAAAGCCAAGCGCTTGGGCCTCAGGCGCAATCAAACTGCTCAGTTTATCCAGATCAGGCAAAATCAGACTTTCTTATTCGGCATGCAATGACTTTCGCGCCGGCCCCAGTGGCGCCAGCCCTTTCACGTTCTCACAATGTAAGGATGACTTGGGTATAGCCCCGAAGACTTTCATATGCAAGTGCCTTGCACATCGCCCCAGCATGCACCAATTGATAAGGGCTTATATATAACAAGGAGCTTTGCATCATGTCAAAATTGTCTTTTCTGATCGGCACAACATTGCTGGCCGCCGCCTGCCAACCTTCAATCAGTGACGCTGCCCCTGCAGACAAGGATGCTGTGCCTTTTGATGTCGCCGTCGTTGCCGATTTTGAAGAGCCTTGGGCCATGACATTCGTGCCCGGCACCGCTTACGCCCTTGTGACGGAAAAAAAAGGTAAGGTCAAGCTGTGGCAAAATGAAGGTGCCGTTGTCGATATCGAGGGCGTTCCTGCGGTCGCTTATGGTGGCCAGGGCGGCCTTGGCGATATCATCCTTCACCCCAACTTTGCGAACAACAATTTCGTCTATCTCAGCTTTGCAGAGGCAGGCGAAGGTGGCTTTGGTGCGGCAGTTGCCCGTGGCAAGCTGGATGTAACAAGCGCAAAGCCCATGCTGACGGACGTTCAAATCATCTGGCGTCAGGAACCAAAGGTTTCGGGGCAAGGCCATTATGGCCATCGCCTCGCCTTTGGTCCGGACGCGATGCTGTATATCAGCAGCGGCGAGCGGCAGAAATTTGACCCCGCGCAGGACCTTAACCAAAATCTTGGCAAAATTGTGCGCTTAACCGACGGCGGCATGGTGCCATCGGACAACCCCTTTTATGACCAAGGCCGGGTCAAGTCGCAGATCTGGTCTTACGGACATCGCAATCCGCTTGGTATTGCCTTTGACGCGCAGGGTCGCCTGTGGAACCAAGAAATGGGCCCCGCTGGCGGTGATGAATTGAACCTTGTCAAAAAGGCAGCCAATTACGGTTATCCAACCGTGTCAAATGGCGACCATTATGGCGGCCGCAATATCCCCGACCATGTGGCCGGCGATGGTTTTGAAGCGCCGAAGGTTTTCTGGAACCCGGCTATCTCGCCCGGCGGATTGATGATCTATTCGGGAGACATGTTTGCAGCTTGGAAAGGCAGCGCGTTTATCGGCGGCCTTGGTGCAAAGGCTTTGGTGCGTGTGCAGCTGGACGGCGAAAACGCTACTAAGGCAGACCAATGGGATATGGGCGCGCGTATCCGCGAAGTCGAGCAGGGTCCCGATGGCGCCATCTGGTTGCTTGAAGACGAACGCGCAGGATCAAAGGGCCGCTTGTTGAAACTGACCCCCAAAAAGTAACGAAACTGGCGGCGGCGTTTTATTGCGCCGCCGTTACCGTTCCAGTTAAATCCGCCAAGAACGACCGGACGCGTTTGGCGTTCACACCCAAATCGCTCTGCCCGACGCGGCTGACCGAGCGCATATCAACAATGCTCCCCTCGCCCGTGTCGGATGGACGGACGCGCAAGACGACATCATCTTTGAACTGGAAAAATGCGCTGGTTTCGGTGGCTTCCAAACGGCCTTCTGCTGGTAAGGATGTTGCGACATCCCAACCACGTGCTTTGGCCAGACGCTCCGCCTTGGCAACCACCGTCGGCACCGGTTCGTTCACACGTACCGAGCGGATGTCGCCATAGGCCTTTTGATGCACCATCGCCCAACGTTGTTCCGGCGTAAGGCCGCGCATTTTCGCATCGTCCGCGCCGGGAACCGCGTCCCAATTGTCCGCACGCAATTGCAATGTCACAAAGGCTGGCGGATCAGCAAGGTCCGTAGATACGTCATGAATAGCAGGCACAGTCAGCGCCTTGACAAGAAACGTCCCTACCCAGCCAACATAGACCAACGCGACCAGCATCCCGATCCAGCGCCGTGCGCGCAAGGGCCGAGTTGCAGATTTACGAACGCGCCACTCTTGAACGAGACCAATCAAAATGGCCGCTATCCCCAAAAGAAATGCCCCCACAACGCCCTTCAGCCCCGATGTATATTCCCAATACCCCCAACCTGTGCCAACCGCAGCAACCGCGCCCCAGACCAGCGCGCCGACGCCTGTAATCAAAACCAGATAGCCAAGAATATCTTTTGAGGCACGCGGTCGGGCCGGAGCGGGTGACGAACTCGCTTCTTGTGCCGCTTGGGGCGCTTCCTGATCGGTCAAATTCTCTCTCCTGCGTGACGAAACCACTTAAGCGGCCTATGCTAATCTATGTTCCGTCGAAAGGCAATTTACCCCGGCCTTTATAATCGGCGACATGATATTCGATTGGACAAACATCGCCCGCAATGACAGGGGACGCGGCTATACTGTCCCATATTCCGGCAAGTTTAATATGCACAACACGCCCCTTTCAGGCATACCCGCTGATATGTTGAACGCTTTACTCGATGATGCGTTCGGGGCGGATCGGCATGGGCGCACGGCTTATTTGCTGCGCAAAGGCATGGCCGCCATTGACCATCTGTCCTTTGGGATTTTGGACGATAGTGCACTAGTGGCGAGCATTCAGTGTTGGCCAGTGCGCGTTGGAATGGCCGATCTGGTCTTGGTCGGCCCAGTCGCGGTTGCCACCCATCGCCAGAATAGCGGACTTGGAAAACAATTGATGCAATTGATGCTCAACGCCGCAACGCCGCAGGATGCGCCAATGGTTATGATTGGAGATGCAGAATATTATGGCCGTTTTGGTTTTGATGCCAAGGGCACATCTG
>JBILLO010000036.1:0-15435 GCA_044376035.1 Sphingorhabdus sp.
AAGGGTTTTTATTGGGCGGGCAAGGCCGCTGCGAAGGCTGGAGACCCTTCAAGCGCGACACGCTATTATGAACAAGCAGCGGCATATTATGAGAGCTTTTTTGGCCAGTTGTCTTTGGAGCAGCTGCGTCGTCCCTTACCGCAAGTTCCGCGCGTGGCAGCTACCCCGCCAGTTCTCGCGGACGGGAATGTCCCCCCTGTGCATCTGGCAGCGGCGCTGGCCGCAAAATATGGCAGCTGGCGTGACCAGAGCAACTTTTTCAGGGCCATTGCCCGCCACGCGAATGACCGTGACGCATATACGGCTGCTATCGGCCTGTCGCAAGCGCTTGCCCGTCCGGATCTGGCAGTGATGGCGGGTCGTGCAGCGCGCACCGATGGCATCCCCGATTTGCTGGGCAACAGCTACCCCATTATCAATGTTCCAGTGGCGCATAGCCAGACCTGGACGCTTGCCCATGCGATCATGCGTCAGGAAAGTCAGTTTGACCGCGCCGCCGTCAGCCACGCAGGGGCACGCGGCCTGATGCAATTGATGCCCGGAACAGCGCGGGAAACATCGGGCAAAATCTCAATGGCGTATAGTCCGGATGCGCTGACCATTGATACCGATTACAACATCGCCTTGGGTGCCACTTATATTGAACGCATGCTCGATTATTATAGCGGAAGTTATCCCTTGGCCATCGCCGCCTATAATGGCGGTCCGGGCAATGTGAACAGATGGCTCCGCGCCTATGGAGACCCGCGCACAGGCAGCATTGATATGATGGATTGGATTGAGAAAATCCCGCTCAGCGAAACCCGCGATTATGTCTACCGCGTTTTGGAAAATGCGGTGATGTATGACCATCTCCACCCTGAAAAGGCACGGGTGCGCTCGGCAACGCCACTGAGCGCCTATTTGGGCAAATCGACACCGGGTTAATGCATGGCCGAACGCACCAACCCGATTACCCCAGCCGGATTCGCGGCCTTACGCGAACGCTATGAACAATTATTCGCCATCGACCGCCCAGCAGTCGTCGAAATCGTCCATTGGGCAGCCGGCAATGGCGACCGAAGCGAGAATGGCGATTATATCTATGGCCGCCAAAAACTCCGCGCGATTGACCGGGAACTGGGTCAGTTGTCCAAAAAGATGAAAGTCGCGCAAATACTCGACCCATCCAAGCAAGAAGACCGAAGCCGCATATATTTTGGCGCGTGCGTTACGATTGCGGATGTCGATGACGTGGAACGCACGATCACAATCCTTGGCGACGATGAAGCGGATGCCAGCAACGGACGCATAGGCTGGAATGCCCCGCTTTCCCGCGCCCTACGCGGCGCGCGCGTGGGTGATGTCAAAACTGTGAATTTGCCGACAGGGCCCAAAGAATGGGAAATAATACGGATAGACTATCCCTTGGGGGAATAGCCAATCGTCCGCTGAGCCAAAGCCACGACCGCTGGATCAGCCTCTGGAAATTCCTGCGGCACACTCTTCTCTAATTCTGCGATAACATGGGTAAGGACCGCAATCCGAGCCGCCTTTTGATTATTGCCGTCGATAACGGTCCAAGGTGCCCAATGCGTATGCGTGCGCTTGAACATATCCTTTAGCGCGTCGAGATATTCCTCCCGCTTTTCGCGATTGCGAAAATCTTCTGCAGTGACTTTCCATCTTTTGGTTGGATCATCCAGCCGTTCCGTCAGAACCTTGTCTTGTGTTTCAGCAGTCACATGCAAGAATATCTTGATAATCTTCGTGCCAACCTCGCCTTGGCGCGATTCAAATTCGTTGATTTCGTAATAACCGCGCCGCCATTCGGCTTCTGTGCAAAAACCCTCGACACGCTCAACCAACACGCGGCCATAGTGACTTCTGTCCCAAATGCTGATTTCCCGTTTGCCCGGCAATTTGTTCCAGAAGCGCCACAGGAAATGCTTGTCCTTTTCTTCTGAGGTCGGCGCAGAAATCGGGAAGACCTGATAAAAGCGCGGGTCAAGCAAAGCGGTCATCCGCTTGATTGCGCCGCCTTTGCCAGCAGCATCCCAGCCTTCGAAGATGATTAAAGTGCGCGCATCATGCAGGATGTGCAATGCTTGTAGCTTGGACAAGCGCTCCTGAAGGCTTTTCAGGTCCTTGTCATATGTGTCGTCATATATTTTACCGGCTTCAAACTGGGAGAGGTCAATGGACATGCCCGCTTTCCAGCATCTATTGCACAGACAAACAAGCGAAAGCGCAGCTCTGTCCCCAAAAGGGACAGATCCTGTTGCACATTTTGTCCCCGATATCAGGCCTTGGGCGGTTGTTCCACCACGCGAATGTGCAATTCGCGCAACTGTTTAGCCATCGCAGGCGACGGCGCGCCCATCAAAAGGTCCTCGGCCCGCTGGTTCATCGGGAACAGCGTGATTTCGCGCAAATTCTGCACGCCGCACAAGAGCATGACCATCCGGTCCACCCCTGCGGCCATGCCGCCATGCGGTGGCGCACCAAATTGGAACGCACGATACATGCCGCCAAAACGCGCCTCAACATCCGCCTGCGTCAGACCTGTGAGTTCAAACGCCTTGACCATCAAATCGGGGTGCTGGTTCCGGATCGAGCCTGAGGCAAGCTCATAGCCGTTACAGACCATGTCATATTGATACGCCTTGATGGTGAGCGGGTCCTGCGTTTCGAGCGCCTGTAGCCCGCCCTGTGGCATTGAGAAGGGGTTGTGCGCAAAGTCGACCTTTTTGTCTTCCTCGCTCCATTCGTAGAAGGGGAAGTCGATGATCCAGCAAAAACGGAACGCGTCCTTTTCAATCAGGTCAAGTTGCTCGCCCGTCCGCGTGCGCGCCGCGCCAGCCAGCTTTGCCGCTTGCTCTTCCTTGCCAGCGGCAAAGAAGCAACCATCGTCGGGTCCAAGACCGATCGCATCATACAGCGCGCGCATTCCCTCTTCGCCATGGTTCTTGGCAATTGGGCCACCAAACTCGCCACCCTTGCGGGTGACATAACCAAGTCCGGCATGGCCTTCGCTGCGCGCCCATTCGTTCATATCGTCGAAGAATTTACGGCTCTTGTTCGCAGTTTTTGGCGCAGGAATGGCACGGACAACGCCGCCGCCTTCAACAATGCGTTCAAACAGGCCAAAGCCCGAGGTTTTGAAATGATCGGTAACATCGTGGATGATCAGCGGGTTACGCAAATCGGGCTTGTCAGTGCCGTAATCTAACATCGACTTTGAATGCGGGATACGCGGGAACTGTCCTGCGGGTGTCACTTTTTTGCCGTCGGCAAATGCTTCGAACACGCCCGCCATCACTGGCTCCATTGTGTCCCAGATTTCTTCTTGCGTGACAAAGCTCATTTCCAGATCAAGCTGGTAAAATTCGCCCGGCAAACGGTCGGCGCGCGGGTCTTCATCGCGGAAGCATGGTGCGATTTGGAAATAGCGGTCGAAACCAGCGACCATCAACAACTGCTTATACTGCTGTGGCGCTTGCGGCAGTGCAAAGAATTTTCCTGCGTGGATGCGGCTTGGCACAAGAAAGTCGCGCGCGCCTTCGGGGCTGGATGCCGTCAGGATGGGCGTTGAATATTCGGTAAAACCGATATCTTCCATCCGGCGGCGCGTTTCGCGAATGATCTGCGTGCGCTTGACGATATTGGCGTGGAGCGTTTCGCGGCGCAAATCGAGAAAGCGGTATTTCAGCCGCGTTTCTTCAGGATATTCTTGCTCACCAGCGACGGGCAATGGCAGTTCTTCGGACTTGCTCAGCACGGTGACGCTGCGGGCGAAGACTTCAATCTGCCCGGTCGGCAGATGGGCATTGACCGTGCTTGCGCTTCGGGCCTTAACCTCACCATCAATGGTGATGACGCTTTCGAGGCGCAAAGCTTCCAATACTGGCAAAGCGGGGCTATCGGTATCGGCCACGATCTGCGTCATGCCATAATGGTCGCGCAGGTCGACGAACAACACACCGCCATGGTCGCGCTTACGGTGGACCCAGCCCGACAGGCGGACGGTTTCGCCCACATGGGAATCGCGGAGTTCAGCGCATTTGTGCGTACGATAAGCGTGCATTGTTGGTTCAATTCAAAAAAGCTGTGGAAAGCGGGCCTGTCAACAGTGCAGCGGCACTTTGTCAAGTCGTGAATGGGTGCTAGGGCGATGCCCAATGCAGATTCATCCACTTATCACTGACAGCAAACGCCTCGCCGATTTATGCGCACGCCTTGCACAATCGCCTTTTGTTGCGGTCGACACCGAATTTATGCGGGAAAACACTTATTATCCCGACTTATGTTTGGTTCAACTCGCCGACGCCAATGAGGCCGCCGCAATTGACCCCAAGGCCGAGGGTCTTGACCTGACGCCAATGCTGGAGCTGCTGTGCAAAAATGAGGATGTGTTGAAGGTTTTCCACGCGGGTGGGCAGGATATCGAGATATTTTTCAACCTGACCGGCAAAACCCCTTACCCCATGTTCGATACGCAAATCGCCGCCATGGCGTTGGGTCAGGGTGAGCAAGTTGGTTACTCAAACCTCGTCGACCTGTGGATGGGTATCCAGTTGGACAAGGGCGCGCGTTTTACCGATTGGTCACGGCGTCCGTTGGATAAACGCCAAATTGATTATGCCATTGCCGATGTGACGCATTTGTCCGTCATCTTTCCGATGATGCTTGAAAAGCTCAAGACGACAGGCCGCGGCGCGTGGCTGAATGACGAAATGGAGCGGATTTCCAACGCCGCCAATTACCGCAATGACCCAGAAAACGCATGGGCGCGGATTAAGGTGCAATCGCGCAAACCCGAAGTGCTTGGTCGGCTTCAAGCCATGGCTGCGTGGCGCGAAAAAGAGGCGCAGCGCAAGAATATCCCGCGTGGACGGATCATGAAGGATGAAACGCTGGCCGATATCGCCGCGCATCCACCCAAAAGTCAGGCCGACCTGCCCAAAGTGCGTGGCCTATCGCCCGCATGGCGCGACAATGAAATTGGTGCGCGCCTGATCGGGGTGATTGAGGCGAGCCAGCCTATGGCGCGTGACGATTTGCCAGACCGTGCCCGATCGTCCCCCGGCGGTGGCAAGGACGGTTCGCTAGTCGCCGATCTGCTGAAGCTATTGCTAAAAATCCGGTCCCGCGAGATAAACGTGGCCCCGCGCTTGATTGTGCGGACAGAAGAGCTTGAGCGCTTGGCCGCTGGCGAGCGCGAAGACCTTGAAGTATTAACGGGATGGCGTTTTGACCAATTCGGGCGCGATGCGCTTGACCTTGTCGAAGGACGCTTGGCATTTGCCGTGGTCAATGGCAAGCTCAAGATGACCCTCACGCATGAAGAAGACATGGTGCGGGAAACACCGGCTTAGGGTCAGTCTTCGAGAACTTTTTTTACCAAGGTCAAATTTACAGGCGCATTTTCCGAGAGCGCCATGGCGTTTGCGGATCGCGCAAATTTTTCAATGGCAACATAGCTGCGTTCGATTCGCCGTTTGACATAGCTTAAGGCATCGATGCTAATCGCTGCGCCCCGGTCGGAGAGCTGTTTTTGTAGTAATTGTTCAATCATCTCGTCATCCGGCGGCGCAATTTCGAGCAACATTGCCGCGCCTAATCGCGACTGCAAATCGGGCAGTGCAACATTCCATTCCGCAGGTTGCCAACGCGATATCAGCAATAACGGCACGCCGCTTTCTTGCGAACGGTTCCACGCGTTGAAAATTGTTTCGTCAGCACTTGCCTCGGCTTCATCAATGACAATGCCATTGCGTCCCGAAAAATAGCGCGCCATCAGTGTTTTTCCCGAGCGCGCCGGCCCTGTGAGAATTGCACAACCCTTTGCCCAACCCGCCGCACTGGACAGCCCGGCAAAGGCCGCTGCGTTCGACTCCGTGATGATCAGGCTGGACGACGCGCCACTGCGCAACTCGTCCAAGGGCAAGGCAATTTGACGCATAGACCCGCTAAATGTGCTTATGGCCGGGGTTGAGGCGCGGAAGGAACCTGCGACTCTGGCACAATGGATCTGACGACATCGTCAAGCGATGGCGCGGCGGATTCCTGCACTGGTGCGCCAGTTTCATCCAAAGCCGCCGCGTCTTTGACTTCGCTCTCCAAATCCTCGCCCTCGACAACTTCGGGTTCTAGGACCAAAGATGCATCAGCCCGCAGGCGTCCTGAGGAGAGGGCCGATTGGAACAATTGATCCATCCGCAATACGGCTTGATCCATCATCGCAGGAATGCCCGCGCTATTCGATGTGCGCAGCGTGAATGCACCCAGAAACTTATTATCCGGCCCATAACGCGCCGAGAAACGTCCTATGACTGGACCACCGGGCCATTGCCGTTCAATCCGCGCGATGGGAATGATAACGTCCGCCGCACCGAATTGGTCAAGGATCGTGCGCCACCAAATGCGGCTGCGGCGTTCCGGTTGGCCAGCATTCAACAAAAGCGACTCGCCGCCTGCCCCGCTTGGGCGGACATAATCGATCGTGCTGTCTGCGGTACGAAATTTGGCCCAGCTCCGCTGCCATGACGTGCGCTGTTCAAACACGGTGGGTGCACCTGCGGAGTGAGTGACGGGCAACAACATCAAAGGCGCGGAACGCCGAGCAACACCGCTGACGCCCAGCAACTGACCCGCGCGCGCACGGTCAAACAGGACGCCCAGCTTTGCAACATAACGGCGTGGGCCAATTTGTTCCTGTTCCACCACAATGGCGGCAGTGATGCCGTCCAATGTCGAATCGGACGGACCGGCCCCTGCTTCATTATGGGTTTTGCGCCACAATGCCGCCCAAGCGATACGCTGCGCCTGCTCCCACCCCTTTTTTCGTGCTTCAAAGGCGTTGTCGCCAACCACGTTGACCGAAACGCCGGTAACTTCAAAGTCGCCGGCACTCGCAATCGGCGCAATACCGCGCTTTGGCCCCTCAATCTGCGCAACGACGATGCCGCCGCCAACCAGCGCCAAAGGCAAGCCGATTGCTGTTATGCGGAACCAATTCTTGCGCAAATTTGTCATCTGGGCACCTTTAGGCGACATAGACGTGGAATTCCAAGCCTGTTCTCGCTAACGGCGACAAATGGACGCAAAAGATCAAAGCTCAGAATCCTACACTTATGCCAAGGCGGGTGTTTCCATCGAAACTGGCAATGCCCTGGTGCGCGCAATTGCGCCACTGGCCAAAGCAACGCGTCGTGCAGGTGCCGACGCCGACCTTGGCGGATTTGGCGGGTTCTTCGATTTGAAAGCAGCAGGGTTTCATGACCCGTTACTGGTCGCGGCCAATGACGGTGTGGGCACAAAGCTGAAGTTAGCAATAGAGTCCGGACGGCATGAAGGCGTCGGCATCGACCTCGTTGCGATGTGCGCGAATGACCTGATCGTGCAAGGCGCAGAGCCGTTGTTTTTCTTGGATTATTATGCGACCGGCAAGCTGGACAATGCTATCGCGACATCGGTTGTGGCCAGCATCGCTGAGGGCTGCAAACAGGCTGGATGCGCGCTGATCGGCGGCGAGACCGCAGAAATGCCCGGCATGTATTCCGACGGCGATTATGACCTTGCTGGCTTTTGCGTCGGCGCGGTGGAACGCGACCAAGTCCTGACCGCCGACAAAATTGAGGCGGGCGATGTCATCTTGGGCCTCGCGTCTTCGGGTGTGCATTCCAACGGTTTTTCCTTGGTGCGCAGGCTTGCGGCGGATAAGGGCTGGAAGCTTGATCGTCCCGCTCTTTTCGACCAGAATGTCATCCTGATTGACGCGCTGATGGCGCCCACACGTATCTATGTGAAGTCCTTGCTGCCGCTGGTACGCACGGGCAAAATCCACGCAATGGCGCATATCACGGGCGGCGGTTTGCTTGAAAATATCCCGCGTATTTTGCCAGTTGGGTTGCATGCGCATGTCAACGCGGACGCGTGGACGCAGCCACGCCTGATGGCGTTTTTGCAGGCACAAGGAAATATTGAGCCGGAGGAAATGGCGCGCACATTTAACTGTGGTGTCGGCATGGCCGTCGTGGTGGCGCAGGCAGATGTCGCGGATGTGACCGCTGCGCTTGAGGCCGCTGGTGAGACGGTGTTCAGCATCGGTCACATTGCAGATGGCGACAAAGGCTGCACCGTCACGGGCTCTGTCGAAACATGGAGCGCACAATCCGATTGGACTGCGACTTATGGCGGCTAAACTGCCTTTATCCCCCTCCCGCCTGCGGGAGGTGCTAGGGGTGGGGCGAACCAAAGGTTCGCATGCAGCATTTAATGTCGAGGCCCTCCCCCGGCCCCTCCCGCCTGCGGGAGGGGAGAGCAAATGAAAGCTAAAGTCGCCGTCCTGATCTCCGGCGCGGGCACCAATATGGCCGCCTTGTTGTACGCCTCTAAATTGCCAAGCTGCCCCTATGAAATTGCTCTGGTCGCCAGCAACAACCCAGACGCAGAAGGGCTAAAAATCGCCGCGACAGAGGGCATTCCAACCTTTGTGGTGTCCCATATCGGCCTTGACCGTGCCGCGCATGACGCGCTCATGCACGACGCGATCGTCGGGGCCGGCGCGGTCTATGTCGCTTTGGCGGGATATATGCGGATATTGTCCACAGAATTCGTCGCAAAATGGAATGGGCGCATGCTCAATATCCACCCGTCTTTGCTGCCGAAATATAAGGGGCTGCATACACATCGAAGAGCTATCCAGGCCAAGGACACAGTCGCGGGGACCAGCGTGCATTTGGTCACGGCGGAACTAGACGACGGCCCCGTGCTTGGCCAAATCGAAGTGTCGATTTTGCCCGGCGACACCGCAGATACACTCGCCGACCGCGTTAAATTGGCGGAATATCAGTTATACCCCAAGACGCTGACCGATTTTGTCGCGCGCGATACCAACCCGGAATATCTGACGGCGCAGGTCCGCACCCTCGCCCTCGCCCAGCCTGAAGCCGACGAAGTATCATCCCATGGCATGCCGTGCTTCGGCATCGTCGGTGGCAAGAAATTCGCTTATGTATCTGTTGATCATCACAGCGACGGCAAAACCGCGTTATTGGTGAAAATCAGCGGTGCGGAGGAGCAAGCGATGCTGATCGACAGCGACGCGGAGCGTTATTATCGCCCTGCCTATTTCGGGGATGGATGGGTTGGCATCCGGCTAGACCTTGGCGACACAGATTGGGACCATATCGGCGACTGGATCGCCAAAAGCTGGCACGCAGTTGCGCCGAAGAAGCTGACTAGGCTTATGGACTTAGCCAATGAATTCTAACGCTGGCACCGGATTTATTGCCATTTATCGGTGGCGTGTGGCTCCTGAACATGAGGCAGATTTCCGAAATCGCTGGCGCGAATTAACGCGCCAAGGCTCCGAGCATGGGTCTTTTGGCTCATGCCTTGGTCGTGGTGCAAATGAAGAATTAATCGCAATTGCGCTTTGGCCTTCGGAATCTGCACGCGAAAAAGCGTTTCGCGCCATGTCGGCAGACGGCCCTTGGCCGCCTGCCGAGCGGGTCAGTGAAGATACACTGCACGTACTCGACGATTTATGGAAAAAATCGCCTTTTCGAGGATGAATTACCCAACAATCTCTTCAGGCTTGAAGAAATAGGCGATTTCGATGGCGGCGTTTTCATAGCTGTCCGAACCATGCACAGTGTTGGCTTCAATGCTTTCAGCCAATTCCTTGCGGATGGTGCCGGGTTCAGCGTTTTCGGGGTTCGTCGCGCCCATGATGTCGCGGTTGCGCTGCATGGCGTTTTCGCCTTCAAGCACTTGCACGACCACTGGTCCGCTGATCATGAATTCAACGAGCTCGCCAAAGAACGGGCGTTCTTTGTGTACGGCGTAAAAGCCTTCGGCTTGTTCGCGCGACATGTGAATGCGCTTTGAAGCCACAATGCGCAGGCCAGCTTCTTCAAGCATCTTGGTCACGGCACCTGTCAGGTTGCGGCGGGTTGCGTCGGGCTTAATGATCGAAAATGTGCGCGTAACCGCCATGAGATGCTCCAAATATATAGGGGTGAATTTGGCGGGCGTCTAACCTCGCTTGGCCTTTTGTGCAAGCTTTATGGGCCTTGCACCCATTTGCCGCCATCCTGTTTCCAATAACGCCGCTCTACGCCATCGCTTAAGCTTCGCCAAGCGGCGCGGGCGTTGTCTGTGTGACTGGGTGGAAAGAGATAAAAAATGCGATCAAACTCTTTTTCAATCGGACGCCAATTTCCATCAGCAATGGCAACAAAACGCGCTTTATTCGTGGCTTCGGTGTTATCGGACAGCAATATGGGTTGCAGGGCATCGTCCCCCTCGCCTGCCTTGGCATGCGCCAGAAAGCTGTCAGCCTTTGCCGTCCAAAGCGCGGACGATATGGCGTTCAATTGCACACTGTCGTCGCTGACGATCAATAACCGCCCGTCATCGTCCAATATACGCTGGGCAATGACTGAGAGTATTTTTTCAGCAGGATCGCGGGTGAGTTGGTAGAAATCGACCTGCATGATCCAGCTACATCAGCCTTCGAAATTGTCGGCGACGAAGCGATCAAGCAAACGCACGCCATATCCGGTTGCGCCCTTGTCCCATACGGGACCCGGCTTGTCAGCCCACACGGTGCCGGCAATATCAAGATGCGCCCATTTCACGCCGTCCTTGATAAAGCGGCCCAAGAATTGCGCGGCGGTAATGGAACCTGCGCCTTTCCCGCCGATATTCTTCATGTCGGCAATCGGACTGTCGATCATCTTGTCATAAGCCTTCGACAGAGGAAAACGCCATAAAGCGTCGCCTGATGCCTTACCCGCCGCCGTGAGCTTATCGGCAAGTTCATCACTGTTCGAGAATAGCCCTGCATATTCACTGCCAAGCGACACAATGATCGCGCCCGTCAGTGTCGCCAAATCGACGATATATTCTGGGTTATAATTCTCCTGCACCCAATGGAGCGCGTCGCACAATACAAGGCGGCCTTCTGCGTCGGTGTTCAGCACCTCAATCGTTTGGCCCGACATTGACGTGACGACATCACCGGGACGTTGCGCATTACCGTCCGGCATATTCTCCACAAGGCCGCAGACGCCGACGACATAGGCCTTGGCCTTGCGTCCCGCCAATGCCTTCATGGCACCTGCAACCGCGCCCGCACCGCCCATATCCCATTTCATATCTTCCATGCCTGCGGCTGGCTTGATGGAGATACCACCTGTATCGAACGTCACACCCTTGCCGACCAATGCGACTGGCCGTTGCTGCGCGCCGCCAGTGCCGTCCCATTTCATTACCAGGAGGCGCGCTGGGCGACGAGAGCCTTGCGCCACGCCCAACAGCGCCCCCATGCCAAGCGCCGCCATATCGTGATCATCTAGCACGCTGATTTCGACGCCCAGTTCTTTTAAATGCTGGCAACGCTCAACAAAGCTCTCGGGATAAATGATATTTGCAGGTTCAGTCACCAATTCCTTAGTCAGGGCAACGCCTTCGGCCACCGCATGGTAACTTGTCCAATGTGCGCTAGCCTGTGCAGGCGCAGCAACGACGGTGAACGATTCCACAGTCGGCTTTGACGTTTCGGGCAATTTGGAGCGATATTTGTCCATCCGCCAGTTGCGCAGCGTTGCGCCAAAAGCCACCTCTGCTGCGTGTTGCGCGGTCAAATTAGCCCCATGAACGGCAATGTGCTTTGCGCCCGATGTCTGCACCTTGGCGATAATGTCGCCGCCAACTTTCTGGTAATCAGCCGCCTCATCTTCCGCCACACCAAGCAGAACAATGCGCACCAACTTGCCGTCTTGTTCGTTGATCAACAGAAAATTTTGTCCAGCAACACCTTCAAACCGTGCAAGCTTTGCGGTTGCGTGAATAATATCCGTTTTTTCCAAGGGAAACTCGAAATCGGCAAAAGTATTTTTGGTAACGATAAATGCGAGCACGTCAGCATCCTGGGGGCGCGCATCGTTAAAATTGATTATCATGGAAATAAACAGCCTTTCCGCTGGGTGTCATGTTTGACATTTCTATAGGCCTATTATCCGTTCCGATTAAAGCAAAAGATGTTATGAATGTGCCAGCGCTTAAACCCAAATAATGCCATGCGTGGCAACATGGGTGGACCCACGGCAATAGCGGCGATAAAGGGCATATCGGTTTTTATGATTATTCCTGCCCCCCGGCCCACCCCTTTTCGTGTTCTGCTTATGCCGATATTGCTCGGATGCGGCGCGTTGCCGACGGTCGCGATGGCCCAAACCGCAGCATCCGCCAATACAACGCAGCAAACCAGCGACCAGATTGGGTTTTCTGCCGCGGTTGTAGAATATGACTCAAATGCCGAAGTCGTAACAGCCAAAGGCGACGTAATTGCCAATCGCGATGGTTATTCCGTGCGCGCAGATACCATCATATGGAACCGCACGACGGGCCAAGTTGTGGCCGAGGGAAATATCCGGACGGTCGGACCAGAAGGCGACGTCGCTTATGGCGACAAAGTCGAGCTTACCGACGCCCTAAAAGACGGCGTTATCAACAATATGCTGGTGGTGCTGGCCGACAAGAGCCGCCTTGCCGCCAATCGTGGCGCACGCAAAGATGGCGTCTACACGCTAAACTATGCAGCTTACACGGCGTGTGCGGTCGAAACCGCCGATGGCTGCCCGAAAAAGCCAAGCTGGGAGGTAAAGGCCGTCAAAGTCGTTTATGACCCCGCCAAGAAACGTGTTGATTACGAAGGCGCGCGTATCGAGCTCTTTGGCTTGCCCGTTATCCCGTTACCGTTTTTATCGCACCCTGTGGGCACAAAGGCTGGTAGCGGCTTTCTCGTTCCAAGTATCGGTTTCTCCCGCAACAACGGCGTTGAGCTGGAGCAATCTTATTATTGGCGCATCTCCCAAAATCGGGATTTAACCGGATCAGTCACGGCATTTTCCGATGCGGCACCTATGGGCCGCGTGAATTTTCGATCATTGGAAAAATACGGCGCGGTCGACCTGACGGCATATGGCACATATAGCGACCGCATTAGCACGAGCGGCGTTGTAAGCGCTGTTGGGTCAAATGTGTTTCGAGGATATCTGGAGGGCGCTGGCCGGTTTCAATTCGACCCATATTGGTCATTTTCGGCATCCGGCCGCTATGCATCCGACCGGACATTTCTTCGGCGCTATGACATAAGCCGCGACGACAGGCTGCGTTCGACATTTTCGGCGGAGCGCATCGGGGACAACAGCTACTTTTCATTGGCAGGCTGGGCTGTGCAGACCTTGCGTACAGGCGACCCGCAAGGGCTTGCGCCCATCGCGCTGCCGGAAATAGATTACCGATTGCGTATGGATGCCCCAGTGGTTGGGGGAACTTTGCAGCTTCAGGCCAACAGCCTAGCCATTGCCCGCTCGGAGGGACAAGACACGCAACGGGCCTTTGCTTCTGCCAAATGGGACTTGCGGACAATTAATGGCCTTGGTCAAGAAGTGAGCTTTAACATGCTTGCGCGTGGCGATGTTTATCAAAGTGACGATAATGCAAGCACGCTTACGGCAATTTACCGCGGTGAAGCCGGTTGGCAAACGCGCAGCATATTTGCAGCGGCAGCAGACGTTAAATGGCCTTTCGTAGGACAGGCCTTTGGCGGTACGCAGATTTTCACGCCGCGCGTTCAGGTTGTGGCAGCGCCGGCCATTAGCAATCTGAAGATTCCAAACGAAGATTCGCGGGCTGTCGACCTTGAGGATAGCAATCTTTTCGCGCTGAACCGGTTTCCAGGCTATGATCGGTTCGAAGATGATTATCGCATAACATATGGCTTCGACTGGGCCCTGCGGAAGACTAATTTTACGGCTGACGTCAATTTGGGCCAAAGCTACCGCCTATCCAACCGGGCTTCGATTTTCCCCGACGGAACAGGACTTTCGGACAAAGCATCAGACATTGTTGGCCGTTCAGAATTTCGCTATAAAAATATTGTAAAGCTAACGCACCGTTTCAGACTGGATAAGGATAATTTGTCCATCCGGCGTAACGAAGTTGACGCCACTGTCGGCTCGCGCGGAACCTATTTGCAGGCGGGCTACCTTAAGTTGAACCGCAACATTGGTCCGACGTTAGAAGATTTGAAAGACCGCGAAGAAATTCGTCTCGCTGGGCGTGTCCGTGTGGCGCGCTACTGGTCCGTTTTTGGATCGACCATTCTTGACCTTACCGATGCCAAGGAAGACCCCAGTATCGTCTCGGATGGGTTCGATCCCATCCGGCACAGGCTAGGCGTCTCCTATGATGACGATTGCTTATCATTAAGCCTGACGTGGCGGCGCGACTATCAGCCTGTAGGCGATTCCCAGCGCGGCAACAGCTTCCTGTTCCGTCTGGCATTTCGCAATCTGGGTGTGTAAGACGTCGTCAAGAAATATTCTGACGGGTTTCTAGCCGCTCATCTGCTGTTCAGCAGGCGTTGGCTACTTGGCTGTCCGAAGCTGATACTGTATTGGATCGATATCAATGAAGTTATTCATGCGCCTGTCCATAGCTGCCGTGCTCGTCTCCGCCACGGCACTGACACCTTTAATTGCGCAAACGGCCTCCGATACTATCGCCTCAGAGTCCAATTTGGATATACCCGAGGGACAGCAATTGTTCGGCAAAAACGACCCCAATTTGCGTCGTGCAACTGCGCAGGTGAATGGTGAAATCATCACGGGCACGGACATTGATCACCGCCTTGCACTTATCGTCGCCGCGAATGACAACAAATTACCGCCAGAAGAACTCGCCCGTTTTCGCGCACAAATCCTAACCAATTTGATCGATGAAACACTGCAGATTCAAGAGGCGGCGGCCAATGAAATCGAAGTCACTGAGGCTGAAGTAAACCAATATTTTGACCGTGTCGCACAACAAAACTTCAACCGCCCAGCAAATGAGGTTGATAAATATCTGACATCTATTGGTGCGTCGATCGCCACACTCAAGCGCCAAATTAAGGGCGAACTTTCGTGGAGCCGACTGCTTTCGCGCAATGTGCGTCCCTCTGCGAATGTAAGCGACGACGAAGTGAACGCTATCATTGAACGCATTAAGGCAACCAAGGGCACCACTGAATATCGCTTGGGCGAAATTTATCTGGCGGCGACGCCCGAAAACTTGCCATCAGTTCAGGAAAGCGCCCGAAAAATAATCGATCAATTGCGCCAAGGCGGCAACTTCGTAGCTTACGCACGGCAGTTTTCTGAAGCGTCCACTGCGTCCGTCGGGGGTGACCTAGGTTGGTTGTCGCTGGCGCAATTGCCACAGTCGCTGGCCACGGCAGCAGCGAGTATGAACAGTAACGAGGTTAAAGCGGTGGCATCGCCTGGCGGTATCTCTATTCTGTTGCTGATCGATAAACGCCAAGTGGCAACCTCTGATCCGCGAGACTCCGTGTTAAGCTTGAAGCAAATTGCCATCAGCTTCCCTAAGGACACGACC
>JBILLO010000037.1:0-15357 GCA_044376035.1 Sphingorhabdus sp.
TATGGCGACCAAGGAACTCGGGCCCAAATTTGATCTGGCCGCGTTCCATGATGCGGTGCTTGGGCAAGGGTCTGTGCCGCTGGACGTGCTTGAGCAGCAGATTAAGGATTGGGTCGCGGCGGAAAAGGCGAAAAGCTAAGCCCGCACCTTATTTGGGTTCTGGAAGCGGTTCGGCATCGACGCTGGCCGCTTCTTTGGCGCCCAGCTCAGCCTGCAACTTGGCTTCCCGCTCGGCGCGGCCTTTTTCAAATTCGACAATACGCGCTTCAACCTCAGCGGCTTCGGCATCAATGCCCGCCATGCGCTTGGCACGTTCAGCGGCGATCAAGCGGCCAAAGGTGATGCCGGGGTCTTGCGCTTTTTCGGCATAAGCCTTGTTAATCTCCGCCAAGCCGCAGCCGGTGAAGCCACCCGCGCCAGAAGGTGAGCAGCTCATCGTGCCACTTGCCGCGACATATTCGTAGGATTTAATCCGCTCTGACATGGCTTGATTGCGCGGATCATTGGGGTCGGCGCGCAAGCTGGTGGGAATGCGATAGCGGTCTGCCTCCCCCATGGGGACGCAGACGACAATTTCATCGCCAACGCTTTCGGGGCATTTGTCGTCGCCATAAATGATAAGCTGATTGATTTTTTCATCGCCAGGCTTTGCAGCAGGAGCATCCTGCGCCGATGCCTGAACCGATAGCATCAAGGCGATGCTCGCGAGCGATATTCTGGCCATTGCTTTCACGAGATCATCTCCAAGAATGTGTTGGCCTGTTTTGAACGGCGCAGGCTGAATGTGCGATGAAGCTTAAATATGTTTCGACACGGCAATGGCGGTGCGGCAACTCATGCGGACCAACGCGCTCATCAACGGATAGGCAGGCGCGCGTTCCGCGCCTTGCGCCAAGGCCGTGGCCTTATGTTCCAATTCGTCGGCCTGAAAATCCAAAATCATCGCCGATAATTCGGGGTCACTGTCGCCAATTTCGGCGAGTTGTTCGCTATAATGGCGGTCAATTTCGGTCTCGACGGCAACGGTGCACGCCATGGCTGCCTCCGGCCCGATTGCCGCAGACATCGCGCCAAGCGCAAAGCCCGCAACATTCCAGATCGGGTGCAAGGCCGTGGGACGGACGCCGCGTTCCGCCATCATCTTGTCAAAGGCGCTCAAGTGGCGTTCCTCTTGCTCGGCCATATGCGCGATGCTGCGCGCCGCAGGGGTGCGATCACCCATCACCGCAAGCTGCCCCGCATAAATCCGTTTCGCGCCAAACTCGCCGGCTTGGTTCACGCGAATCATGCGCTCCATTGCCCGGGCCCGCTGCGCGGAGGTTTTTAGATTTTCTTGCTGTGCCATAACATCGCCAAGATGAGCATTGCGCCGCCAAACGACAAGAGAAAATTATACCCCGCAAGAGAAATGCCAAATAAGGTCCAAGGCGCAACATCACAACGCACCAGGGGGGCATTCATGATCGACTTGAGCAAATCATCGCCGCTACCCGAAATGGTCGCGGTGCAAGCGGTCAGCCCTTCCCAATAGCCATATTCCACGCCCGCATGATACCCGCCAATCAGGCCGCTGGTGGCCATGGCGAGCGCAGAAAGCGCGACGAGCGTTTTGCGAAAGCCCGCATTGCCGAAGCCAAAGGCGACCAGCGCAATCGCCACCGCGGCAAAATGCGGATAACGCTGCCACCAGCACATCTCACACGGGAAAAGCCCGCCAATATATTGCGACCCATAAGCGCCCCCCAGCAACGCAGCGGGTAACAGAAATGCCAACCAATGGGCCATGTCGAATTTTGGTGTCATATGTGGTTATATCTAGAGAACTGTCATGTTGAGGCAAGTTGTAAGTGACTACACGGTGCAACGTTCCCCAAACCGTCACCCTGAACTTGGTTCAGGGTCCATTTCGCCATTCATGCTCTGGGTTTGCGGCACGATGGATCCTGGAGCCGAAGGCGTGCAGCGCACAAACAAGTTCAGGATGACGTGGGTTTATATTCTCTTTGGCTCTAGGATGACGACACCGTAGAACCACCCTCAATTCTTAGCTTTGCCCTTCACCGGCTTTGCCGCCAGTTTCATCGTCCCGGGTCCAAGCCGTTGCAGTGTTTCCATGGCGTAATAGAGTTGGAAATCCTCAATCCCCTTTGCCTTCAACTGCTCGGCAGTCATGGCGAAGCGGGGATCGTCGGCGATGTCCTGTTCCAGATCCTTATTGTTGTCTTTCAATTCATTGACCAAATGACGGCGCAGGTCGGATTCGCGGATCGACACACGGCTTTTATAATCCGGGTCCGTCAATTGCGGCACGCGAATATCTGGCTTGATCCCGCCTTCCTGCACCGAACGACCCGATGGCAAATGGTACCGCGCAACCGTCAGGCGCAAGCCCGTGTCGCGCGTCAGGGGAAGGACGTTCTGCACCGATCCCTTGCCAAAGCTGCGTTCCCCCATGACAAGGGCGCGATGATGGTCTTGCAAGGCGCCCGCAACGATTTCGGAAGCCGAAGCTGACCCTGCATCCACCAACACAATGATCGGCGCGCCACCGGTCACGTCACCAGGAACGGCACGTTCCGCCCACCAGCGGTTTACATTGCGCGGGTCGCGGCCCCGTTCGGACACAATCTCACCCTTCGTTAAAAACGCATCGGACACGACCACCGCCTCATCCAAGATACCGCCGGGGTTGGACCGCATGTCAATGATATACCCAAGCGGATTGCCGCCCACGGTCTTCTTAATGCCAGCGACCGCTGCAACAACATCAGCACCTGTTTTTTCGGAAAAGCCCGTGACGGAGATAACGCCAATGCGGTCCTTCACTTCCCATTGCACGGGTTTTAGGTCGATAATCGCGCGCGTCAATGTGACGTCAAATGGCCCATCGCGGCCAGGACGGAAGATTGTGAGCTTAATCGTCGTGCCCGGCACGCCGCGCATCGCCTCCACCGCTTCATCCAAGGTGCCGCCGACAATCAGCTTGCCGTCCAGATGGGTGATGAAATCGCCGGACTTAATGCCTGCCTTGTCAGCGGGCGTGTCCTTGGTCGGCGCGATGACCTTCACCGCTTCATCCTCAAGCGTTACGGAGAGCCCAAGGCCGCCATATTCGCCCTCAATTTGTGTCCGTAGCGAACTGAAGTCGGAGCGATCCAGAAAGCCGCTATGCGGATCAAGGCTGGACAACATCCCCTGAATCGCGCCTTCCATCAATTTTTTATCGTCAACCTTGTCGACATAGCTGGATTTGACCTTGCGATAGACAGCAAGAAATTCGTCGAGATCCTCAATCTGCTGCGCCTGATATTGTTGTTGCTGCATATTTTGCGCAACGAGCACAGAGGCGGGCACGGCTATGGCCGCGACAATCGCCAAAGTGGAGGGCAGCAACCAATTCTTCATAGACAAGTTCCATTTCATCATGTCGGCTTCGTATATCCTGCCTTAGCCTTGTGTGAAAGCAGCTTTGCAACCGCTATGCCGCTTACCCCTCACGATGATAAGGGTGGTTGGCAATAATCGATGTAGCGCGGAACAATTGTTCGGCGAGCATCGCGCGCGCCATTAAATGCGGCCAGGTTGCGGTGCCAAAGGCGATGAGCTTATCTGCGCCTGCACGCGCCGTGTCATCAAAGCCGTCGGCGGCACCAATGAGAAAGCGCACTTCGCGCACGCCATCGTCGCGCCAGCGTTCCAACAAGCGCGCCAGTTCAACTGAGCTGAGCTGCGCGCCCTTTTCATCCAAAATGATGGTTTTGTAAGGAGAATCGGACGCCGGAAGCTCCCCGCCGCGCCCCTTATCAGGAGTGTCAGGCAGTTCGCTATGCTTGGTGGGCCAGCTAATCCGTTTCAGATAGCGGTCGACCAGTTCCGATTCGGGGGAACGGCCAATCTTGCCGCGCGCGATGATGTGCAGGCGCATCGCCATCGGCGCGGGCAATCGGTCTTATTGCGACGCGACTTCGGGCGCGTCGCCAAAGGCCCACATGCGTTCCAGATTATAGAAGCTGCGAACTTCGGGACGGAACAGATGCACAATGACATCTTCGGCATCAATCAGCACCCAGTCCGCCGACGGCAAACCTTCAATACGGGCATGACGACCGGCCTTTTTGATACGCTCGGCAAGTTTCTGCGCCATGGACGCGACTTGGCGCGACGAACGGCCAGAGGCGACGACCATATGGTCGGCAATGTTGCTTTTCCCTTCAAGCGGGATGGTGACCACCTCTTGCGCCTGATCATCATCGAGCGATTGGAGAATCAGCGCGTGCAGCGCGTCAGGGGTCAATGTGGGTTCCTTGGACTTTGCGGTCGGCGCAGGAACGGAAGCAGTGTCGATCAAGATGGCTCCTTAAAGCACAATATTTCGGGTAACGCCGTCACGCGTTCCAAGTTCCTTATATCGGTGAAACCAATATGGGTCAGCGCGCCGAAGAGCGGTGGCCGAACGCGGATCTGGACGAAAGCGCAAAAAGACAAGCGCTGGCGTACTCCATTTCGTCCAGTGATGACGCTGCTCCGGACGCCGGACAAACCGTCTGAACCAGGCCATTACGGGACCCGCAACGACTTGGGGGTTATAGCCGGGTCTGGCGATAACTGCAATCGGCATCAAGCGGGCAATGTCGCGCCACCGCCGCCAATGATGAAATTGCACCAAATTGTCCGCCCCCATGATCCAAATGAACCGGATTTTCGGATAAAGCGCGACCAGTTTTGCCAGGGTTTCGGCGGTGTAGACGGTGCCAAGGTCGCGTTCGATGGCGGTGACCTTAATCGGGGTGCGGCGGGCTTGCGCCTTGGCCGATGCCATGCGCGCGGGCAATGGGGCCATGTCTGATTTGGGTTTTAACGGGTTGCCCGGCGACACCATCCAATAATATGCATCAAGGCCAAGCGAATCCATCGCGAACAGGCTGATGGCGCGGTGCCCGCCGTGCGCGGGGTTGAATGACCCACCCATCAGGCCAATAGTTTTCAAGGGCGCAGGTCTTTTCAAGGGCGCGGCTCTTTTCAAGGGCGAGTCTGGCCCTGCCCGCGTACGATCCATTTATACGTTGTCAGCCCCTCCAGCGCGACCGGGCCACGCGCATGCAGGCGGCCCGTAGCGATGCCAATCTCTGCGCCCAAGCCAAATTCGCCGCCATCGGCAAATTGGGTGGAAGCATTGTGCATGACAATCGCGCTGTCGACCTCTGCCAAGAAGCGCGCAGCAGCGGCGGCATCCTGCGTGATGATTGCATCGGTGTGGTGCGACCCATGGCGGGCGATGTGGGCCATGGCTTCATCAAGGCCGGACACGACGCAGGCCGAAATGACCGAGTCGAGATGTTCGGTATCCCAATCCTGCGCATCGGCAGAGACGGTCCGTGCATCCAGCTCCATCAGCACATCGTCCGCCCGCACTTCGCAACCTGCGTCAAGGAGCGCGGTAATCAACGCGGCAGGCGCGGGATAATCCTGATCAATTAACACCGTTTCCGTCGCGCCGCAAATACCGGTGCGCCGCATTTTGGCGTTGACCACAATCGCTTGCGCCATTTCGGGGTCCGCATGCTTATGCACATAGCTATGGCAGATGCCGTCAAGATGCGCGAGTACAGGGACGCGGGCTTCGTCCTGAACGCGCGCCACAAGCGATTTTCCGCCACGCGGGATGATCATGTCAATCGCCCCTTGCGCGCGCAGCATGTCACCGACCAGCGCACGATCCTGCGTCGGAACAAGCTGAATGATATCTGCGGGCAAGCCAGCTTGCGTGATGCCCTGCACCATCGCCGCATGAATGGCGCGGTTGCTGTGAACCGCCTCGCTACCGCCGCGCAGGATAACGGCATTTCCCGACCGCAGCCCCAAGGCAGCAGCATCGGCAGTCACATTGGGCCGGCTTTCATAAATGATGCCCAAAACGCCGACGGGCACGCGGACGCGCTCCATCACTAGGCCATTGGGACGCGCGCGGGTGTCGATGATTTGCCCCACCGGGTCCGCCAGCGTTGCAACCTGTTCAACCGCAGACGCCATCGACGCAACGCGCGCGGCATCCAGCCTCAGCCGGTCCAGCATCGCGGGCGACATACCGGCCGCTTCGGCAGCATCGACATCTTTGGCATTGGCCGCGAGGATATCCGCCATGCCATCCCGCAATGCCTGCGCCGCGCCCAGTAACGCCGCCGTCTTCGCCGCGTCACCGACGCCAGCCAAATGCCGCGCCGCGGTGCGTGCCTTGGCCGTGAGATCGGTTATCAAAATGTTGCTGCCAGTCATTGCCTGATCCTATTAGAGAAATGGCTCCAAAAGGGAAAGCGATCGTCCCCATTTCGCGCGCATCGCATATGGAACAAATGCGAATCGACCTTATACATCTGAATATACATAACTTTACGATTTTAATGTAACCAACGCATCCCGATTCGGACATCGCCAGAGGCGCATTTAAGGGGGTTTTCCACAGCTCATCGCACGACTCAACCGACTCGTCACGAGTCGGCTTTGCGTGATTCGCCCAGCCCCATCTCCTCTGCTAGGCGCATAATCCTATAATAATGGGGTGGGTCGTGTCGCTAAAAATCAGAATGTCCGGTTGGAAAAACCGGATAGCTGGATGGTTTGTTGACCGCGAGTTTTTCATGCGGGCCAATGGCCAAGTCCGGTTCTTAAAACTATCGGCGCAATTGCAACGCCGTGCCGCTGCTATCCTTGCGTCCGTTATCGGTGTTTGGTTGGTGGTCACCTTTGGCATGGCCATCAATCATGTCACCGTGACTGCTCAGCGTCTTGCGTTGACCGAGCAAGAGGCAAAGGTGGAATCCGCCGAAGAACGCGTGGCCAGCTATCGTGGCTCTATCGACGAAGTGACGCAGGATTTGGAACGCCGGCAGGAAATGTTGGAAAGCCTGGGCGACCAATATTTCGGTGATGTACCGCAGGCCGAAGCGCAAGCACCCTCCCCCGATGCGCGCGAAGAAGAAAAGGCCGTGAAGACCATTAGCGCGATGGTCCCCGAGGCCGCTGGCCTTGCCCGTATCGAGGTACGACAAATTCGATTCGCCGAAAAAATGACGAAAGTGGCGCAAGCGCGCACATTACAGGCCGAGTCCGCAATCCGCCAATTCGGGCTCAACCCCGAAGTGTTGGCCCGCCAAGCCCGCAACGCGCAAGGTGGCCTGTTCGAACCCTTTTTCGGCAAAGGCAAAAAAGAAGCGCGCGACCCGCGTTTCTTGAATCTGGCCGCTGCGCTTGGCCGCATGGACGCGATGGAGCGCGCTCTGGCCGCAATCCCCACCGCAATGCCAGCTGCATCGATGATGATGTCGAGCGGCTTTGGCTATCGCGCCGACCCATTTAGCGGGGCCGCCGCGATGCATGCCGGTCTCGATTTTAAAGGGCCCGTTGGAACCCCCATCTTTGCCGCAGCCGAAGGCAAGGTCGTGTTGGCTGGTTTTAATGGCGGCTATGGCAAGAGCGTCGAAATTAGACATGCCAACGGCTTGGTTACACGCTATGCGCATTTGTCGGGCGTAAATGTCAGACCGGGTAAAATGGTTGAACGCGGCGTTCAAATCGGACGGATGGGCAGCACGGGTCGGTCGACCGGCAGCCATCTGCATTTCGAGGTGCGCCTAAACGGTCAGGCGATTAACCCGCGTAAGTTTTTGGAGGCAAATCCAGATGTTCTCAAGGTCCAAACAGTCGCCGGACACCGTGGCGACTCTGCCGCAAAGGAATAATGCAAACGTGCGCAACAATTCAGGTCACACATTCTCGATCATCGCATCTGACGTCGAAATCATCGGCAATGTGTCCGCGCGAGTCGACCTTCATATCGACGGCAAGGTGCAGGGCGACGTGACCTGCGGTAATCTCGTGCAGGGCGAAGGCAGCTTTATTGCGGGCAAAGTCACCGCCGAATCGGCCAAGCTTTCGGGCCATGTCGAAGGGTCGATCGAAGCCAATGACCTCGTCATCGAATCGTCCGCGCGTGTCAAAGGCGACGTTGTCTACAGCAACCTGACCATCGCACCCGGCGGCCAGATTGAAGGCAAATTCAGCCACAAGTCCACCGCCAAGCCAAGCATTTCAGGCTCACCGGTGAATATCGGCGCGGATGGCGATCCCTTTATCCTAACAACGGATGTCAAAGTCGCTTAAACTGGGGGCGTGCGACCTGACAACTGGTCTATTAGGGTTAAGTGAGGGCTGGAGGGGAACTCCCGGCCATTTTCGTTTGCTCATTCAGAGTCATGCTGAACAACCTTCGTCATAAGAGTATACGCGTCACCCTGAACTTGTTTGACCGATGGTCACTTCGTTCCAGGGTCCATCGTGCAGCACGCCCAGAGCTAGAAACAACAAATGGACCCTGAACCAAGTTCAGGGTGACGTTGTTGGTGGTTCAGGGTGACGGTGTGCATAGCAACCACAAAATTTCCTACACGCGCAACATAATTTCCTACAAAATTGGGGCGCGTATGAACGGATAGAAAAAAGGGACGGCCGACGCGGAAGCGCTGGTGCTGCTTCCGGCTGATGGTGTTGGTTGATTAAGGCTCGTTTGTTCCATCAGTCTAATTCTAGGAGCCGCCTTTATCTTGGCTGGGCTGCTTCCTTGGGATGAAGGTTCCTAAAGCCCCCAAGGCCGTCCATGACGAACGGGACGGATTGCGCCGCCACACCCAGCCTTTTGTGCGCTGTTCAGAGCTTGATGCAACAGGCCCTTTTGAGAGGCTGAAGCAAGCACCCTATCGCGCCGGCCGTGCCAGCGCGTTTCCACGCCAGCGTTCCCATCATTCCGACCCACGTTCTAGACCGCGGCCTGACTGACGCGAATCAGATAACCCATCTGGTTATTTGTAGGAAAGTGTTTTTTGCGCACCGCAGATTTTTGTGACGACACGGTGGCTCGTCTTCGCGCGGCACAAACGGCTTTTCTCCATGTGCATACCCTCTGCGTCCTCTGAACCTCCCACAACGTCACCCTGAACTTGTTTCAGGGTCTATCGCGCAGCAAGCCCAGAGCTGGAAAGGCTAAATGGACCCTGGAACGAAGTGACCATCGGTCAAACAAGTTCAGGGTGACGAAGTGGGAGGATGACGGTCCGCACCTGTTCGCACCGCATAAAAAAGGCCCGGACCATCGCGGGTCCGGGCCATGAGTTGGATGTTCGCGGGAGGAACATCGGGAGGTGGCGGGGCGTAAATGGAGAGGAGAGAACGCCCCGCCGCCAAGCTGCGAATTTTAGAATTAGTAGTTGTAAGCGCGCTCACCATGTTCGGTAAGGTCAAGGCCTTCACGTTCGGCGTCTTCCGTTGGACGCAGGCCCATCGTGAGTTTCAGGCCATAAAACAGGACGGCGGAGACCACAGCGGTCCACAATACCGTCGTACCCACGGCCCAAGCCTGAGTCATCACCTGACCAGCCATGTCATATTCGCCCGGAATGGCAGGGAAGACCGTGTAGTCGATCCAGCCCTGACCACCCAATGCGGGGTCAGCGACAATGCCGGTGGCGATCGCGCCAACGATACCGCCGATGCCATGGACACCGAAGACATCCAGCGTATCGTCATATTTAAGCTTGTTCTTCACATAAGCGACGAAGACGTAGCAGAGACCCGAAGCCGCAAAGCCAAGCAGGATGGAGGTCATTGGCGCTGCAAATCCGCTGGCTGGCGTAATTGCAACAAGACCAGCAACGGCGCCTGTAACCGCACCCAGAAGCGAAGGCTTACCATGGTGGAACTGTTCAATCAGGCACCATGCAACGGCAGCAGCAGCAGTCGCAACAAAGGTGTTGATGAATGCAAGCGCAGCAAGCCCATTGGCTTCCAAATTGGAGCCAGCGTTAAAGCCGAACCAGCCCACCCAAAGCAAAGATGCGCCAATCATAGTCATGGTCATTGAGTGCGGCGGCGTTGCTTCTTTGCCATGGCCGACGCGCTTGCCAACGATGAGGCAGCCAACGAGCCCTGCAATACCGGCGTTGATATGAACGACAGTACCACCTGCAAAGTCAAGTGCACCCCAGCCCCACAGCAGACCCATATCGGTTGGTGCATCAACCAAGAAATCTGGTCCGGCCCAATACCATACCATGTGCGCGATCGGGAAATAGGCGAAGGTGAGCCACAATACCGTAAAGACCATCAATGGTGCAAATTTGATACGCTCCGCAAAGGCCCCGACGATCAACGCCGGCGTGATGCAGGCAAAGGTCATCTGGAACACCACAAAGGCATATTCGGGGATGTACACATTGTTGCTGAACGTGGCCGCATAAGTCGTTGCGTCAACGCCCTGAAGGAATATCTTCGAGAAGCCGCCGATATAGGCATTGCCGCTGGTGAACGCCATTGAGTAACCATAAGAAACCCAGACCAAAGCCGCGACCGATACGATCATGAACACCTGCATCAACAGGCTCAGCATATTCTTTGTGCGAACAAGGCCGCCATAGAACAACGCGAGCGCCGGGATCGACATCAGCAATACCAAGGCGGAGCTAATCAGCATCCAGCTTGTGTCGCCCTTGTCGACCATCCCCGCCATTTGTTCAACCGTTGGCGCCTTGATCGGACCTTCGGCAACAGCGACAGCAGCCGCAACGTCGGCTACAGCAGCGCCAGCCGCCGCTGCGCCGTCGGCTGCTTTCTCCACAGCCTCCTGCGCGAAGGCGGGCAAAGCGGCGAACAATGTTGCCCCCGCCGCACCCAAAAATTTCAGTGTCTTTGACATTATCTGGTTCCCCTAGCTTGATTTTACCGCGTTAAAGCGCGGTTTCGTTGGTGTCGCCGGTGCGGATGCGTAACGCACCAGCGAGCTCGAATTCGAAAATTTTGCCATCGCCAATCGCCCCGGTTTCGGCGGCATGCTGAATGGCCTCAATGACCGCAGGGGCCTGATCGGATGCACATGCAACCTCGATTTTGACCTTGGGCACCATGTTGGTTGCATATTCGGCACCACGGTAGACTTCGGTCTGACCCTTTTGCCGGCCAAAGCCTTTGACCTCAGTCACAGTCATGCCCGACACGCCCAAAGCTGTCAGCGCCTCGCGCACCGGATCCAGCTTGTGCGGTTTAATCACGGCGATAATATATTTCATGCAGACCCCCCAATGGTTGTGCGGTGTTATGGTTGTGCACTGCGATGGTTGTGCGGTGCAATATGCAAACGCCGTGCCAGAAAGCAAAAAAGCACGTAAAAGCGTCGATATTCGGGTATTTGGGGTATGATGCCGCGCGACGTAGAAGCCGTATGTGCCTATTATTTAATCAGTCATTTTTAGCTGCCCAATATTTAGGCAATCTGTAGGCTTGCCCATAACGGCAGATGATCCGACGCTTGCTTTGACAAAGCCGAAATATGGCAATCGGCGGCGCGCACCGTCACCTCATGGCTGACGATGATGCGGTCAAGCCGGGCGACGGGGCGCGCGGTATGAAAGCTTTTGGGCGTTTGCACCAACCGGTGATGATGAAAGGCAAGCTCACTCAGCGCGCCTTTGTCCGACCATTGGTTGAAATCGCCCATCATGACCGTTGGCATATGAAGCGGTTTGGCATCAATCGCGGCGAGCAAGGCGCGAATTTGCTTGCGCCGCCATAGCCCCGACAGATCGAGATGCACGCCAATCACGCGCAAGCTATGCCCGTGCACCGACAGCTCTGCCATCACCGCCCCGCGTGGTTCCAGCGTTGGCATGTCGACCTGCTGCGCATGGCGCACCTCAATGCCCTTGCGCACCAAAATCGCATTGCCGTGCCAACCCATCGCCGCCAGATGGACATTCAGCATTACGGGCACATAAGGCGTCTCGGTCGCCAACATCGCCAGCGGCAACGCGCTCACCCGCGCACCAAAGCGGCGGTCCACCTCTTGTAGCGCAACGATATCTGCGTCGATTTCATTGAGCACGGACAATATGCGCGCCGGATCGCGGCGTTGATCAAGACCCACAGCCTTGCGAATATTATAGGTCGCAACCTTGACCGCGTGGCTCATATCCGGATCATGCGGTTCGTTCGGCCATAGCGCCATTCTGGCCGAAATAAGCGCCTATCAACCCGCCGTTCCGCCCACCGTCAGCGCGCTCACTAAAGTCGTGGGTTGCCCGACGCCCGCAGGCACGCTTTGCCCCGCCTTGCCGCAGACGCCGACGCCTTCATCAAGCGCCATGTCATTGCCAAGACCGATGATCTTGTTCAGCGCGGTTGGACCATCGCCGATCAGGGTCGCACCCTTGATCGGGTCGCCAAGCTTGCCGTTCTTGACCAAATAGGCCTCAGTGCAGCTAAACACGAATTTGCCTGACACAATATCGACTTGGCCGCCGCCAAAGCTTTTGGCGAAAATGCCGTTTTTGACGCGGCTTAAAAGCTCGGCTGGATCATCATTGCCGCTGCGCATGAAGGTGTTGGTCATGCGCGGCATTGGTGCGTGAGCAAAGCTTTCGCGGCGGCCATTGCCGGTGGGCTCCACACCCATCAGGCGGGCATTCATGCGGTCCTGCATATAGGCGCGCAATATGCCGTCTTCGATCAGGACATTCTCCTGAGTCGGCGTGCCTTCATCATCAATCGACAGCGATCCACGCCGGTTCTGCATCGTCCCATCGTCGACCACAGTGACGCCGGGCGCGGCAACGCGCTGCCCGATTTTGCCGGAAAAGGCGCTGCTGCCCTTGCGGTTGAAATCGCCTTCCAAGCCATGGCCAACTGCCTCATGCAACAACACGCCGGGCCAGCCGGGGCCAAGCAACACGGTCATTTCGCCAGCGGGTGCAGCGACCGAACGCAGGTTCATAAGCGCCTGCGCCAAGGCGACGTCAATCGCATGTTCCCATTCATGCTCTTCAAACAATTTATCATAGAGATAGCGCCCGCCAAAACCGTAGCTTCCGGTTTCGCGGCGTTCGCCATCTTGCGCGACGATGGCGACATTGAGGCGGACCAAGGGTCGGACGTCAGTGGCGACAAAACCATCGGCGCGGACGATTTCAACCACGCTCCAGCTAGCCGATAGGCCCACGCTGACTTGTGCCACGCGCGGATCACGCGCGCGGGCGGCGGCGTCGATTTGCTGACACAAGGCAACCTTTTGCGCAAAGGGCACCAGCTCCAACGGGTTGCCATCGGTGTATAAATGCCGGTTGTTCTGGCGCGGTGGCGGCGCGGGCTGATCCTTGGCCGGATCAAGCAACTTCAGCGTCTCACCCGCACGGCGAATCGCGGCCTCGCTCATGTCATTGGCGTGGCTGAACCCAGTCATCTCACCCGAAACCCCGCGCAGGCCAAAACCCGAGCCGGTCGAATAATCCGCCATTTTCAAACGGCCATCGTCAAAGCCAAAGCTCTCAGTCGCGCTATATTGGAGATAGAGCTCGCCATCATCGCACGCCTTCAGCGCGTCCCGCGTAATGCGTTGCGCGGCGTCAGGGTCAAGCAGGCCGGGTTGATAGAGATAGGAGCGTGGGTCTGTATAAGTCATTGGCCCTATATGGGGCGGTGCGGCGGCGGTTGAAAGGATAAATTGTGTTTCTATGCACCAAATCCTCCCCATCGACGTGCGATGGGGAGGTGGCAGTCGAAGCGGTCAGCTTGGAATGACGAAGGGGCCGCGACATTATATGCCCCTCCACCACTCGGCTACGCCGAGCGGTCCCCCTCCCCATCGCAAGTCGATGGGGAGGAATTGTTCTTCTGTCCTGTAAGTGTCGCGCATCGCTGAGACGTCACGAAAGCATAGCCCAAACGCAAAGTTAGTTTTCTCAAACGCAATACCCCCCTAAAGCCTCCGCATGACCACGCGATTCCAGTTTTCGATTTCCGCCACCGATGGCAAGGCCCGCACGGGCAGCATTCACATGCTGCGCGGCGAAATTCGTACGCCTGCGTTCATGCCCGTGGGCACATCTGCGACCGTGAAGGCTATGCGCCCTGCCGAAGTGCGGGCGACGGGTGCGGACATCATATTGGGCAATACCTATCATCTGATGCTGCGTCCCGGCGCGGAGCGGGTGGCGCGGTTGGGCGGATTGCATCAATTTTCAGGCTGGGACCGGCCAATCCTGACCGACAGTGGCGGCTATCAGGTGATGAGCCTGTCGGCCCTGCGCAAAATCACCGAAGAAGGCGTGTCGTTCCAAAGCCATTTGGACGGATCGAAACATATGCTGTCGCCCGAACGCTCAATGGAAATCCAGCGTTTATTGGGTTCCGACATTGTCATGGCGTTTGACGAATGCCCCGCCAATGGCGTGTCGCGGGACGCGGCAATCCAATCGATGGAGCTGTCGATGCGCTGGGCAAAGCGGTCACGCGACGGGTTTGACAGCGGCGGCGACCATGCGGCGCGCGCGGCGTTGTTCGGGATCCAACAAGGGTCATTGGACGAAGAATTGCGCAAGCGGTCCGCCGATGCGCTGATCGACATTGGCTTTGACGGCTATGCCGTTGGCGGCCTTGCGGTGGGGGAAGGTCAAGAGGCCATGTTCGGTTGCCTCGATTATGCGCCTGACCAATTGCCCGCCGACCGGCCACGTTATCTAATGGGCGTTGGCAAGCCCGATGATCTTGTCGGCGCAGTGGAGCGCGGCATTGATATGTTCGATTGCGTTCTACCCACCCGGTCGGGCCGCAACGGCCAGGCCTTTACCCATCATGGCCCGATCAACATCCGCAACGCCAAATTTGCCGAAGACCAAGGGCCGATTGATGACCGCTGTACGTGCCCCGTATGCGCGACATGGACGCGGGCTTATGTCCATCATTTGATCCGTTCGGGCGAGATATTGGGCGCGATGCTGATGACGCAGCACAATCTGCATTATTACCAGATGCTGATGGCCGACATACGCGCAGCGATAGCGCAAGGGCGCTTTGCCGCCTTTGCGCAAGATTTCCGGCGGGATTATCTGGGGCGATGAGCGGACTTTTTCGCCCGTCCCGTCATTCCCGCGAAAGCGGGGGCAGCGGACAGCCAAAAACCAATCTGTGGCTTCGTCTCTCACACCATCGTCATTCCCACGTAGGCGGGAATCCAACTCCTAGCCTTTCAATTCTAAAGCTCCGTCCGCAGAAACCGCCAACTCGGGAGTTGGATTCCCGCCTGCGCGGGAATGACGAGGGGAATGGTTGGAATGACGAAGAGTGTGTAGTGGAGGTTACATCATGACCGCCATCGCAAAAGCCATCGCTCGCGCGCAGGCGTATAGCCCGTTTCTGGCTGGCCTGATCGACCGCAACGCTGATCTTATGCCGATGATCCACGCGGGCAATTTCGACGATGCGCTTGTCTGCGCCCTTGCCCGCCGTGCAGATTCGGTCGGCACCGCATTGCGTAAACAGCGC
>JBILLO010000117.1:0-5055 GCA_044376035.1 Sphingorhabdus sp.
GCCTGTGCCCCTCCATCCCCCTTCGGGCGGTTCCCCTCCCCGTGCCGGGGAGGACTTAAGCGCCCCCATCCTCGCCATGACCCCACGTGGCACACCCATCAGCCAATCCCGCATCCGCGAACTTGCCTCAGGCCCCGGCGTCACCATCATCTGTGGCCGGTTTGAGGGCTTCGACGAACGCCTTTTTGATGCCCACCCTGAAATCGAGCAAGTTTCAATGGGCGACATCATCCTGTCGGGCGGCGAAATTGGGGCGTTGATGCTGTTAGACGCTTGCATTCGGCTGCTTCCCGGCGTAATGGGCGCGTCTTCTAGCGGTGACGAAGAGTCCTTTGAACAAGGATTGCTTGAATATCCGCACTATACCCGACCCAATGATTGGGAAGGGCGTATGATCCCTGAAGTGTTGCGATCGGGGGATCATGCGAAAATAGCTGCTTGGCGGAAACAACAGGCAGAGGAAATCACTCGGTTACGCAGACCGGACCTTTGGGGGCGTTACAAAGACGCCCGGGTTCAGCCTGCCTCTGACGTGCGACAAAAGAATAAGGATTAAATGGGGCATGAACCTCATCCAAACACTCGAAGCCGAAGCTATTGCAGCTTTGTCAGAAAACAAAAAAATTCCTGCGTTCCGTGCAGGGGACACCGTTAAGGTGGGCGTGAAGGTCATCGAAGGTGAGCGCACGCGTATTCAGAATTACGAAGGCGTGTGCATCGCGCGTTCGAACAAGGGCATGGGCTCCAACTTCACCGTACGCAAAATGTCGTTCGGTGAGGGCGTTGAGCGCGTATTCCCATTGTACAGCCCAAACATTGAAAGCATCGAAGTCGTCCGTAAGGGCGTCGTGCGTCGCGCGAAGCTTTATTATCTGCGCGGCCTGACCGGTAAGAAGGCACGTATTGCCGAACGCCGCGACCCGCGTCCTATTAAGACCACCGAGGCTGCCGAATAAGGCAGGAGCCGCCGAGCGTTCTTAAACCGAACACAAAAGGCTGGGCTCCCACAAAGAGCCCGGCCTTTTTTATGGTGTGTGCCCCGGCACATGCCGGGGTCCAGACTTAAACGGGGTCTTTCAACCATAGCTGGACCCCAGCCTTCGCTGGGGAACACAAAAAGGAAGTGAACATGGGTTATCGTATCGTAGTTGCAGGCGCGACGGGCAATGTTGGCCGTGAAGTCGTCAACATCTTGGCCGAACGCGCATTCCCTGCCGATGAAGTTGCGGTGCTCGCGTCATCGCGCAGCCAAGGTATCGAAATCGAATATGGCGATACCGACAAGATGTTGAAGATCCAGAATATCGAGAATTTCGATTGGACGGGCTGGGACATGGCGATTTTTGCCATCGGTTCGGAAGCAACCCAGAAATATGCGCCGATTGCCGCTGCTGCTGGCTGCGTGGTCATTGATAACAGCTCGCTTTTCCGGATGGACCCGGATGTTCCCTTGATCGTGCCTGAGGTCAACCCTGACGCGATCGACATTTACAAGCGCAAGAACATCATCGCCAACCCGAATTGCTCAACGGCGCAATTGGTCGTGGCGTTGAAGCCACTACATGATTACGCCAAGATCACGCGCGTCGTTGTCTCGACTTACCAGTCCGTCTCTGGCGCGGGCAAAGAGGGCATGGACGAATTGTTCGAACAGAGCCGCAACATTTTCGTTGGTGACAGCGCCGATGCCAAAAAATTCACCAAGCAAATCGCGTTCAACGTCATTCCGCATATCGATAGCTTTCTCGAAGATGGCTATACGAAGGAAGAGTGGAAGATGATGGTTGAGGTCAAGAAAATCCTCGACCCGAAAATCAAGCTAACGGCGACTTGCGTGCGTGTTCCCGTCTTTGTCGGCCACAGCGAAGCGGTACATATCGAATATGAGCGGGAAATGTCGGCGGAAACCGCGCAGAATATCTTGCGTGAGGCCCCCGGCATCATGCTCATCGATAAGCGCGAAGACGGTGGCTATACGACCCCGATTGAGGCCGCAGGTGACGATGCGACTTATGTGAGCCGCGTGCGTGAAGACCCGACCGTGGACAATGGCCTTGCCTTCTGGTGCGTGTCGGATAACTTGCGCAAGGGGGCCGCACTGAATGCGGTGCAGATTGCCGAACTGCTTGGGCGACGGCATTTGAAAAAGGGTTAAGTTATGGGGCTGCAAGCCGATATTTTCTGGTCGTTTCGCAGCCCCTATAGCTACCTTGCCACGCGGCGATATAGTGCGCTGGCGCAGGAATATGACCTGACGCTAAACCTGCGTCCGGTCTATCCGCTGGCCATCCGCGAACCTGACTTTTTTGAACGCAGTCATCCAAATTGGCTGCGCTATACCTTTACCGATATGTTCCGTGTGGCGCAGTTCCATGGCATTCCGTTCGGTCCACCACGACCCGACCCGATTGTGCAGGATGTGCGCACGCGCAAAATTGCCGAGGAGCAGCCCTATATTTTTCGCCTGACCCGGTTGGGCCAAGCGGCGGCGCGGCGCGGTAAGAGCCTTGCCTTTTGTGACGAAGTTTCGCGGCTCATTTGGGGTGGGGCAGAAAACTGGCATGAAGGCGACCATTTGGCAGGTGCTGCCATGCGCGCGGGGTTGGATTTGGCAGAGCTGGATGCCGAAGCGATCAGCGACGCAGAAGCGCTTGACGCAGAAATCGCCGCCAACCAAGCGGCACTTGAGGCGGCGGGGCATTGGGGTGTGCCAACCCTCGTTTTCGATGGCGAACCCTTTTTTGGGCAGGATCGTATCGACATGGCGCTGTGGCGCATGGCGCAAAAAGGGCTGACAAAGCGCGTGGCGTAGCCGTCAGTCCGCCATAACTTGCTGTTGCCCCGGCGCGGCGTTGCCCGGTTTCAAAAAGAAAACCAGCGGGCTAACGATAATCAACAGGATCATCATCAGTTTGAAGTCGTCGAGATAGGCAATCATGGCGGCCTGCCGGTTGATCTCCAAATTAAGCATCTGCATCGCGGTTTCGCCCAGCGCGCCCAACCTGTCCGCCGTGGACGGGTCAATTACGCTCATTGATGAGGCCGTGACATGCGATGCGAGGTCTTCGTGGCTTGTCTGCATATTGCGGGCGAGCATTGTGGTCATGACAGATATTCCGAAGCTGCCGCCCAAGCTTCGGAACAAATATAAAAGGCTTGAGCCATCGGTCCGCATCCGCATTGGCAGCGTGGAAAATGCGACGCCATTGAGCGGGATGAAAACTAAGCCCATGCCAAAACCTTGGAATAGGCCCGTATAGACGATCAAATGCCAATCCATGTTCAAGGACCAGCTGGTCATGATCCACATGGATGCGGCGGTCATCAGAAATCCGATAAAGATTAAGACACGCGGGTCGACTTTATGGGTCAATTTTGCAGCAATAAACATGGCGAGCAATATGCCCACCCCGCGCGGCGCCAGCAGCACACCAGTGTCGTAAACGCTGTAACCATAGAGATTCTGGAGCATGGGTGGCAGCAGCGCGAAGATGCCGAACATCATCATACCCACCAGCAACATCATGTTCAGCGAAATAAAGAAGTTGCGATCGGTGACCAACAGCCGCTCGAACATCGGACGACGCGTTGTCATTTGATGGATGGCAAACATCCAAAGTGCCGCCAATACGATAAGCAGCTCGATAATGATTTCCCAACTTTGCAGCCAATCCTCTTGCTGCCCACGATCCAGCAGCAACTGCAAGGTAGCCAAACCAATCGCCAGCATGGCAAAGCCGAAACGGTCAAGTTCGCGGCGGTTAATCGGGCGCGAGGGCAGCAGCCACCACAATATGGCGAAGGTGGGAATGCCGATGGGTAAGTTGATATAAAATACCCAGCGCCAGTTGTAGTTTTCGGTTAGCCACCCGCCAATCATGGGCCCCAATATGGGCGCGATCATGATCCCCATACCCCAGATCGACATGGCACGCGGTGCCTCCGACGGCTTGTTAATGTCCAGCATGATGGTTTGGGAAAGCGGACCGATGAACGCTGCGCATACGCCTTGGAGTATGCGAAACGCCACCATTTCGGAGAGGTTAGTCGCGATACCACACAGCATGGATGTCAGGATAAACCCGGCCACCGCGCCCAGAAATAGATTTCGCGAACCGACCCGGTCGGCAAGCCAACCCGTGATAGGCATCGCCACAGCGCTTGCCACAATGTAGCTGGTAAGGACCCAAGTGATGGTGTCCATTGTCGCACCAAGGCTTGTTTGCATATGTGGGATAGCCACATTGGCAATGGTCGAGTCCAAAATCTGGATAATCGTCGCACCCATGACAGCAAGCGTCAGCAGCGCTTTGTGCTTGACCGGATAGGCCGGTTGATCGAGCGGATTACTTATCGGTATCGATGCGGACATGTGCCGACAATCCCGCAATCATCGCACGCTTTGGCTTGTCGGTAATGGCGATCCGCACAGGTACGCGTTGGGTAACTTTCACCCAATTGCCATTGGCATTTTGCGCGGGAAGCACCGAAAATTCCGACCCAGTCCCGGCGCCAATACTCGACACTTTACCGCGCACTTTCAGTTCTGGATATGCATCGAAAGTAATTTCCGCAGGCTGTCCAACCCGCATATGGGCAAGGTCGGTTTCTTTGAAATTTGCCTCAACCCAGCTTTTATTGCTGGCAACTATGGTCACCCCAGGTAGGCCCTGAACCATCATCTGGCCAGGTTGCAAACGGTCGGCCTGGCTTACAACACCAGCGACTGGTGCGCGTATTTCAGTGCGTGAAAGATTCAAAAGCGCTTGTTCGCGTTGCGCTTGACCCGCCTTTATGGCGGGGTTGATTCCGGGTGCAGCAGAACCAGTGGCGAGTGCCGCGCGTGCCTTGGTTGCGTTGGCTTGAGCCGATGCAACGCGGCTACGCGCGTCTGACAATGCGTGTTCAGCCGCCTGCAAACGGGCGCGCGTTGTGAAACCATCCTGCATCAGCGCGACTTGCCGTTGATACTCCTTTTCGTAAAATGCGACATCTTCACGCGCACTTTCGATATCTACGCCAGTGGTTTGATATTCGGTTTGAAGGGACGATAGG
>JBILLO010000038.1:0-15226 GCA_044376035.1 Sphingorhabdus sp.
AGCTTGCCGTATCGGCTTCGATTGCAAAGGAAGGCGGCAGGTCATGTGGTGCTTGCGCTGATGTTGCCGGGCTGAGGCCTAGTAAAATCAAGCATAAACCCGTTTTTGCAGGAACAAATCGCATTCATCATCCTTTTCTTTGGCCGTCTGTGGACGTCATTTTAGCCTCTATCATATTGTACGATATTGCCTACCCATCCATGAATTGCGTCTTAATCGCAGAATCCGGATTGCTTGGGCACTAAGGGTTGGCTAATGCATCGGTGAATCGAACAAAAAAAAAGATTTCGATATCGCGAGGGTAAATCCGGGGGCGTGTTCAAGCATGCTCCCACAACGTACTATTTTGTTTTGAAGGTAGGAGAGTTGTTTCCGCATGGCATATGCTGATCAAGATGGGATGAGCACAAACCGTTTGGTTTCTGTCGTCATTGTACTCCTTCTGCACGCGTTCCTGGGTTATGCCTTGGTGACTGGCCTTGCGTATGACGCAGTCACGATCATTAAGGAAAAGATGACCGTTGTGGACGTGAAGGAAGAAGAGCCACCCGAAGAAGAAGAGCCACCACCCGAGCCTGAAAAGCAGATCGATCCTCCGGTCGTCTCGCCTCCGCCACTGGTTCAAACGGTGACGCCGCCACCAACGATTCGTACCGTTGCTACGCCGCCGCCCGCGGCACCAATCGTGCCTACGGCTGCGCCACCAGCACCACCTCCGCCCCCACCGGCAGGTCCTTCGTCTGAAGCAAAGCCAAGGGGTAATCCGGGCAACTGGGCGAACACGAACGACTATCCGTCGCGCGCCTTGCAGCAGGAGCGTGAAGGGACAACCAGTTTCCGTG
This sequence comes from Sphingorhabdus sp., assembly GCA_044376035.1. Lineage (GTDB taxonomy): Bacteria > Pseudomonadota > Alphaproteobacteria > Sphingomonadales > Sphingomonadaceae > Sphingorhabdus_B. The sequence continues at coordinate 843 of JBILLO010000038.1, forward strand.
TCACGATTGGCGTCGATGGTCGCGTAATTGACTGCGTGGTTACGCAGTCCAGTGGTCACGACGATTTGGACGCGGCAACTTGCTCCAACGTGAAGCGTCGTGCGCGCTTTGAACCTGCCGTTCGTAATGGTGAAAAGGTTCAAGGCTCCTACGCAAACCGCGTACGGTGGCAGATACCGAAATAATTTTACGACCCGGCAAAGGGGGAGCCTTCGCGCCGGGTCTATTTTGCTAGATAGTTCTATTTTTTGAGAGGTAGTTAAAATGTCGATTTTGTTTCTGACTGCGGCGGGTGCCGCAAACCCAGATGTGGCCGCACAATTCGGTCTTATCCCTGCGCTTAACGAAGGCGGCCCAATTTCATGGTCGATCTTCATCGTCATGGTTATCATGTCGGTTTTCTCGTTTTACATCATGTTCACTAAGCTGTTTGAACAGCAGAAGGTTCTGAACCAGTATAAAGAAGTTCGCGCGCAATTCTGGCGCGCTGCAACGCTTGAAGAAGGTGCTGCAAAGCTCGACAAGAACAGCGCATATCGTCAAGTCGTCGACGACGGCATCGCTGCGCAAAAGCAGCATAGCCTTTTGACTGACCCAATCGAAGCACATGAATGGTTGCATGGAGCGATGGCGCGTTCGGAAGATTCCATCAACAACAAGCTTGCGGGCGGCCTTCCGTTCCTCGCAACCGTTGGTGCAACTGCTCCGTTCGTTGGTCTGCTTGGTACAGTTATCGGGATTTACTCGGCACTGATTAAAATCGGTATCGCTGGTCAGGCCGACATCGGTAAGATTGCTGGTCCTGTTGGTGAAGCATTGATCATGACCGCAATTGGTCTGTTCGTTGCTGTTCCTGCTGTTCTTGCGTATAACTGGCTTCAGGCCCGTAACAAGACGATCGCACGTAGCTTGGCTACTTTCTCGAACGATGTGCTTGGTTACATCTCTTCGGGTGGTCGCGTAAAGCCTGCCATCGCTGCAGCCGCACCAGGCAAGCCAGCGCCCGCAGCGGTTAAGAAGTAAGATTGGGTGAGGGCTGCGTTTGCGCGCAGCCCATCCGCCAGCATGAAGCTGGCGCTCGATTTTTGACCCAATTTAGTTAGAAGAGGATTGGCCAATGGCAATCAGTTCAGGAGGCGGCGGCAATGATACGCCAATGTCTGACATCAACACGACGCCGCTCGTCGACGTCATGCTGGTGCTCCTCATCGTGTTCCTCATCGCAATTCCAGTCGCCATTCAAACGGTGAAAATGGACATTCCGATCATCAAGTTTGAGCCGACGAAAGCAAAGCGTGAAAATGTTTTGTTGTCAGTGACGACAACTGATGTCGCCGGACGTGACCCGGGTGATCCGGCGTATCAAGGTGCAAACCCGAGTGGTGAGTGCCGCATTTACTGGAATGTTACCCCGGTTGATTCGACTGAATTGGTCGATCGTGCTGCAAAGCATCTGAAGGCCGAATTTGAAAAGCTCGGTGGCCCGGAAGCTGCTGCTGCCGGTCAAATTCTACCTGAAATGTTGCCTGAGGCGCATATCCGTGGTGACATCAACACGCCCTATCGTTGCATCGGTGGTGCAATTTATACTATGCAAATGGCTGGTTTCGCGCGCGTTGGCTTCATTTCGTCGCCATTCGAAAACGCGAATGTTCAGTAAGCAATTTAAGGAGCAATCATCATGGCAATGAGTGGCGGTAACGATGATGGCCAGCCGATGATGGAAATGAACACGACGCCGTTGATCGACGTCATGCTCGTTCTCCTCATCATGCTGATGATAACCATCCCCCCGGTTTCGCACGCCGTAAACATCGACCTTCCGGTCAACGATCCTAATGCGCCACCGCCGGACGTTCCGATCGATCCTGTTATTAACAAGATCATCATTCTTCCAGACAGCAGCATCCAATGGAATGGCACGCCCGTGACATTACAGCAGATGGAGCAATATCTGGTGCGGACGCGTTCGATGAAGCCCGAGCCGGAGCTTCAGTTCCAGCCAGCCCCAACGGCGCCATATGACACCGTTGACAAGGCACTGGTTTCTGTAAAGCGCAGCGGCATTACGAAGTTCGGATTTGTTGGCAACGAACAATATCGCGTCTTCGGTAAGGCGGCGCGTGAGGGACGGTAGTCTAAAGACTTAGAACTAATCGACACGGAAAGGGCGGTGCAGAAATGCGCCGCCTTTTTCTTTGGCTGACGTGCCGCGCTGGGGTCTGAAACGCCAAGCCATCGGTTTTGGGGCCATCAAGGGCGGCGGAAGCCGAGTCCGTCGCTCCAGCTTCAACATCTCGCATTTCTTAAGACCACCCCACGTCGCTCCAGCGGAGGCTGGAGCCTATCGCGCCTTTCGTGCGAGGCTGACAGACGTGATAGGCCCCAGCCTGCGCAGGGGCGACGGTAGTTGGAAGCGAACGCCCCATCCAAATGCACTGCGTCGCGGTCCCCGCCAACATTACTTCCCGCGGGAAAGCCGCGTCATCAATATGGCCGCCCGCTTTGCTTGACGCTTGATGCTCGCCAGATCGACGGTCTCGCCGGGCGCGTGGTCGCCCTTGCTGTATACGCCAAGGCCGACAAGGCCATCCAGTTCGTTGGCGACGAAGCTGATATCGCCAGCACCGCGCTTCAACGGGTCAAGCACGGCTTGTTCCGCAAGGCCAAGGTCGCGGTTGACGGCATTAAGTCCAGCCAGAAGCGCCTTGTTGCCATCCGTCGGTGCCATTGCGGGATAGCTTCCCGGGTCAAAGCTGATCGTCGCTGTCGTTTTGGGCGCAGATGCGGCAACAATATCCCGCATTTTTGTACGGACACGTGCGCTTTGTTCTTCGGACAAGGTCCGGAAATCGCCGCGCGCAATGGCCAAGCCGGGGATGATGTTGGTCTTGCCCTTTGCACTTACGCGGACGCCGTCTGTATCAAAGTTCACTTCCTGCCCGGCGGCAACCAAGCCGACGTTAAACGTCAGGTTCTGCTCTGGCAGTTCTGTACGGAACCGGTGCAGGATACGCGCAAGTTCAAAAGCCGCGCCATCGCCATAAGTGGTGTCGAATATCAGGGAGCTATGTCCCGTGACGCCGGACACTTCCAATTTCCAACTGTTGGACGAACGCCGGGATATAACGCCCATATCCTTGCCATTTTCAATAGAAAGCCCTTCAAAATCGAGCGCTACGTCGGCGGTTTTCCCCGCTGCAATCAACGGCGCACGGGTGATGTCAATCGGGTCGCCGGCATCCTCCTCATCCCCCGTCATATGGATTTCTATGCTTGCATCCTTCAACGTGCCTGCCGCTTGCATCGCGCGCAAAGCAGACACGATGACGACCATACCGCCCTTGTCATCGCCTGCACCTGGGCCGATCGCTTGCTCGCCATTACGAACAAAGGTCTGGAATGGGCTATCTGCCTCAAACACCGTGTCGAGATGGGCAATGAGCAACAGTTTCTTCGTGCCCTTCTTGCCCGCCTTGGTCGCGACGAGATGCCCCGAACGACCTGCTTTTGCCATATCGATCCATTCCACCTTGAAGCCCAGCGGCTCCAATTCGGCCCGCATCATGTCGCCGACGGTCTTTACGCCGGGAAAATTCATGGTGCCTGAATTCTGGTTCACCAGCTTTTCAAGCAGGGTGATGGATCGTTCATATTCCGCGTCGATGGTCGCGACCATTTTGGTCTCGGGCGCAGATAATTTGGCATGCGCCGCTGGTGAAAGGGCGACGAGGGCAATGCTGCTGCACAGCATGAAGGCACGGAATTTCATGATATACTCCCGATTAAGACCCGCATGATGTGCCGTGCTTTACCCATTGAGGCAAGGGCGTTGAACAAGCGGATTTTATGCGGGATTTTTGTCCGACAGAATATGTTCAAGAATGAAATGCGGGACCGTGAGCGTGGATATCAAAATGAAGGCGGTCCGGATGATGCCCATGTCAGCGGGAACATCGCCCTGATACAGGAACATCAATACACCGAGGCCCAATGACAAAGCGAATACCGCGCAAATGATAGCGGTCTTCTTCAATGGTGACAGGTCGCCTGTCTCGCGTAACGCGTCGGCCATATGCCGCGGCGAATGGAGCCCGCAAAAGAATATCGCAAATGCCACAAGTGGCGGCAGCAACAAGGCGGCGGCGATGCAGGCAAGCACCTCCAATGCGCTTTGCTTGTCGTCGTGACGAAATGCCCAATAAGCAAAAACGAGACTGCCCAAGGCGGCCGGGACTGACGCCGCGCCAAGTAACGCGGCAATCACTGCGCCGTTATCGCTGCCGGTTAGCGCGGCGAATATCATGGCGACGTCGTCAGGGCTGGCAAGCGCTGGCAATGCTACCAAGGCCCATCCGACCATCATGGCCAGAAATGGATCAACTCCGCCGCGCCAATCACGGCTGAAATGGACGATTGAAATGATCAGAAACGAGATGAGTGCAAGTTCAGGAAGTAACATCCATAAGAGCACCATAAATGCCGCGCAGAACAGATAACCGCCAATGATCCTGATTTTGCCAGCGATGCCTTTCTGCCCGAAATGGGCAGCGGCGATTTCCACGTCGAGCGTTCCGTGCGGGATTCCTGCAAGTACGATGGCGACAGCAGCCAGCATATTGACATGCGTGCTGTTCATGCCGCCCCAAAGGCGATCAATGATTACCAGCAGCAGTGTGGCCACCGGTAACGCAAACAGGCGCAGCATTTTTGAAAATGCTGCGCCTGAAGAATGCGGGTATAAAATTGCAGTCATGCAGGAGTATACGCCGCCGAAGCGGCGCACGTCCAATGCTTAACCTTATGTCTTATCGCCATATTCGGCTTGCGACTTGCGTATTGCGATCATGTAGATCAACACGCCAACGCCGGCCTTTGCGATCAAGTCAGCGATTGTGTAGCCGACTTCAACGCCAACGGTTACGTTCGAACCGCTCAGATTGGTGTACGGGATCATGTATACGATCGGGTAGAAACCCCATGATGCGAAGGTCAACAAACGTGCCTTCTTCACCAGTTCGCGTACATTTTCTGGCTGGCTGTTGATGGATGCACCGAGACCAGCAAACAGTTGCCACATGATGTAGACAAAAGGAATTGCCGACAATGTGCCCCACAAAACGCGGGTTGAATTGTCGGTTGCGATTTCACCTGGGTAACCCAAGATGATCATCAGCGCTGCTGCGGCACCAAGCTTAAGCGACTTTGACACGGTTTCTTCCTGAGTCAAACGCATCACGAGGATGAGTTCAATCAACAACAATGGCACGGTCAACAACCAGTCGACATAACGATAGGCATTGTTGAAGGCATAACCGCTGTAGGTTGCAACGTCGCCTTCGACATTATACGCACCTTCCCAGCTCTGGAAAATACGGAAATAGTGATAAGCGGCAATGGCGCAGACCAAGCCCGAGATTGTCAGGGCTGTCTTGTAGGCGGGGCCTACTTGCGAACGGCCCAACCACAAAAACAGCGTTGCTGCTGCCATGGTGGCAAATGTAAATGAGAATGCATTATAGACCAATGAATATTGGCCAAAACTTAGAGTTTCCATGTCTCTCTCCCCCTTTTGGCGACACCACTCCAGATGTCGGGAGCGTTGATGTTAACCAATGCGTTCGATGTGTCAACCCATCCTTTATACCGTGTTTTCCCTGTATTGTTCCAAATGGTCGGCTCGTTTGTCCAACTGGCAGCCGACGCGCCAAAGTCGCATGAGAACCCCCGTATCGCCGCGGCAAATGCGGTGAAGGCATCGTCACGGCGGCAACGCGAGCTGCTGGCCGAAATGACGATGGGGCATCTCAATAGGCACATTTCCCAACGGTGGGGAAATGGAACATTCGGGCTTGGAACCGATTACGCTTTCACGAAACAATTACGTGAAAAGAGATTCTTATGAAAACGCGGATATTTTTAGCAGGTGTTGCACTTGCTGTCTTCACCCCTTCTGTGGTCTCTGCGCAGGATGACGGTTGTCGCCGTGACGGAAGTGGTCGGATCATTGGGACAGCCGTTGGCGCAGGTGCAGGCGGCGTGCTTGGCAATGTAATTGCTGGGCGTGGCGACAAGACTGAAGGCTCCATAATCGGCGCTGTCGTCGGTGCGGTCATTGGCAATCAGGTCTCCAAATCAAACCGTGGCGATTGCCGCACCGCTTATGGCTATTATGACGAACAAGGCCGCTGGCATGCAACGGGCGTTAGCGCAAACGAAGCCCGCGGCTATTATGATCGCAATGGCGCTTGGGTTGATGGCCAGCCAAACGGATATTATGACAATCGCCGATGGGTCGTGGCGAACGGCGACCGCGCAAACGCAGGCTATGTCGACCGCGACGGCTATTGGGTTCCGGCATCATCCGCCGGCTATTATGACCCGCAGGGACGCTGGGTTTAAAAACGTGCAGGCAGTTACCAGAACAAGGATAACCGTTCGAACACCCAATATCGTCCTGGCACGGGGCAATATGCCCTAAACCAAATGCCCTTGGATATTTCGAGCCGGATTAGCTGGATGCGCGAATATATTCGCGATTCGGTGCAATCACAGCAAATGAGCCGAGCAAGTGCACAATATGCGCGTCGGGAGCTGACCGCGATTGAGGCGCAGAACCGACAGTTCAACCGGGACGGTCGATTTACGGCACGTGAAGAGCAGACGATACGGCGACGTTTGGATCGGCTGACCACACGCTTTGAACAAAGCGAACGTCAAGCGCGCAACAATTAAAGCCAAAAAAAGGCCCGGCAGTCCACAACCGCCGGGCCCTTAGCACTCATCCGATGCGTTAGGATCAGTAGCTATAGTACATGTCGAACTCGACTGGGCTTGGCGTCATTTCCCAACGGGCGACGTCTTCCATCTTGAGTTCGATATAGCTTTCAATCTGGTCCTTGGAGAACACGTCACCCTTCAACAGGAAGTCGTGATTAGCGGCCAGTGAATCGAGCGCTTCGCGGAGTGAGCCGGCAACGGTTGGAACTTGCGCGAGTTCTGCCGGTGGCAGGTCATACAGGTTCTTATCCATGGCTTCGCCCGGGTGGATCTTGTTCTGGATACCGTCGAGCCCCGCCATGAACAGCGCCGCATAGCACAGATATGGGTTCGCCATTGCGTCTGGGAAGCGCACTTCGACGCGCTTTGCCTTGGCACCGGCACCATAAGGAATACGGCATGATGCCGAGCGGTTGCGCGCCGAATAAGCGAGCAACACAGGCGCTTCATAGCCGGGAACCAGACGCTTGTAGCTGTTGGTGGTTGGGTTTGAAAATGCGTTGATCGCCTTGGCATGCTTGATGATGCCGCCAATGAAAAACAGGCACATTTCCGACAGGCCAGCATAGCCGTCGCCTGCGAAGAGTGGTGTCTTGCCTTCCCAGATCGACAAATGGGTGTGCATGCCTGAACCATTATCTTCCTTGATAGGCTTTGGCATGAACGTTGCGGTCTTGCCATAAGCGTGCGCCACCTGATGCACGACATATTTGTAGATCTGCATACGGTCGGCAGTCTGCGTTAGCGTGCCGAATGTCAGGCCAAGCTCATGCTGGGCTGCGGCAACTTCATGGTGATGCTTGTCGCATGGCAGGCCCATTTCCAACATGGTCGAAACCATCTCGCCACGGATGTCCATAGCGCTGTCGACAGGTGCGACGGGGAAATACCCGCCCTTGGCGCGCGGGCGGTGGCCCATATTGCCGCTTTCATATTTCGTGCCGCTGTTGGTGGGCAATTCAATATCATCAATCTTGTAATAAGACGTGTTGTAGCTGCTTTCAAAACGCACATCATCAAACATGAAGAATTCGGCTTCTGGACCGACATAAATGGTGTCGCCAATGCCGGTGGTCTTCAGATAGGCTTCGGCGCGCTTGGCGGTCGAACGCGGGTCGCGGCTGTACAACTCGCCTGTCGATGGCTCAACAATGTCGCAGAAGATAATCATCATCGGCGTTGCTGAGAATGGATCAACATATACTGCGTCCAGATCAGGCTTCAGGATCATGTCGGATTCGTTGATTGCTTTCCAGCCCTCAATCGACGAGCCGTCGAACATCAGACCGTCTTCCAACTCATCTTCGCCGATGACGCCCGCGCACATCGTCAGATGCTGCCATTTGCCCTTGGGATCAGTGAAGCGCACATCGACCCACTCGATTTCCTCATCCTTGATGCGCTTGATGATGTCTTTGGCTGAAGTGCCCATAATGCGTTCCTTCTTTCGCTTGACTTTCTTAAGTGATTTGGATTTTTTAGACGGCATCGTTATCGCGTTCGCCCGTGCGGATGCGCAGCGCAGTCTCAACGGGAATAACGAAAATCTTGCCATCGCCAATACGGCCAGTTTGTGCAGCAGCAGCAATCGCTTCAACAACGCGGTCGGCAAGGCCGTCTTCAACGACAACCTCAAGCTTTACCTTAGGTAGGAAGTCGACGACATATTCGGCGCCGCGATATAATTCGGTATGGCCCTTTTGACGGCCAAAACCCTTAGCTTCGGTCACGGTGATGCCAGATACGCCAACTTCGTGCAGCGCTTCTTTCACTTCGTCCAGCTTGAACGGCTTGATGATCGCTTCGATCTTTTTCATGGCATTTCCTTGTATGGCGCGTGAGGCATAGGCTCCGCGCGCACGGATGGTTGAAACAGCGTATCAAGTATCGTGCCAGATTGGGTGATACACAAATAGCAGAGTTTTAAGCGATTGCGGCAATGGCATCTGCCTAAATTTTAGGCAGATGCCAGATTCATGGGCAGCAGATTTTACTTGGCCGCCCTTTTTGCGCCTCCGCTCAAGGCCGCGTCATTCGCCTTTGCATAATGCGCGCGGCTGACCACATAAGCGCGCATTTGCTCGGCCTCTTTTGGGCTGAGTACGCTGCTAAAGCTGACCATACCGTTGCTTTTCAAGATGCCGTCGATGACAATCGATTTCCACGTTGCAGCATCGGCAATCGTGCCGGATTTGCGTAAGTCAGGCAGCACGCCGTTACCAACCGCGCCGGGGCCGTGGCAGACGAGGCAATATCGTTGATAGTTTGATCCGCCCGCTGCGATATCGGCTGGCGTCCCGAACTGCTTGGTCGGCTGCCACACATAAGGCGGGGTTTCCGGCAAAGCGGGCAAAGCGATTTTGCCGCCCAATTTCAGCACGATCAAGCGCGGCAGGTTTGGCACCGCAGCACTGGTCGCCCCGACATACCCCGCTACCAAGGGAAAAGCACCGCCCTTGCTGGTCAGGAATGCCACATATTGTTCGCCGTCCACAGTGTAAGTGGACGCGCCGGAGAGCACGCCTGACTGCACATTGATGTTTAGCAATTGCTTGCCCGTGTCGGCGGCATAAGCGCGAAATTCGCCCATCGCTGTGCCTTGGAACACCAGATTGCCTGCCGTCGTCATCGTCCCGCCATTCCATGATGCGGGATGGTCAACGGTCCATTTGGCCTTGCCGGTTTTAGGGTCAAACGCCACCAATTTGCCAGTCGTGGCGGCCTTCACCGCTTTGACGAAATTGGTATCGTCGGGCAAATCCGCCGTCGCCATTGCGCCGCCAGTATTAAAGCCAAGCTTTTTACGCTCCATCTCATTAGGCGCAATCGGCGGAAGATAAGCGCCGCCAATGTATAAAGCAGGAATATAAACAAGGCCGGTCGCTGGATTAAAGCTCATCGGGTGCCAATTATGCGCGCCAAGCGCCGATGGGTTTGCCATATATAGCTTGCCGGTTTTTTCATAGCGCGCTTCCGGATTTTCAATCGGACGCCCGGTTTTCAAATCGTACCCGGTCGCCCACGTAATGCCGTCAATGAACGGGTCGGCAGACAGCAATTTGCCATTTAGCCGGTCTATCGTGAAGAAAAAGCCGTTTTTGGGTGCGTGGTAGAGAACTTTACGTTCTTTGCCGCCACGCGTTTCGGTGGCCAAGATGATCGGCTGCGTCGCGGTATAGTCCCAGCTTTCGGCCGGTGTTTCCTGATAATGCCAGACATATTTGCCGGTATCGGGTTTTAGTGCGACGATGGAGGACAGGAACAAATTGTCGCCTTCACCATTGGAACGAATACCGTGGTTCCACGGGTTGCCATTACCAACGCCAAGATAAAGCTGATCCAGTTCGGCATCATAGACAATCGCATCCCACACGGTCCCGCCGCCGCCGCTTTCGCGCCAGTCACCCTTTTTGGGTTTTGCGCTCCAGGTTTTGGTCGCGGCTGTTTTCAGGATTTCGTCGCTGGCGGCGTTGTCCGGTTCGCCCTTCGGATTGGGCGTGGTGTAGAAACGCCATGCCTTTTTACCGGTCGCCGCATCATAAGCGGTGACATAACCGCGTGCGCCAAATTCAGCGCCACCAAAGCCAATGACAACCTTGTCCTTCACCACGCGCGGGACGCCCGTGATGGTGCCGTTTGATTCCAGATCAAGCGTCTGCGCGCTCCAATTCTGTTTTCCGGTGCTAGCATCGAGCGAGATCAGGCGGCCGTCAATGGTGCCGACGAAAACGCTGCCTTTCCAGAAAGCGACACCGCGATTGACAACGTCGCAGCAGGCTTTGACGCCGCGCGCTTTGTCGACTTTGGGGTCGAAACTCCATAATGGTTTGCCCGTTTTGGCATCATAAGCAAAAACCTTGGACCAAGCGGTGGAGATAAACATCTTGCCATCGACCACCACCGGCGTTGCTTCTTGCCCGCGCGCATCTGGTAAGTCGGCAAACCATGCGATCCCTAAATTTTGCACATTGCTGTCGTTAATCAGCTTCAACGGGCTGTGCCGCTGTTCATCATAATTGAAGCCGGTCATCGCCCAGTTGGAGCCGTCACCGCCGGTTTTCAAATAATCACCGTCAATCGCCGCAAAAGCGGGAATGTCCGAGTCCGCCGCCGACTTTCCACAGGAACCCAGCATCAATGCCGCGCTCAAAAATGCCGCTGCGGCCAAAAGCTTTTTTGTCATAATCATTCTCCCCCGAAAGGACAGGCTATGCCGATGCGGCGCGGACGTCCAGTGTGAATTTAATCGGCGGGTTAAATAATATTTTGAATGGCCGTTTTCATTTCGGACGCCGCCTTGTCGTAAACGCGCGCCCGCAGATTACCGACAGTTTCATCTGAGGAACTTGCAAGCGAACCGCCGCCAAAGGGCGGCGCGGGGTCATATTCGAGCGCCAATTGGATTGTCTTTGCGACATCCTCGCCCGATATCGCCGCAATCAGTTCAAGCGCAAAATCAATGCCGGAGGTCACGCCACCAGCGGTGATCAGATTGCCATCACGCACGACTCGCGCTGGCGCATGCGTTGCGCCAAAAAGGGGAAGCAACTGCGTATAGGCCCAATGACACGTCGCCTTTTTGCCTTGAAGCAGCCCTGCTGCACCCAGAACGAACGCGCCAGTACACACGCTGGTGATATAATCGGCACCCTTGGCCTGTTGGCGCACGAAATCGACGATGGCTGTGTCCGCAATCGCGTCGCGGACGCCGTGGCCGCCGGGCACGCATAATATGTTTGCTTGTGGGCAATTGGCAAAGCCGGAGCGCGACAGGATTGAAAAACCGCAGTCGGTCGTAACGGCTTGGCCGTCTTTGCTGACAACATGCACCACTGCGCCGGGCAGCCGCGACAAAAACTGCACTGGCCCGGTAAAATCAAGCTGGGTGACATTGTCGAACAGGACAAAAACGATATGCATATTGCAGCGCGTTATAACCGTTTAGACAAGCTCAATCGCGAGCGCAGTCGCTTCGCCGCCGCCAATGCACAAGGACGCAATGCCGCGTGTCTTGCCATAATGTTGCAGCGCCGCGACCAAGGTTGTGATGATCCGCGCGCCCGACGCGCCAATGGGGTGGCCAAGTGCAGTGGCGCCGCCATGCACGTTCATCTTGTCATGCGCTATGCCAAGATCGTGCATGGCAAACATGGCGACGCAGGCAAAGGCCTCGTTCACTTCGAACAGGTCCACATCATTGATGGTCCACCCGGCCTTTTCCAAGCATTTGTTGATCGCGCCGACAGGTGCAGTCGTGAACGCCGATGGTTCCTGCGCATGTGCGGCATGGGCAACGATGCGGGCAATGGCTGTTTGTCCGTTGGCATCGGCGACCGACTGACGCGTGAGGACAAGCGCCGCTGCACCATCGGAGATAGATGAGCTGGTTGCCGCGGTGATCGTGCCGTCCTTGGCAAAGGCAGCTTTCAACGTCGGGATTTTGTCGGGCATGCCCTTGCCGGGTTGTTCGTCGGTGTCGACAATGACATCGCCCTTGCGGGTGGCAATGGTCACGGCAACGATTTCCTGCTTGAACGCGCCATCGGCAATCGCTTTTTGTGCGCGGCGTAGCGATTCAATCGCATAGGCATCCTGCGCCTCGCGGGTCAGTTGATAATCATTGGCGGTGTCTTGCGCGAATGTGCCCATGGCGCGGCCAGCCTCATAGGCGTCTTCAAGGCCATCGAGGAACATATGATCATAGGCCGTATCATGCCCGATGCGCGCGCCACTGCGATGTTTTTTCAGCAAATAGGGCGCGTTCGTCATGCTTTCCATGCCGCCCGCGATGACATAATCAACAGACCCTGCGGCGAGCGCCTCGCTGCCCATGATAACGGTCTGCATGCCTGAGCCGCATACCTTGTTCACCGTCGTTGCTTGCACCGATTTGGGCAAGCCAGCCTTAATCGCCGCCTGACGGGCAGGGGCTTGGCCCAAGCCTGCGGGTAGGACGCAGCCCATGTAGATACGCTCAATATCTGCGCCATCGACCCCTGCGCGTTCCACCGCTGCCTTCACCGCCGTCGCGCCAAGGTCGGTTGCCGAAACATCGGCCAATGCCCCTTGCATCCCGCCCATTGGCGTGCGGGCGTAGGACAATATGACGACAGGATCGGCGTTGCTCATGGGAGATTCCTTTGGTTTCGATTTGGCGCCTTATAGGGCGGCGCAGTATCAAAAACAAATGTGAATCGGCCCTGTTGGCTGCGTTAGAACAAGGCCTTCAAATCGCGTTTCAGGATTTTGCCATTGGCGTTGCGCGGCAAAGTATCCTGCGTGAAGATGATCTTTACCGGCACCTTGAACTTCGCCAGACGTTCGCTGACATAAAATCGAAGCTCCTCCTCAGTGGCCGTCATGCCGGGTGCCAAATGCACCACGGCTGCGGGTTCTTCGCCTAAGGTCTGGTGCGGTATGCCTACCAAGGCAGCGTCGGTGACGGCCGGATGCTCATAAAGAATATTCTCGACTTCCGACGAATAGATATTCTCGCCGCCGCGAATGATCATGTCCTTTGCGCGGTCGACGATGAAGCAGAAACCCTCGTCATCCACGCGCGCAAGGTCACCTGTTCGGACCCATCCATCGACGAAGGTTTCGGCGGTTGCATCAGGGCGGTTCCAATATCCTTTGACGATTTGCGGGCCGCGTGCCCATAATTCGCCAACCGCACCAACAGCCAATTCGGTCATGCCGTCCTCGGACATGATTTTCAGGTCGGACACCGCAACCGCCGGGCCGCAGCTATCGGGGCGGTTGAGATAATCTTCAGCTATATGTGAAGTGACGGTCGCCATGGTTTCGGTCATGCCCCAGCCATTGCCGGGGAACGCGCCGAAGATTTCGTAAATCTTGCTCACCAATTCCGGCGCAGATGGCGCGCCGCCATAGCTGATCGCATCGATGGAGCTGAGGTCATATTTTTCGCGGTCGGGATGCTCAATCAACTGCCAAGCGATAAATGGCACGCCGCCTGTGGCATTGATTTTCTCGCGCTCAATAATCTCGAAAGCTTTCAATGTGTCCCATTTATGCAGGAATATGATTTTGTGACCAGCCTGAATCGTGGGAATCATTGATGCAGAACAGGCGGTGACGTGGAACATCGGGATCACCAGCAAGGACGCCCGAATGCTTGGTTCCGGCAAGGCATCGCCACGACGCAAAATGGTCGCCGCGCCAGAATAAGCGCTGGAAAGGCCATTGGTGAGCAAGTTACGGTGGGACCCCAGCGCCCCTTTGGGTTTACCTGTCGTGCCACTGGTATAGAAAATGGTGGCCGCATCATCCGGCGCGATTGCAACATCGGGCAGCGCTAGGTCGGGCAACTGGGCATAGCCCTTCGGTTCACCAATGATAATTTCGAGCGGAATAGCCGACTCTGCCATCGCGTCCCCATTATTACGCGTAACCATCACATGTTGCAGCGCGGGCATTTCGGATATGTGCGGCGCAATGCGGTCCCAGCGTTCAGTATCGCAGATCAAAACGGCAGCGCCCGAATCGGCCATGCCAAAGGACAGCTCTTCGCCCGTCCACCATGCGTTCAACGGCACGACAATCGCGCCAGTTGCGGCGGCGGCGAAAAAGGCGACTGGCCA
>JBILLO010000039.1:0-15173 GCA_044376035.1 Sphingorhabdus sp.
CGCCACGGGCGCTGCCCATGCCAATGCGCATGTCGCAGTTGCGGCCAATAATGACTTCAAAGTAATGCGCATTGATATTCTCCTTTAAGTACGGTTGAGAGTATAATTCGACGATATTGGACCGGTAGTTATAGGTATTTCTTCCAGAACCAGACTATTGTCCAGACTAATGAAAAGGTTAGGTAAATGGCAACACCATTAGGTTCGGGCAAAAGTCCCCCGCGCCACAACAGCCACCACAATGGTGTTAGGAATAAAAAGGCATAAGCCGCGTAATAGCCGCCATCGCGATAGGCAGATTCTTCTTGTTCATCGACTACATTTTTATGCCAGTAGAATGTGATGGCAGGTATTATGACGCCGATGATGATTGAATAGATGATCGCGAGCGCTGGCACCAAGGGGCCACTGGCAAACAAGGCGGCATCTTTCGCGCCAAAATAAAGCTCGGCTAAGGCGATTCCAGCTCCGATCACGCCGGAAAACAATAAGGTGCCAAGCAAATAGCGATTGTTCACTTTTTCACGACGCGGCACTTTTTGGTCGCTCCGCTTCATTTGGCGAAACAATTTCCAGATGACGAACGCAAGCAAAATAGTGACACTTATGAACGCCGCTAAAATAGCATAGCCAGCTATATTTAGCGGGCCGCCGCCTTCGGACATATGTGCAGACAGGAAGCCCGTGATAAAGGCCAAGATCATAATTATGCCAAAGCCGCTTAGTATGATCCACAATATACGTAGGCCATTGCTGCCCGTCTTTTCATCTACATCAAACATGTTCCCCTCCGTCAAATCCGTCATCGAAAATCTCCTCGATCGGCAAGTCAAACAGCCGTGAAATCTTGAACGCCAGCGGCAGCGACGGGTCATATTTCCCCGTTTCAATCGCATTCACCGCTTGGCGCGATACATCGAGATGCTCGCCCAAATCGGCTTGGCTCCAGCTCCGCATGGCGCGGAGAACTTTCAGCTGATTTTTCACCGGCGATATCGTTCGAAAAAGAACCGGATGTGAAATGCCATTGCGACTGTTACCGCCAGTGTTTCGGATGCGAACCAGTCTTTTGGTCCCGCCGCAGGATTCCCGCCCGATTGACCTCCTCCAGCCAATATCCCGACGATTTGTGCGCCGTTTCCGGCGTGGATGATGGCTTCAAGACAAAACCAAATGGCAATGACGCCCATCGCAAATCTGCTGGCGACAAATGATATATGACGAAAATAGTCGTCGTTACGAGACGACAATATTGCGACCAGCAATGATGCCGCAACGGCCAGAACGCAGCCATATGCAATCCAAGATGGAAGTGGCACCAATTGCGCGGATAGCAACACCGCATTGGCCGCTGCGCCGATGCCGACGATGTAATAAGCCACGCTACGCTCGCTTTCGGTGGGCGCTGTCGGATCATAAGCCATATCAAACCACCCCTAAAAAAGTCGGTGTTACCTGACAGTATGTCATGGAAACCTTACTATGCCGATTCGCGTATAATGTCAACAAAACCTTACATAATGCTATGCACCGCTGACAAAAACCCGTGCGCTTATGCATAACCTTGATTTAGCCGCCTATCTCCGCCAAGGGCTGGCCATGTCCGACGTTGCGCCATTAAGTTTTCAGGATTTAATCCTCACCCTCCATGATTATTGGGGCAAGCAGGGCTGCGCCATTTTGCAGCCTTATGACATGGAAATGGGTGCGGGCACGTTCCACACCGCGACGACTCTGCGCGCGCTGGGGCCTGACCCGTGGAACGCCGCCTTTGTGCAGCCATCGCGCCGCCCGACCGATGGCCGTTATGGCGAAAACCCCAACCGGCTTGGCGCATATTATCAATATCAGGTGATCCTGAAACCAAGCCCGCCCAATTTGCAGGAGCTATATCTTGGCTCGTTGCAGGCCATTGGCATTGATCCTTTGCTCCACGACATCCGCTTTGTTGAAGATGACTGGGAAAGCCCGACGCTGGGCGCATGGGGCCTTGGCTGGGAAATATGGTGCGACGGCATGGAAGTCACGCAGTTCACCTATTTCCAACAAATGGGCGGCTTTGACTGCAAACCCGTTTCGGGCGAGCTGACTTATGGTCTGGAACGGCTGGCGATGTATATTCAGAACAAGGACAGCATTTTCGACCTTGTGTATAACAACGCCACGGCGGATCGTCCGGCGGTAACCTATGGCGACATATTCCGCGACAATGAACGGCAAATGAGCACCTATCATTTCGAAGTCGCCGACACCGACATGTTGTTTGATGCGTTTAAAAAAGCGACCGCAGAATGCGAAAGCTGCCTGCAACATGGCTTGCCCATTCCCGCTTATGAGCAAGCGATTAAGGCGAGCCATATCTTCAACATATTGCAGGCGCGCGGCGTCATTTCCGTGCAGGAACGCGCCAGCTATATGGGCCGCGTCCGCGACCTTGCCAAAGGCAGTTGCCAAGCATGGATGGAAAAGAACGCCCCCGACTGGAACAGTCGACATCCAAATTGGCGGGCAGCGTGATGGCCGACTTTTTAAATCCTCCCCGAAACGGGGAGGGGGACCGCGCGAAGCGTGGTGGAGGGGGCTTTCAGACCTTACAACGCCCGGTCGTTTACAACGCGCGCAAGCTGCGCCGCAAAATGACGTTGCCAGAGGTTTTATTGTGGGAACAAGTCCGTGCCAACAAGATCGGCGTGAAATTCCGACGGCAACATCCCATCGGCGCCTATGTTGCAGATTTTTATTGCTCTGCGGCCAAGCTGGTGATCGAAATTGATGGCGCGGCGCATGATCGCGCAGATCGTCCTCAGCGTGATGATGCCCGTGATGCGATGATGCAGGATATGGGGTATACGGTTCTACGTATCGCCGCGGTAGATGTGCTGAAAGATATGGACGGTGTATTGCAAATAATATGCGCTGCGGTTGACGGCCCCCTCCACCGTGCAAGCACGGTCCCCCTCCCCGCAAGCGGGGAGGAATTGATATGACCGACTTCCTGCTTGAACTCCGCTCCGAAGAAATCCCTGCGCGGATGCAGGTCAAGGCCAAGGAAGATTTGGCGCGTCTGTTTAACGATGCATTGGCCAAGGCCGGGCTTGCGGCGGCGTCGGTTGAAACCTTTGCCACGCCGCGCCGTCTGGCGTTAATTGCGACTGGATTGCCGCTGGCAACAGAGGCGGTGTCCGAAGAAACCAAAGGGCCAAAGGTCGGCGCGCCGCCGCAGGCGATGGAGGGTTTCTTGCGTAAAACGGGCCTATCGCAAGACCAGCTGATCGAACGCGATGGCGTCTATTATGCGGTGGTGGAAAAGGCAGGGCGTCAGACGGTAGATGTTTTGGCAGAGGCTATCCCTGCGATCATCCGTGCCTTCCCATGGCCAAAGTCGCAACGCTGGGGCGCGGCGTCAGCCTCGACCGAAAGCTTGCGCTGGGTGCGTCCATTGCAGGGCATAATCGCTTTGTTGGGCGACGAAGTCGTGTCCTGCGAAATTGAAGGCATCGTCAGCGGTGCGGCGACCACTGGCCATCGCTTTCACCATAGCGGGCCTATACTTATCGAAAATGCTGGCGATTATATTGAGAAGCTGCGCGCGGCCCATGTCCTCGTCCATTTTTCCGAACGCTGCCGCATTATCCGCGACGGTGCAAAGGCGGCTGCGGCGGCGGCTGGCCTGACTTTGGTGGAGGATGAAGGGCTGGTCATCGAAAATGCCGGCCTGACCGAATGGCCAGTGCCGATGCTTGGCCGCTTTGATCCCGCATTTTTGGATGTGCCACAAGAGGTCATTCAATTGACGGCGCGGGTGAACCAGAAATATTTTGTCTGCCATTCTCCCCTCCCGCCTGCGGGAGGGGCCGGGGGAGGGCCAGAACTGCACGCTGGCGCACCCTCCCCTAACCCCTCCCGCAAGCGGGAGGGGGACTTAGCCAACGCCTTTGTCTGCACCGCAAATATCGATGCGCTTGACAATGGCGCAGCGATTGTGGCGGGCAATGAAAAGGTATTGGCCGCGCGCCTGTCCGATGCGAAATTCTTCTGGGAACAGGACCTAAAGGTCGCTTTGGACGATCAGGCGGCGAAGCTGGCGCAGATTACGTTTCATGAAAAACTGGGCAGCGTTGCCGACAAGGTTGAACGGGTGGCAAAACTGGCGCGTTGGTTGGTGGAAGAGGGGATTGTCAAATCCTCCCCGGAACGGGGAGGTGGCGCTCGCGCAGCGAGTGACGGAGGGGGCTCTTCGCCTCCCGCGTCGTTTGATGCTGAAAGCCCCCTCCACCGTGCAAGCACGGTCCCCCTCCCCGCAGGCGGGGAGGATTTAGCCGACCAAGCCGAACGTGCGGCGCGTTTGTGCAAGGCGGATCTCGTCACGGGCATGGTCGGTGAATTCCCCGAATTGCAAGGGATCATGGGCGGCTATTACGCCCGCGCGCAAGGCGAGAGCGACGCCGTCGCCGACGCCATCCGCGACCATTATAAACCCGTCGGGCAGGGCGACGATGTCCCCACTGCGCCGGTCACGGTTGCGGTGAGTTTGGCGGATAAGTTGGATACGTTGGCGATGTTCTTTGCTGTTAACGAGCTGCCCACAGGCTCTCGAGATCCGTTCGCTCTACGCCGTGCTGCCTTGGGAATTTTGCAGTTGATGCAGCACAATGAAATACGATTTAAGTTAAATGAAACCGTCGATTACATCAGGCGGCTAGCTGTGTTGGAGGGGGAGTTATCCGCCGATCAAATCGGCGGTGATGATGCCGCCCCCGTTTACAGACTCGATCAGGTTGGGCGATGGAATGATGATTTTGACTTAGATCTAGATGGTCGATTGGCTGAATGGAAAGACGAAAAGGGCAATCTGCAAACTGCGAGCCTAGAGACAATTGAACCAGAACTCTTAGCTGAGTTAGTTGAATTACTTGTAAAGCCTGATGAACTCGTAACGTTCTTCGCCGACCGCCTCAAAGTCCAACAACGCGAAGCGGGTGTCCGGCACGACCTCATCGATGCGGTGTTTAGCCTTGGTGGTGAGGATGATCTTGTCCGGCTGCTGGCGCGGGTGAAGGCTTTGCAGGCCTATATCACGACCGCTGAGGGTGCGAACCTGTTGGCGGCGTATAAGCGTGCGGCGAATATATTGAAGCAGGCTGAATCTTCCTCCCCATCGACTCGCGATGGGGAGGGGGACCGCTCGGCGCAGCCGAGGGGTGGAGGGGCTCCTCCGTCAGTTGCTGGCGCAACTGCCACCTCCCCATCTTTAGTCGATGGGGAGGAGTTTGCCCTCCTGACCGCGCTTGACGCCGCTGAACCCAAGGCGGCAGCCGCCTTGTCGGTTGAAGATTTTGAAGGCGCTATGGCGGCATTGGCCAGTCTGCGCGCACCGATTGATGCCTTTTTTGAAGGCGTCATGGTCAATGATCCCGACCCGGCCAAGCGCGCGTTTCGTTTGGGCTTACTCGCGCGGTTCCGCGATGCGGTTGGCCGCGTGGCAGATTTTTCGAAGATTGAGGGGTAACCCCCCTCCCGCTTGCGGGAGGGGTTGGGGGAGGGTGCTACCTCAGCATACTGACCCTCCCCTTGCCCCTCCCGCAAGCGGGAGGGGAACCAAGGAGTAATAAATGACCCAATATGTATATCGGTTCGGTGGCGGTGTTTCGGATGGCGACGAAACCGTTCGCGGCAATAAAAACATCCTTGGCGGCAAGGGCGCGAACCTGGATGGCATGGCGTCGATTGGCTTGCCCGTCCCCCCAGGCTTCACGATCACGACCGAAATGTGTTCGGCTTATTATGCCAATGGCCAAAGTTTCCCCGACAGCGTCCGGGCCGAAGTTGCGGGTGGCTTAACGCATATTGAGCAGGTGACGGGCAAAGCCTTTGGCGATTCCGCCAATCCGTTATTGGTGTCGGTGCGTTCTGGCGCGCGGGTGTCGATGCCCGGCATGATGGATACGGTTTTGAACCTGGGGTTGAATGACCAGACCGTAGAGGGCCTTGCGACGTCATCGGGCGATGCGCGCTTTGCATGGGACAGCTATCGCCGTTTCATCCAAATGTATGCCGATGTGGTGTTGGAATTGGATCATGGCGCGTTTGAAGAGGCGCTGGAGATCGCCAAGGAAGATCGCGGTTTCTACCTCGATACAGAGCTTTCTGCCGATGACCTAAAGGCTTTGGTGGCCGAATATAAGCGCCTTGTCGCCGCCCAATGGGGTAAGCCGTTTCCGCAAGATGTGCATGACCAATTATGGGGCGCGGTGGGCGCGGTGTTTGGATCATGGGAAAGCGACCGGGCAAAGGTCTATCGCCGCCTGAACAATATTCCGGGCAACTGGGGCACGGCGGTCAATGTGCAGGCGATGGTCTTTGGCAATATGGGCGAGACGTCGGCGACGGGCGTTGCCTTCACCCGCGACCCGGCGACGGGCGAAAATGCCTATTATGGCGAATATCTGATCAATGCGCAGGGTGAGGACGTTGTCGCAGGGATACGCACGCCGCAATATCTGACCAAAGCGGCACGTGAACGCGCAGGCGCAAAGCCGCTGTCGATGGAAGAGGCGATGCCAGCGGTCTACGCCGAACTGGCGCGTGTGTTCGACATCCTCGAAACGCATTATCGCGATATGCAGGATATTGAATTCACCGTTGAGCGGGAGAAATTGTGGATGCTGCAAACCCGTTCGGGCAAGCGCACCGCCAAGGCCGCCTTGAAAATCGCCGTCGATATGGCTCAAGCGGGCATGATTACAACCGATGAGGCTGTGTTGCGTGTGGACCCAATGGCGCTGGACCAGTTGCTGCACCCAACGCTTGATCCGCAAGCGCCGCGCGATGTGCTGACCTCTGGCCTGCCTGCGTCGCCGGGTGCGGCATCGGGCGAGATCGTGTTTGATGCCGACACCGCCGAACGCTTCAGCGAACTGGGCAAGGCGGTTATATTGGTGCGGATCGAAACCAGTCCTGAAGACATTCACGGCATGCACGCCGCCAAGGGCATATTGACCGCGCGTGGCGGCATGACCAGCCATGCGGCCGTTGTGGCGCGTGGCATGGGCCGCCCTTGCGTATCAGGCGCAGGCAGCCTTCAGATTGATGCTACGGCCAAAACGCTGCGCATCGCCGGACGCACGCTCAAAGAGGGCGACATCATGACGCTGGATGGTTCGACTGGCGAAGTGATGGCGGGTGAAGTGCCGACAATCCAACCCGAATTGGTCGGCGATTTTGGCACGTTGATGGTCTGGGCCGATGCGGGCCGCCGGATGAAGGTCCGCGCCAATGCCGAAACCCCGTCCGACGCGCAAACGGCACGCGATTTTGGTGCAGAAGGCATTGGCCTGTGCCGGACAGAGCATATGTTCTTTGACGCCGCGCGCATTACCGCCGTGCGCCAAATGATATTGGCCGACGATGAAAAGGGCCGCCGCGTTGCGCTCGACAAATTATTGCCCGAACAGCGTAAGGATTTTGCCGCGATTTTTGAAGTCATGGCTGGCCTTCCCGTCACCATCCGCTTGCTTGACCCGCCCTTGCACGAATTCCTGCCGCATCAGGAAAGCGAATTTGCCGAGGTTGCCGCTGCCGCCGGTGTTGGCGTTGAAGTGTTGAAACAACGGGCGTCGGAACTGCATGAGTTTAACCCCATGCTTGGCCATCGTGGATGCCGCTTGGGCGTTACCTATCCCGAAATTTACGAGATGCAGGCGCGCGCGATATTTGAAGCCGCGTGCAGCCTTGCGGTCGCACCTGTGCCCGAAATCATGATCCCACTTGTTGGCACACGCCGCGAACTGGAATTGATGAAAGATGTCGTCGACAAGGCCGCCGAAGACGTCTTTGCCGAACAGGGCAAGCGGATCGAATATCTTGTCGGCACGATGATCGAGCTGCCCCGCGCGGCGTTGATGGCCGATGAAATTGCCGAAGTCGGCAGCTTCTTCAGCTTTGGCACCAATGACCTTACGCAAACCACCTTGGGCGTCAGCCGCGATGACGCCGCCCGCTTCCTGACGCATTATGTCGACAAGGGCATTTACGCCCGCGATCCGTTTGTCAGCCTTGATGTCGAGGGCGTTGGCCAATTAATCGAAATCGCCGTCCATAAGGGCCGCGCAACGCGTCCTGATATCAAATTGGGTATTTGCGGCGAACATGGCGGCGATCCTGCATCAATCACGTTTTGCGAAAAGGTTGGCCTCGATTATGTCAGCGCCTCACCCTATCGCGTGCCCATCGCAAGGCTTGCGGCGGCGCAGGCGGCGTTGGCAGGTCGGTAAACACGGTATTTAGGGTCGGGCGAGGGAGGAAGCCGAATGAAAACTTGGCATCGATATGTCATTTGTGTCGCATTGGGCCTAATCGGCGGGGCGGCTTATGCCGTGCAGCAGGTGCGTGACGGATTGAACGATGGTCTTGTCACCAACGGGCCGTGGGAGACGGGAAAAAGCTTCGGCACATTGGATGCAAGCGCGCTCACCCGCGCCAAGGTTGCCTTGTCCGGCCTGCTGGCCTTGCCCGCCAAAGAGGCGATGTATTTCACCGCCACTCGCGATAGCGATGGCCGCAAACTAGACGGTCGCTGCACCTATGACGTGCGCGGTGGCCAGCTTGATGGCCGCTGGTGGAGCGTGACTTTATATGAAGGCGAAGGCTGGCTTGTGAAAAACGCCGCCAACCGCTGGTCTATCCCTGCCAGCGCCGTATCCACGGACGCGCAAGGGCGGTGGTCGTTCACCGTGTCGCCAGAGGCGCAATCCGGCAGTTGGCTGCCAACAGGGTCAGTGAAGGCCTTTGACCTAACCTTGCGTCTTTATCACCCGTCGGCGGATATCATCAAAAGCCCTGAAAAGGCGCAACTGCCCATTATTGACCGTAAAGGATGTGCATGATGCGGCGTTGGATATTTCCGATAGTGGCAGGCGGCCTTATCGCATTTGGGGCCTATCAAGCGACCTTGCTGGCCACGCCTTACGCGTTGATGCAGGCCGCGTTGATGAAAGTCGGCCAGCAGGGGCCAGCCAACCAGTTTGCGTTTGCGCCCATGACGACGGCGGATAATCAGACCATCGTTAGGCCAAGCCCTGACCTTTCTTACTCTACCTGCGTCTTTGATATGTCCAAAGGCCCCGTGCTGGTCGATGTGCAGCCAGTGCCGGACCATTATTGGTCAGTGAGCATATTCGATGCCCGCACCGATGTGGCCGCGGTGCGCAGCGACCGGGACACCAAAGGCAAAGCCGCACGGCTCGCGCTTGTGAAAGCGGGGCAGACAGCGCCAGCAGGTTACGAACCCGTGCGCGTCGGTTATGACAGGGGATTGGTGCTGATCCGCATACTCGTCGCCCCGGCGAGCACCTTTCCAACGATCGACGCCATCCGCCGAAAATCATCCTGCAAGCAGGTTTGAAGGTCAAAATAGCTATTGCACATGCGGCCCGCCGTCCCTAATAGCGGCGTTCCAGTGCACCCGTAGCTCAGCTGGATAGAGCATCAGACTACGAATCTGAGGGCCGGGCGTTCGAATCGCTCCGGGTGCACCATTTTCCTCTCTTTGCTAATGTGCGTTCGCGGCGCGGCCAGTTTCATGTCTGAAACGCAGCATGATTTTGTTCACGCAGGAGTCGAAGACGGCCAGAGGCCAGCCGCAGAGGACGCAGAGTTTCGATTTCCGGCGGCAGGTGCCTAACCCCCTAAACGCCGTCGCACCGGCATAAGCTGGGGTCACGGGTGAGGTGAGGGGTGGTTGCAAATCCTCCCCAGAATGGGGAGGGGGACCATGCGAAGCATGGGGGAGGGGCACGCTCTGGCTATCCTGACCTTCTGGCGTGGTGATACCCTGAACGCGCCCCTCCAATGTCTGCGACGGTGCCGCTCACCGTATTGGGGAGGAATTACCCCCATATCCTCCACCGGCTGCGACGGTCCCGCGGTTGCTCCGCAACGCCTACGGCTCCCCCGTAATGGGGAGGAATGCATACAGGCTGGTGCCTATGACGTATGTCTGGGGTGGACGACAGGCGCGATAGGCCCCAGCCTACGCTGGGGCGACGGCAATTTCGGTGATGGGTGTGTCATTTCTAAAATTGACATTTATTGACGTTTCGTTAACCTGTTCTGATCGCGTGTGTTTCCGTCGCAGTTAATCGGGGTATTTCGCACCATGTTACGCAGCAAGGCAAGGGCGGACGAAAGGCCGGGCTATTTCTGGGATGACGGGCCTGTTGCCGGAATTCGCGGAATTTGCAAGCATAGCACGGCACTTCTTGTCCTTGACGAATTAGGGGGGCATTGCTTTGTCGGTTAAACCTTTTGCTTTTATACTAATGCCTTTCGACCCAGCGTTTGACGACATTTATAAGCTTGGTATTAAAGCGACAGCAGATGAGCTCGGAGTAGTGGCAGAGCGCGTTGACGAGCAACGCTTTTCTGAGACAATGTTAGACCGCATTTACCGACAAATTGATGCTGCCGATTTTATCATTGCCGATATGACGGGCAAGAACCCCAACGTTTTTTACGAGGTTGGTTATGCTCATGCACGGAGCAAGCTCTGCACATTACTTACCCAGAGCGCATCGGACATACCATTTGATCTAAAACACCATCGCCATATTGTTTATAACGGCTCGATCACTGAGCTAAAGCCGATGCTCTCTAAAGAAATAGATTGGCTTATGTCAGAGCGCGACCGTCAGAAAACCAGTCCAATCACGATAGAACTGAGGAGGGCTAGTGGCGATTTGGAAAAGTCAGCTTGGAAAGCTGATGCATTGGTAGAGTTTGAGTTTGACATCCATAACCGTACGTCAAGGAAGTCGCCGGATATTGATGCAATTTATCTCCATACAGGACCAAACTGGGTTTTTACTCAGGGCGCTGATGAATGTCCGAGTACGCCGTCCGATGAAGTTTCTTACCAATTACGGCATTTTCTAAAACCGCCAATTACTAGGTTATCTCCGGGTGCATGGGGGCAAATCAAATTAGTAGGTCGAAAAAGTATCTGGCTGAAATGGTCCGGCGATGAACTTAAAGATAACTACAATCTCAGAGGTAACGTCAAAATTGACATTTTCACTGCTGAGGGCACATTTAGCGAAAACTTCGATTTAAGCGTGGAAGTGGAAGACGTACCGTTCTGACAGTTTGAAGATAAGACAACACGGAATTACGGTGACAGGTGCGTCATTCCCGAAATAGCTTTGTACTATGACGGGTAGGACCAACACCCTCTCTGCGCCTCTGCGTGAGATTATATTGGTGCAGTGTTTCGACCGCGCATGACGGCGAGATTGCGACAACCGGCGGGTGCCCCTCCACCGTCTGCGACGGTCCCGCTGTTGCTCCGCAACGCCTACGGCTCCCCCGTACCGGGGAGGAATTATTGAGCCGTCAAGTCCCGTGACATCTGCCTCATCCCCTAAGTAAACACGCCCCACCCCGCCATCCCACTAACGCAGTCTCGACTTTGCCCCTGCCAAACGGCTATGGGGGCAGCATGAGCATACAGAATACATCCGCAATCGTCCTTTTGTCCGGCGGTCTTGATTCCATGGTTGTGGCTGGGTTGGCGCGGGAGGCGGGGTATGATCTGATTGCGCTGACCATTGATTATAATCAGCGCCACCGTATTGAACTGGACAGCGCGGCGCGTATTGCCGCGCATTTGGGGGCGAAGGAGCATATTGTATTGCCGCTGGACCTCACGCGCTTTGGCGGGTCGGCGTTGACGGCGGATATTGCTGTGCCGAAGCAGGGCGTGGAGTCTGGTGCTATTCCAGTGACCTATGTCCCGGCGCGTAACACGATATTTTTGTCCTTGTGCCTTGGCTTGGCCGAGGCGCGTGATGCCCGTGATCTTTGGATTGGCGTCAATGCGCTGGATTATTCGGGCTACCCCGATTGCCGCCCCGATTTCATCCGCGCGTTTGAGGCGACGGCCAATTTGGCGACCAAGGCAGGCGTTGAGGGCGACCATTTCACGGTGCACACGCCGTTGCTGCATATGACCAAGGCTGACATTGCGCGGGAGGCTGCGCGGCTTGGGCTGGATGCGGGAATGAGCTGGTCCTGCTATGACCCAAGCCCGGATAACAAGGCCTGCGGTCAATGCGATGCCTGCCGCCTGCGTGCCAAGGGCTTTGTCGATGCGGGCCTGCCTGACCCGACGACATACGCATGAGCTACGCGGTTAAGGAGATTTTCCTAACCTTGCAGGGGGAGGGCGTCCATGCGGGCCGCCGCGCAGTGTTCTTGCGCTTTTCGGGCTGCAATTTGTGGAGCGGACGAGAGGCCGACCGCACCAGCGCCATTTGCCAGTTTTGCGATACCGATTTTGTCGGCATCGACGGCGAAAATGGCGGGCGGTATGACGCCGAAGCGCTGGCGGCTAAGGTTGCTGAACTGTGGGGCGATGGCACCGACAAGCGTTATGTGGTGATTACCGGCGGTGAGCCGATGTTGCAGGTGGATGACGGGATCGTCGACGCGCTTCATGCCCACGCTTTCCAGATCGCGATTGAAAGCAATGGCACGATAATGGTGCATCCCGGCATTGATTGGGTATGCATCAGCCCAAAGGCGGGATCGGACGTCATTCAACGCACTGGCGATGAATTGAAACTGGTGTGGCCACAACCGACACGTGACCTTGATGTCATGGAACAATGGCAATTCGCCCATTTCCTTATTCAGCCGATGGATACAGGCGATGCAGGTGTAAATGCAGCCAATGTCACAGAGGCCACGCGTTTCGTTATGGAGCGGCCAAAATGGCGCTTATCCTTGCAAAATCACAAGATTCTGGGCCTTCCCTAGCGCCGTATAAATTTGCTTGAAACCTCTTGCTGAAAGTGACAGTCTTGTGACGGGAAGAGGAGAGAGAAAATGGCAAAAGCCCAAGAAGCGCATCTGCGCATGTATAAAAGCTATTCCAAACGCATGTCTGACCATGTCGCGATTGCCCTGGTTGTGTATACATTGGCCCTGATATTTTTGGTGACGCCCACGATTGAATCGCGCGGCACGTCTATTTTGCCATATTTTGTCTTGGTCCTTTTGGTCGCTGCCGTCATTCCCTTGTGCCGGAATTTGGAGCGGCGTTGGCAGGCATTGTGTGCGACGGCCCATCCAGATGACGGCCTGGAAACCCAATATTTTGCCGAGCGGTTGAAATTATGGGTTGCTGCGATTGCCATTCCGGTGGTGTTGGCGGTGGCATGTACGGTTTTTTGAAGGCCGCTTGATTGACGCTGTAACGGCCCGCGCCTAAGCGGGAATCATGCTGACACCACAACAGGCGCTTGATCGCGCGCAAAATCTCGTTTCCCAAGCCATGAAGGCCGGCGCTGACGCGGCGGATGCCGTCTATGTCTGCGATGCCTCGACGGAGGTGCAAGTGCGGCTCGGCCAGTTGGAAGATGTCGCCCGCTCCGAAGGCGAAGATATCGGCCTGCGTGTGTTTGTCGGCCAACGCTCCGCCACCATTTCATCGTCCAACATGAACCCCGACATTCTTGCAGGGCTGGTTACCCGCGCCATCGATATGGCAAAGGAAGCGCCGGAGGACCAATATGCGGGCCTCGCGCCGCAGGATCGTTTGCTGACAGGGGCTGTTCCAGATTTTGATAGCGATGACGGCCTTGACCCCGACCCAGCCCATCTGCGTGCAGCGGCTTTGGAATGCGAAGACGCGGCGCGCGCCGTGCCCGGCGTCACCAACAGCGAAGGCGCAGGCGCCAGCGCCGGACGCAGTATCTTCGCTCTGGCCACCAGCCATGGCTTTGCCGGCGTTAAATCCGGTTCGGGCTATGGCCTGTCGGCCAGCGTGCTGTCTGGCGATGGTGATTCCAAGGAACGCGATTATGACTGGCGTTCGGCGCGGCATCTTGCTGACCTCGACAGCCCAGCCAACATTGGCACCCGGGCAGGGGAGCGCGCAGTTAAACGGTTGAACCCCGGCATGGTCAAAAGCGGCCAGATGCCCGTGGTGTTCGACCCACGCGTGGGTGGATCATTCGTTGGCCATTTGCTCGGCGGCATCAGCGGGTCGGCAATTGCGCGTAAAACGAGCTTCCTGCTGGAATCGCTTGGCGCGCAGTTGTTCGACAGCGGCCTTTCCATTATTGATGACCCGCACCAGATGCGCGGCCTTGGGTCTCGCGCCTTTGATGGCGAAGGCCTGCCCACGGCGCGCCGTTATATCATCGAAAAGGGCGTGTTGACCGGTTGGTTGATGGAAAGCGCGTCGGCGCGGCAATTGGGGCTGGAACCCACGGGCCAC
Source organism: Sphingorhabdus sp. (assembly GCA_044376035.1). GTDB lineage: Bacteria > Pseudomonadota > Alphaproteobacteria > Sphingomonadales > Sphingomonadaceae > Sphingorhabdus_B. The sequence goes on from JBILLO010000039.1 coordinate 14,279, forward strand.
GCCAGTCGCGGGATCAGCGGTGCGCCAGGCGTCAGCACATCCAATGTGCATTTGGAGGGTGGTAGCGTCAGCGTCACGGAACTGATCGCCGATATCAAACATGGCGTGTATATTCATGAGCTCGCAGGCCAAGGCGTCAACCCCGTCACGGGCGATTACAGCCGGGGTGCAGCGGGCTTCCTTATTATCAACGGCGAAATTGCAGGGCCAGTGAGCGAATTCACCATTGCGGGTAATTTGAAGGATATGTTTGCGGCCATGACTGCGGCCAATGACCTCGAATTCACACGCAGCATGAACGTGCCAACATTGCGCATCGACGGCATGATGATCGCAGGTGCCTGAACGCAAGCTTGACCGCGATGCTGTGGTCGCTGCCACGCAAGAGGCCGCCGCATTGGCCTTGGCCAGTTGGCGCGAGGGCGCGGCCGCCGACACGAACGTGTGGGACAAGGGCAAGAATGATCCTGTCAGCGACATCGACATGGCGGTTGACGCCTTTCTCACCACAAGGTTGCGGGCCATTTTGCCTGAAGCCGCGTGGTTGTCAGAGGAAACCGTTGACGACCCGTCACGGCTGGACGCACGACTATTGTGGCTGGTCGACCCAATTGACGGCACCCGCGATTATGTGCGCGGGCGCAGCGGTTGGTGCGTGTCGGTGGCTTTGGTGGCCGATGGCCTGCCGGTCTTCGCCGTGATGGCAGCACCTGCGCAAGGCAAAGTGTGGGTAGCGGCGCACGGGGAAGGCGTCACCTGCAATGGAGAGCGGCTTACGGGCAGCACCCGGCTAGGCTTCGCCGGATCACGCGTGCCTGCCGATGATTTACCAAAACTGGATGCGGATCTGGTGACGGTGCCTAAGCCCAACAGCATTGCCATGCGGATGACGATG
>JBILLO010000118.1:0-4996 GCA_044376035.1 Sphingorhabdus sp.
GCCGAAAATCGCGGCGTTTCGATGAGTTTCCTGACCGCGGATAGTGACGGCGAACGCTGGGCACTGGTTGCGCTCACGGCGGTGATTGCGGCGGGTGTCGCAGTGTGGATGTGGCGTGAGAAATTGCGCGGCGACGTTCTGGCTTTGTCATTGGTCTTGGGCGGGGCGCTGGGGAATATCGTTGACCGCGTACGTTATGGCTATGTCGTAGATTATGCCGATTTGCATTTTGGTGCGTTTCGACCATTTTACATATTCAACCTGGCCGACGCCTGCATCAGCATTGGCGTATTGATATTGCTTGCCCGCGCGTTCCTGATAGGTGACAAGGATGATATGCGCGGTTCTGACGTTCAGGAACCTGCAAGCAAAGCCGACATAGTGGAGAAGTCATGAAGCGGATATCTATCTTAGCGGCGGCGTCAGTTGCTATTCTTGCGCTTTCGGGCTGCGGAACGACCAGCATTTATGACCGTGAACGCCCTGATGAATTTGCGGTGAGCCGGTCAGAGCCAATTGAGGTTCCCAAAACCTTCACCCTGCCAGCGCCAACCCCTAACGCCCCGCGTCCGCAGGATGGCGGCACGAAGGAGCAGGTTTTGGACGCCATGTTTGGCGGCACTGCGCCTACAACGCCTCCGCGCCCGTAACTCGGCCTGAAAATGGATATATATATGAACACAAAACCTGTCCTTTTGGCCGTTGCCCTAATGACGCTTCCTGTGCTGTCGGGATGTGGGTCAACGGGAAGCATATTAGGCGGCAATCAAGCGGCTGCGTCGTCGGTTGGCCGCGCTGCGCCCTTGGTGGTTCCGCCTGATTTTGCGCTTGAGCCAACGGCGATATCGGCCATGCGCCCGGCCCAAGCTGGACAGGAGCAGATGCTGGAGACTTTGTTCGGCGGGACCGCAACGCGCTCCGCTGCTGAACGCGCGATTTCAACGACGTCTGGCACGGCCGAATTGGGCATCCGTTCATCGGTCGGTGATCCGCAGACGACGACCGTCAATAAAGGCAGCATCACCCGCGATATCATCGCTGCACCCGAAGGCGATGGCCAAACCGCGCAGGCGGTTATTCCGGGGTAGCTTAAAGTTGGTTAAACCAAACTGGCTTAATCGTTACCTCTTCAACCAGTTTGGTCTCCACTCCGAGCGATAACTCTTTCAACTTCTCGCATAATGCCACGCCATCAATTAGATCAATGGGCGGCGCACCATCACGTGTGGCTTCTTTTCGAGCGTCGGGAGAGAAGGTGCCAGTAGTTATGATCAAACCTTTGTCAGTCCGCCCCATCATTGCGCCCCTAAAATCTCGGACCGCCCCTGATCCAACAGAACCCTGATACCTCTTGCATTGAAAAAGAACATGAAATGACATCAAGCTTAGTTGAAGAATCCCAGTTCCATCAATGCCGCCATCCCCTGATTTCCCAGTCACCTCGACTTTGACAAAGCCGGATTCCCTTAGCAATCTCTGAGACAATCTTTCAAATGCCGAGGGGTCCATTTGCTTAAGAACTTCTAAGAGGCTGTCCTTCCAGTCTAAGTCGCTAGGGATATCCGAAGCGGGGTCTGATGTTGGTTGCGCTTTATTCTTCTTTTTGAAGTCCATATTTCTTAGTTCAATAACTCGAGCTTTCAGCTCTTGCTGAGTGCTGTGTTCTCCGTCATCTGTTAGGCTCCAAACTCCCCTAGCACTATTCTCAAGATATCCGCAGCGACGAAGGGCGGTCCGGGCCCAAGCGAGCCGGTATTCTAGTTCTGAACGTCCAGATGCTCCATGCGGTTGGCTAGCTACATTCTCCGGGATATCGTAAAGTTCCACGAGCTTAGTTAAATGTTCCGCGATGCCCGAAGAGCCGCCTAAAGCCCTCATTGCTTCAAGTGCCGGCCAGTTTAGTTCGTCGTAAGTCGGAACGCGTTCGGTGAACGGGACTAATTGATTTGCCGTCTTCAAGCGCGCACGCTCGCTTCCTCAACGCCTGTGCTGTTATGGCGCAGCGCCTTCAGCACAGTTTCGACGATCTGTGGCGCATTGAGGCCCGCCTCGTCATATTGTTTCTGTGGGCTATCATGCTCTTGGAAGATATCGGGCAGACGCATGGTGCGGATTTTTAGGCCCGCGTCCATCAGGCCAGCGTCGCTTGCCAGCGTCAATACATGCGCGCCAAGGCCGCCAACGGCGGCTTCTTCGACGGTTATTACGACTTCATGCGTGGTGATGAGGTGGCGGATCATTTTTTCGTCCAGCGGCTTGGCAAAGCGCAAGTCTGCAACTGTCGTGCTAAGGCCCTTTGCGTCCAGCGTGTCTGCCGCTTTCATGGCTTCGGCTAGACGGGTGCCGAGCGACAGAATGGCGACCTTCTTGCCTTCACGCATGATGCGGCCCTTACCGATTTCGAGCTGCTGAGGCACTTCGGGCAAAGGAACGCCCGTGCCATTACCGCGTGGATAGCGAAAGGCGATCGGGCCGCTGTCGTGCAGGACGGCGGTGTAGGTCATATGGACCAACTCCGCCTCATCGGCTGGTGACATCACGACCATATTTGGCAGGGTCGCAAGATAAGTAATGTCGAAGGACCCTGCGTGCGTGCTGCCGTCGGCACCGACCAAACCGGCGCGGTCGATGGCAAAACGTACGGGTAGATTCTGGATCGCGACATCATGCACGACTTGATCATAAGCGCGTTGCAGGAAGGTTGAGTAAATCGCGCAGAAGGGACGCATCCCTTGCGCGGCGAGGCCAGCGGCAAAGGTCACGGCATGCTGTTCCGCGATGCCCACATCGAATGAGCGTTCGGGGTGTGCGGCGGAGAATTTGTCAACACCCGTCCCGCCGGGCATAGCGGCCGTAATTGCGCAAATTTTGGGATCGGTTTCCGCAAGCTTCGCCAGCGTTTCGCCAAAGACGTTCTGATACGCAGGCGGGCCGCCACCCGGGCCCTTGTCTTGCTTGCCCGTGATAACATCGAATTTCACGACACCATGATATTTGTCATCTGCCGCCTCGGCAGGGGCATAGCCCTTGCCCTTTTGCGTGACGACATGGATCAAGACTGGACCTTCGGCATTGTCGCGGACATTTTCGAGGACTGGGATCAGCTGGTCGAGATTATGGCCATCAATGGGGCCAACATAATAAAAGCCTAGCTCTTCAAACAAGGTGCCGCCCATTGCCATGCCGCGGGCGAATTCTTCGGCCTTTGACGCGGCGGTGTAGATACGGCGCGACAGGCGTTTTGCGACCTTGCTTGCAAGGCTGCGTAGGCCCAGATATTCGCTTGAGGACACTAAGCGCGACAGATAAGCGGACAGGCCACCCACTGGCGGCGCAATCGACATGTCATTGTCGTTCAGGATGACGACCAAGCGGTTGCCAGCGGCTTGCGCGTTGTTCATCGCCTCATACGCCATGCCCGCGGACATCGCGCCGTCGCCAATGACGGCAATTGCCTTGCCGGGTTTGCCAGCAATTTTGTTGGCTACGGCAAAGCCTAATGCTGCGGAAATGGAGGTTGAGCTATGCGCGGCACCGAACGGGTCATATTCGCTCTCGCTGCGCTTCGTGAAGCCCGAAAGCCCCCCGCCAGTGCGCAAGGTGCGAATGCGGTCGCGGCGTCCAGTGAGGATTTTGTGCGGATAGCATTGATGGCCCACATCCCAGACTAAACGGTCATCAGGCGTGTTAAACACATAATGGATGGCGGTGGTCAACTCAACAACGCCAAGCCCAGCGCCCAAATGACCACCCGTGACCGATACAGCAGAAATGGTTTCGGCGCGCAATTCGTCGGCAAGCTGGCGAAGCTGCGACGCGGCAAGATTGCGAAGGTCCGAGGGCACTTTAACCGTGTCAAGTAACGGAGTGTCAGGCGAATGTGTCATATTTACAGCTTAGCGGCGTTTTATCTAGCTGTCGAACGGGTAATTGCAGATATTTCAATCGCAATCGGCACATTTGCCGCGCACTTCGATGACAGGACGAACTTGCGCAAAGCCAGCATGTTCCGCCGCTGCACGCACGCTCATGGTCAGCGCATCGTCGTCAATATGCGTCGCGGTGCCGCAGCTATCGCAAATCAGGAAAATACAATCATGCAAGCACCCCGGGTGCGAGTTGGCGATATATGCGTTCGCGCTTTCCACGCGGCGCGCAAGGTTCGTCGTCACAAATAGGTCCAAGATGCGATAGACGCTGTTGGGGGCAACGCGTTTGCCGCGCCTTTGCGATACCAGGTCAGCAATATCATAAGCCGACGCCGGTTTTTCAAAAGTTGCTAGTACCGCAAAAATATCTGACCGCATATCGGTCCATTGTTCGCCAGCTTCGACAAGCGCGGCTTCTGCGGCGTGCGCAAGCGACGCGCCTGCATGTTCATGATGGTGATGTGCTGCCATGACGCCGATGTAGGCGTTGGCATGCGGCGGGTCAATCACTGCGCGCTTGGGGTTAAGCCTCTGGCCCGATGGTTGAGCAAATGGCCAAATCCTAAAAAGACCACGCCAATGACCGTCCAGATGATCTCCATCGCGCCATGTGGCAGCGTCAGTGCGCCGCCCATCATGCCGATGCCAAGCGCGCCTATGAAGGCGGGTAGAAACAAGCCATGCGTACGGAAACCCTTGCCCAATGCCAACACACCAAGGAGGATGGCAAGGCCCAGCCCGACCTCATGGATCATGGGGTTCAACAATAACCCACCCGCTGACGCAAGAATGGCCAGCAAAACCGTGGTTATCAGGCAATGCAACAGGCACAGTCCGGCAATGCTGAGGCCAAGCCCGTCCCAACGCCATTTTTGCCATGCATGCACCATGGGAAGGTCGCTACACTGATTCGGTGCACGTTACAACATTACATCGCTAAATTGCAGCTTGGTTAGCAATTTTTGCAACCTCCTTTGCTTGCGACAATCGGCATTAAGCGGCATATCGGTGCGCATGAATATAGCGTCAGCCTCATATGACCCGTCCCTAACCCCAGCCGCACGGCC
>JBILLO010000040.1:0-15052 GCA_044376035.1 Sphingorhabdus sp.
ACTAAATGCCTTTACGGAATTTTTCCAGATAGGCGTTTTGCGGCGACAAGATGATATTGGTTGCACCTTCACCATTCTGGAACGTCTGACGATAGCTTTGCATGGCGCGGTAGAAATCATAAAAACTCGGGTCCTTGCCATAGCTTATGGCGTAGATGCGGGCGGCCTCGGCCTCGGCGTCAGCGCGGATAATCTGCGCTTCCTTTTGACCTTCTGCGTCGATGGCGATGGCCTCCTGATTACGGGCGCTGCGCATGCGGTTATACGCCGATTGCAACGTTGCGGCTGGCAAATCGGCACGCTTGATGCGCACATCAATGACCTCGGCCCCATATTTGCGCGCTTCGCGGTTTAACGCGGTCTGGATATTCTCCATGACTTCGCCGCGTTCCGCGCTCAGCAAGGCGGCAAAGGTCCGCTTGCCAAGCTCGTTGCGCAGCGATGAACCCAAAATCGTCCGCAATTGGTCACGCAACCGATCTTCGGTGCGGATTGTGCGGTACATCACGGCGGGCTTGGTGATACGGAAACGGGCAAAGGCATCAACCTGAAGGCGCAATTGGTCCGTCGAGAGCACTTCTTGTTGCTCCATCTGAACGCTCAAGACGCGCTTGTCGATCATCTGAATCTGTTCGACAAGGGGTATGCGGAAGGTAAGCCCAGCGCGTGTTTCGCCGAATTTTTCGCCCGATTTATAGGGGTTCACGATCCGATCGACCTTACCATAGCTGCTGATAATGGCTTGTTGCGTTTCGGGAACGACGTTCACCGACATGCTCATCAATATGAGCGCACCGATCGCGCCAATCGCGAGATACATCGGATTGCGAAGAAGGCTGCTGGTCATTGCTTGGTCCCTGTCACGGTCACGGGCTCGGCCTTTGGAGCCGTTCTTTTCTGAAATTCGGGAATGGGAAGATAAGGCGTAACACCGCCGGTTTCGACAATCGTCTTGTCGACCTTACCCAGCACTTGCTCCATCGTTTCATAATAAAGCCGCCTTTTGGTCACTTCGGGCGCTTCACGATATTGCACATAAATTTTGTCAAATTCGGCAGTTTCACCCAATGCAAGCTCGGTCACGCGGCTGGCATAAGCGCGGGCATCGTTCAAATAGCTTTCGCGCCGTTGCTGCGCCGCGTTCACTTCGCGGAAAGCGTCATTAACTTCGGCTGGCGGGTCCGACTGACGGATCGAGATACTCTGGATCAGCACACCCGCCCGATATTCATCGAGCACCTCTTGCATCCGGCGACGCACCTCAATCTCGATTGCACCTCGGCCGGGGCCAATCGCTTGTGTCAGGTCATAATTGGCAACCGCGGCGCGCATGGCGCTTTCGGCGACTTCTTTGACCGTTTCCTGCGGGCTGTCGAGTTGGAACAGGTACAGCTCCGGCTCTTTAATCGACCAACGGACATCATAAGCCATATCGATGATGCTTTGGTCCTTCGTTAGAACCAGATTCTCGCTGCTTGCCTTTGGCGATCCTACGGATGTGGTTTGAATCTGTTGGGTGTCAATTTTCGTGATGCTTTGCAGTGGCGCAGGCAAGGTGAACTGAATTCCCGGCGGCAATGTACGCGCATATTTGCCCAATTGGGTAACTACGCCCTCTTGTTCTGGGCCAATCCGATGCACGCTCGTCCACACCAGCCACAGTGCCACCAAGCCGCCAATGATAAGTGGCCACCAGCTTTTGCCATTGGGGCGTTGCGGCAAGCCACTAAATCCACTGCCTTTTCTGCGCAGCAGATCCTCAAGCGATGGGCCGCGCGAACGGCTGCGTCCGGCGGGTTCGGGTGTTGGGTCCCACGGGTTAACGGGATCGGGCTTCGATCCGCTTCCGCGCCCGGTTGCGTTGCTTGCGCCGCTTGTTTCCCCAGAATCGGGCGAATCCCACGGTCCTTTGCCATCTGCTGCCAAAATTACGGGTCCCTGCTTGTCAAATTTGATGCTCATAAAACCTTTATAAGAACGGTTTTTCAGAAAAACAGTGTCAATCCCGCAATTCTGAATCTATTCCGCAAGTCATGTCCGATTTTGCTATAATTTCCGATGCTATTTTTGCTGTCGTAGGGAGCCGCGCGAGTGGTTTGAAGGTCTCAGATCAAGCCGTTTCGCTGATGCTTGACGTGTCCGGCCTAAATGCAGAGCAGCGTGTGGAGATCGAAGCGGATGTCCGCACGGCAGCCACGCAGGCGGGCGCACAATCGGTGCGCATCATGCTAACCGCCGAACGCATCACGCCGCGCCTCATTGCGGTTGCAAGCGGCAAGGGCGGCGTGGGCAAATCTACGCTGTCGACAAACCTTGCTATCGCTATGGCACGCGCTGGTCGTTCGGTGGGTCTGGTGGACGCAGATATCTATGGCCCGTCGCAGCCGCGATTAATGGGTGTGGAGGGCGTGAAGCCCGAAGCGGAAGGCAAGATGATGATCCCTGTCATGGGCGCAGGTGGCGTGCCGTTTCTGTCGATGGGGCAATTGGTTAATCCGGGGCAGGCCATTGCCTGGCGCGGACCAATGGCGGGTAATGCGCTGTCGCAACTTGTCGATGCCAAATGGGGTAATGTCCGCGACATCGTGGTCGATATGCCGCCCGGCACAGGCGATATTCAATTGTCGATGATCCAAAAGCACAAGCCCATCGGCGCAGTGATCATCTCCACGCCGCAGGACCTTGCCCTTATCGACGCGATGCGCGCCATCAGCTTCTTCGACACCGCAAAAGTGCCGATCATTGGACTTGTTGAAAACATGGCCGGATATCTGTGTCCACATTGCGGGGAAATGAGCGATCCGTTCGGTTCGGGTGGAGCAGAGGCAGCGGCGAAGGAATTGGGCATTCCGTTCTTAGGACGGATACCACTCGACATCAAAATTCGCGTGGAAAGCGACGCTGGCACGCCGCCTGCATTGGGTGAAGGCCGGATCAGCGACGCTTATGCCGCAATAGCGCGGCAGGTCGCCAGTTGGATCGATGCGCCGAAAGATAGCGCTGCATGAATGAAGCGCCAGCAGCAAAGGATGGCATAAACCGCCGGAAACTGCTGGTTGGCGGCGGCGCAGGCGTGGGACTCTTGGTAGCATGGGGCCTATGGCCGCGCCGCTATGCGCCAAATATGCGTGCGGCGGATGGTGAGCATCTTTTCGGGCCATGGCTGAAAATTGCGGAGGATGGCAAAGTCATTATCGCCATCCCGCAGAGCGAGTCTGGCCAAGGCGTATACACCGCGCTGGCGCAGATCGTGGCCGGCGAATTGGGGGCGGACTGGCGCTCGGTCGCGGTGCAACCGGTTTCCGCTAGCCCGATCTTTGCCAACACACTTTTGGCGCGTGCGTGGGCGCCTGCATTCTTACCAGAAAATATTACGCTAGATGTGGATGTTGGTCCCGTTGCCAGCAGCATAAACGAAATCGCCCGTCGCAACATGTTTGTGGTGACTGGCGGGTCGTCCTCAATCCGCCAGTTCGAAAGACCGTGCCGCGAAGCGGGCGCTACGGCGCGGACTTTATTGAGTCAGGCAGCCGCCGCGCGCTGGGGCATTGCATGGGAGCAATGCCGGACCGATCGTGGCTTTGTCATTGCCGGCAAACGGCGCTTGTCCTTTGCAGAATTGGTGGTTGAGGCATCGGCGCTTGATGTGCCGTCGCCCATTCCACTCAACCCGTCGGCGCGCAATCGCCTGTCCGGACGCAATGCACCGCGCCTTGACCTGTCGACCAAGGTTGACGGCAGTGCTAGTTTTGCAGGCGATATCCGTTTACCCGACATGTTGTTTGCGTCGGTTCGCGCCGGGCCAGCTGGCAACACCAGCCTGTTGTCTGCGGATGAGAAGGCGGCGCTGAACATGCGTGGCGTCGTTCAGGTGGTGAAGACCGATAAGTGGGTCGCGGCGGTCGCAAGCAATTGGTGGGCGGCAAACAATGCCCTTGATGCCATGGCACCTGTGTTCCGCACAAAGGGCCGGATGGCAGACAGCACTGAAATTGTGCAGTCTTTGTCCAACGCAATTGCCAAAGGTCCCGGCTTTCGCGCGACCAAATTTGGCGATGTTGATGCCGCTATGGCGGGAGCGCGCATATTCAAAGCGGAGTATACCGTTGGCGCTGCTGTGCATGCACCGATTGAGACACGCTCGGCAACCGCATATTTTCGGGATCAGCGCTTACAATTATGGCTCGCGACTCAAGCGCCAGCCGCCGCGCGAATGGCTGCTGCGCAGGCCATAGGGATTAATGTGGATGACGTTATCCACTATCCCGTGCTGGCCGGTGGCAGCTTTGATCGCAATTTCGACAACAGCATATCTGCGCAAGTGGCGGTGATTGCCAAGGCAGTGGGCAGACCCGTCCAATTGACGTGGTCCCGGCCAGAAGATTTCGTCCGCGATCACGTCCGCAGCCCCGCTTTGGGCAGGCTTTCGGCGGCCACGAATGCGGATGGCGCGGTGACGGGCCTAGCGGTTCGTGTCGCCGCAGCGTCCAGTATGCGTGAGTTGGCCTACCGGATCAATGGACAGAAGACCGACAAGGCGCGTAAATCGGCATCCGGCCAATATGATGCGCTTGCGCTGGAAGGCGCGCAAATTCCTTACGCCATACCAAATATCAGTATCGACCATTTCCCGGTATCCATGCCGATGCCGACGGGCCCGTGGCGCGGCCTTGCCAACAGCTATAACTGCTTCTTCGTTGAAGGATTTATCGATGAACTGGCGCATAAAGCCGGGGTTGAACCATTGTCGTTTCGAAAGCAGATGCTGGTTGGCCAGCCACGCTTGGCGCGATGCCTAACAGGCGTGGCGACCATGGCTGGCTGGGATGTCGGCGTGTCGGGCAGCGGGCGTGGCATCGCTTGCCACAGCATGCGCGGCAGCCATATTGCCATCATTGTGACTGCCCGCAATAGCGCGACTGGCGTGCGTGTTGACCGCATTCATGCGATGGCCGATTGTGGCCGATTGATTAACCCCGATCTTGCGCGCCAGCAGATTGAAGGCGGCATACTGTTTGGATTAGCGCAAGCTTTGGGATCTGCTACCGACTTTGAAAGCGGGCTTCCCACTGCACGCCGGTTGCGCGATATCGACCTGCCCAAATTGGCTGACGTCCCCGAAATCACGGTGGAACTTGCGCGCAGTGATGAAGCGCCGGGCGGCGTTTCCGAATTGGGCGTTCCCGCCGTGGCGCCCGCGATTGCCAATGCCCTTTTCTCCGCAGCCGGTGTCAGGCTGCGTGAATTACCCTTATTGTCCAGAGGACTATGATGACATTACCGATTGATCACCCCCCCGTAGCCACCCCTAAAATTGGGGTATTGCTTGTAAATTTGGGCACGCCGGACGCGCCAACGACGTCTGCTGTGAAACGCTACCTCAAGCAGTTTCTATCCGACCGCCGCGTGGTCGAAATTCCGGCGATCATCTGGCAGCCGATCTTGCGCGGCATCATTTTGAATACCCGTCCCCAGAAATCCGCCAAGGCTTATGCAAAAGTGTGGACTGACAAGGGTTCGCCTTTGGCGTTCTTTACCGCTGCACAGGCCGACGCGCTTCAGGTGCGCATGGGGGATTGTACCGATGTCCGCTACGCTATGCGCTATGGCAACCCGTCGGTCGCTGATCAGCTTGCCGCGATGAAGACTGCCGGTTGCAACCGCATCTTGATCGCGCCGATGTATCCGCAATATTCCGGCGCAACGACGGGGACTGTTTTGGATGAGGCCTATGCGGCGCTGACCGCTATGCGCTGGCACCCCGCGATACGGACCTTGCCTGCGTACCATGATGACGCGGCCTATATCGGTGCACTGAAAACGTCGATTGAGGCTTCGCTGGCCGGACTTGATTTCGAACCCGACGCTGTCGTTATCAGCTTCCACGGCATGCCCGAACGTACATTGCAATTGGGGGACCCCTATCATTGCCATTGCCAGAAAACGGCGCGTTTGCTGTCTGAGGCTATGGGGCGCGAATTGGTCGTCAGTTTTCAGTCACGTTTCGGTCGTGCAAAATGGCTTGAACCCGCAACCGACGACACGCTGATGCGTTTGGCGCATGAAGGCACCAAAAAGGTTGCCATTTTTGCGCCAGGCTTTTCCGTCGATTGCCTCGAAACGCTCGAAGAATTGGCCATGCAGGGCCATGAACAGTTCGAAGAAGCAGGCGGCACGCATTACGCGTACATGCCATGCCTGAATGACAGTGATGTTGGCATGGACATGGTTGAATTAATCATTCGCCGCGAACTTGCTGGCTGGATTTAATATCCGATACAGCAGGTTATGATTTTTTTGGCCTAACGTTTACGGCAACTTGCGCTTGCGGACGTGGGCGGTAATCATCGTCAAGAATATTGAACGAGGAGAGCGGCACATGACAAGAGTGGCAGTGGTTACTGGGGGGACCAGAGGTATTGGGGAGGCGATTAGCCTAAAGCTGCAAGAAAAGGGACGACTGGTTATCGCCAATTACGGCGGCAATGATGCTGCAGCCCAGGCCTTTGCAGAGCGTAATGGCATCGCCGTTCGAAAATGGGACGTAGGTGACCATAAAAGTTGCATTGATGCCTGCGCCGCTATTGAGGCCGAATATGGCCAGATCGACATCATGGTCAACAATGCGGGCATTACGCGGGACGCGACAATGATTAAAATGACGTTTGAGCAATGGGATGAGGTTATCCGCGTTGACCTTACTGGCTGCTTCAACATGGCCAAGGCAGTGTTTGCTGGCATGCGTGAGCGCAAATGGGGCCGCATCGTTAACATCGGCTCGGTCAACGGCCAAGGAGGGCAAATCGGTCAGGTGAACTATGCAGCGGCCAAATCAGGCATTCATGGCTTTACAAAATCCCTTGCGGCGGAGGGCGCACGATATGGCGTGACCGCCAATGCCATCGCGCCGGGATATATTGGCACGGAAATGCTGTCGACGATTCCTGATAATGTGATGGAGAAGATTGTCGCGCAAATCCCCGTTGGCCGCCTCGGGCAGCCGGAAGAAATTGCGCGTGGCGTCGAATTTCTCACGAGCGACAATGCAGGGTTTATCACCGGATCGACCTTGTCGATCAATGGTGGCCAGCACATGTATTGATGGCCATTCGAGCTTGAGCGCATTGTATCACCCGCCTGTCAAACGCAGCATGACCGTAGCCGGGCATCAGACGTCCATCAGTCTTGAGCCATTATTTTGGGACAGGCTTCGGGCGGCGGCGGAGGCGGATGGCCTGCCAGTCAATGCTTTGGTGGCGCGGATTGATGTCGCGCGGCTTGAATCGCGCACCCCTTGTGGTCTTGCAAGCGCCATCCGGCTCTGGCTCATGGCGCGGGCATAAAAATACCGTCACATGCGTGATGTGACGTGATGAAATACGCTGCGTCCTCAGGCCTGCGCTGTTAGTCTGCATATGTGAGTGCCTAGGATCAAAGACCCGCTTCGACGGCAATTCTCACCGCGTCTGCGGCGTTTGAAGTTGAAAGCTTTTTAAACATCAACATGCGATGCATTTGAACCGTTTTTTCACTTAGTGAAAGACGGTAAGCTATTTGCTTTGTTCGGAAACCGCGCGCCATTTGCTGCAATATTTCGCGCTGGCGTGGCGAAAGACGATCAACAATTTGTGCTGCTTTCTGTTGCCGCAGGAGGCCAATGCTCTCTTCTTCCGGCAGAACCTCAATTTGCGACCCGACGAAAAGCTCCAGCTCTCCTTCTTCATCAAACAATGGTGCAATAATGACCGCGTTGCGAAAGGGTGAGCCGTCTTTGCGGTAGTTGATAAGCTCAGCCAAGGCCGGGTGTTGTCCATAGACCGCCGAACGCAATTTCTCGGTCTGACCATTTTCCGTATCGGGACCACGCAAAAATCGGCAGTTTCGTCCAATCACTTCTGCCTCAGTATATCCGGTAAGTGCGCAGAAGGCAGCGTTAACGGCAATCAGGGGATTGTCCGCTCGAGTGGGGTCGCTGACGACTGTTGCAATCGGGCTAAAACGAATCGACTCCAAAACCGGATGGTTGCGGGCTTTGCGTGCCTTCGAGAAAAGTTCAGATTTCACCTAGCGCAACGTGCAGTAAAAATCGACTATTGGCAACCATTCCCACGTTACGTGCGCCAACATAACCCGATATATCTCATTCGGCGCCGACGCGTTCAACGTCCGCGCCGACCAGCTGAAGCTTCTCCTCAAGCCGTTCATACCCACGGTCAAGATGATAGAGTCGGCTAACATGCGTCTCGCCCTCTGCCACCAATCCAGCGATCACAAGGCTCATCGACGCGCGCAGGTCGGTTGCCATGACAGGTGCGCCAGTAAGCTTTTTGACACCATGGACAATTGCCGTTCGGCCCTTGGTCTCAATATGCGCGCCCATCCGATTAAGTTCGGGCACATGCATATAACGGTTTTCAAATATGGTCTCGGTAAGCACGCTAGCGCCGTCTGCCATGCAGAGCATTGCCATGAACTGCGCCTGCATATCGGTGGCAAAACCGGGATAAGGCGCTGTGGAAATGGTAAGCGGCTTCAGCTTGCCGTCTGAAGATACGCGAACGCCGGTTCCGGTATCTTCGACCTTCACGCCCGCCTGACGCAATGCATCAAGCGTTGCGTCCATCTGGCTGGCCTTTGCACCAACAAGCTCGATATCACCACCAGTTATAGCTGCGGCACAGGCGTAGCTGCCCGCTTCGATTCGGTCGCTCATCACGCGGTAGGTCGCGCCATGCAAGCGGTCCTTACCCTGAATGATGAGATCGGATGTGCCTATGCCTTCGATCTGAGCGCCCATGGCTACGAGCATATTACACAGATCGACAATTTCCGGCTCCCGCGCGGCATTGTGCAATACGCATGTGCCCTTGGCGAGGCTAGCGGCCATCAAGGCATTTTCCGTTGCGCCTACCGACACGACGGGGAAGGTGTATGTCCCGCCCGGAATACCCTTTTTGGCAATGGCTTTGACATAGCCGGCGGCCACTTCAATCTCGACGCCAAAGGCCTCCAACGCTTTAAGGTGAAGGTCAATGGGCCGGTTGCCGATCGCGCATCCGCCCGGCAGCGAAACGGTCGCCTCACCCGCGCGCGCTAGCATAGGGCCAAGTACCAGGATGGAGGCGCGCATTTTGCGCACAAGGTCATACGGCGCGATGTTGCTGGTAATCCGCGTAGCTTCCAACGTCATAACGCGGCCGAAATCTTCGGGGCGCGACCCTGCAACCGTTGTCGAAATGCCGAACTGGTTCATCAGATGCTGAAACCCGTCAATGTCGGCCAAGCGCGGTAAATTGCGTAACGTCAGCGGTTCATCCGTCAAAAGCGCGCAGGGGATTAGCGTCAATGCGCTGTTCTTTGCCCCTGAAATGGGAATTTTGCCCTTAAGTGCGTTGCCGCCACGAACGATTATCTTATCCATCGCTATGTGTTTAGCGGGAATTGAATGCGGTGCAACTTAGGATTTGGTGAGCGCCGCCTCAACCTGCCCAAGCCGTTCCTTTCCCCAGAACATCTCTTCACCCACAAAGAAGGTTGGTACGCCAAATGCACCGCGTTTTGCGGCGGCCTCAGTATTGGCTATCAGCTCTGCCTTCACCTCCGGATCAGCGGCTAAAGTCAGCAAAGCGGCGCTGTCGAGGCCAGCCTTGTCCAAGACATCGCGCACAACATCCAGATCGCCCATATCCGCCCCGTCATACCACATCGCCGCCATGACCGCGTCCACATACGGTGCAAGGCAACCAAGCCGCTGGGCAGCAATTGCACCGCGCATCACGTGGAGTGTGTTGAGGGGAAAACGTGGGTTCATCTTAAACGGTATCGCGTGCGCATCTACGAAGCGATCAAATTCGAGCATTTCATATGTCTGTTTAGCGGGCGTTTCGACATAGCGCATCATGGGTGGTTGGTTGTTTGTCAGCTTGAACAGGCCACCGAGCAGGATCGGTACATATACAACTTTCGCGCCGGTTCGGGCGCATAGGTCGGGCAACATTTTGTGCGCCAAATAGCTATTCGGTCCGCCAAAATCGAAGAGAAATTCGAAAATTTTGGCCATCTAAAAATGCTCCGTCCACGGACGCAAATCCATTTCATGCGTCCATGCGCTGCGGTGTTGCTTGTGCAAGGCAACATATTGCAGCGCAATTGCGTCGGGCGACAATATGCCATCGGCGGCCTTTGCTGCATCGAAATCCTGGCGGATACTGCGGATGAAGGCGGTATCGATGCCGCCGTCGATGATGACATGGGCGACATGAATGTTTTGCGGCCCCAGCTCCCGCGCCATCGACTGGGCCAGCATCCGCAGCGCGCCCTTTGCACTGGCAAAGGCGGAGAAGCCTTTACCGCCGCGCATACTCGCCGTTGCGCCGGTGAAGATGATGGTGCCCGACTGGCGTGCGACCATGCGGCGCGCGGCCTCTCGTCCCATAAGGAAGCCAGCGAAAGCACCCATTTCCCATACCTTGCGGTACACTTGCGCGGTCATATCGACTATGGAAAAGTTGACGTTTGCGCCGATGTTAAAAACTGCGACCTCTATTGGCCCAACGTCGCGCTCAATCGCATCGACCATTGCCACGATTTCGTCTTCGATGCGGGCGTCCCCAGGGTAAGCGCGGGCTTCATATCCTTCATCGCGAATCGATTGTACCAGCGCTTCCAACTGGTCAACATTGCGTGCGCGGCGATTGACACAGGCCACATAACCTTCACGGGCAAAAGCCTTGGCGATTGCCCCGCCTGTGGCGTCACCCGCGCCGACAATTAGGGCCGCCTTACTCAATCTTTCTCAAGCGTGCATTGCAGCGGATGTTGATTCTTCTGCGCGAAGTCCATCACTTGTGTGACCTTGGTTTCGGCCACTTCATAAGTGAAAATGCCGCAAACGCCGACGCCCTTTTGATGGACATGAATCATAACGCGCGTAGCCTGATCCGTATCCATCTGAAAAAACGCCTTAAGGACATGCACGACAAATTCCATCGGCGTGTAATCGTCGTTCAGCAACAGCACTTTATACAGGCTTGGCTTTTGGGTTTTTGGGCGCGTGCGCGTAGCAAGGCCGACGCCTGGTCTGCCGCCATTTTTATCGTCATCATCTTGCGCCATGAGAATTTTCATCAGCCCGAAATAGGGTAGAGGAGGGGGATTCTGCAAGCCCCGTTCGTCATCTATTTTCTTGCACCAAAAAGAAACCGCCCTTTCCTGCAAGGAAAGGACGGTTGCTTTATGGAATTGCACCGGGTGATCCCGACGTCCTGCCGCCAAAGGGAGGGAGGAGAGGGCAGCAGGTGCGTGACCCACCGGCACAATATCGTTCGAAAGCTTATGCAGCTTTCTTGAAGAGTTCAGTCGTCGCCGCGATGCGGTTCGAGATTGGCTGGAACATTTCGCTGACCAGCTTGACCATCGCTTCAGTGTTCTTCGAACCCTGTGCAACGGCGGTGTCGAAACCCTTACGGGCCAATTCACCCTGAAGCTTTACGAAATCCGTTGGCGACTTGACCGAAGTCATTTCCTTCACGGCAACTTGGACTTCTTCGAAATTCTTCTTGGCGAATTCCACATTGGTCTTGCCGATTTCCTGAGCGCCCTTGGCTACAATCTTGCCTGCTTCAACGACGGCTTCAACATTTGCTTTGTTGAATTCGACGGCATCAGCAGCAAATTTTTTGCCCTTTTCGGCAGCTTCGGTTGCCTTTTCACGGATGTCAGCGAAAAACTCAGTCGCCTTTTCAGCGGTTTTTTCTGCAGTGGCTTTAACAGTGTCAGTCATTTTAGATACTCCTTGAGCAATCGGTGTTGTTGCAACAGACAAGGTATCGGGGGCCGGCGAAGCAACAGGTGTTTCTACCTTTGTCTTCGCAACGGTGCTCGGAGCAGTTTTCACAGCCATGTCCTTTGGCGCTGCAATCTTTGCAGCTTTCACTGGGACATTAATTTCTGTTTTGCTGGTCATGTGTGAGCACCATTTCTGTTGTGTTGCACTGCACAATAAAGCAAATGCAAACTATGTCAACAAAAAATGGTGCAGTGCACAATAAATCTTTTTGGGCGGCTTAATCCGCCAGTGTCAGCCGTTCAAAGCGTTCATAATGGTGATCCGCAGACCCAAATTGGTTCTCGATCATCGTCGCCCGCTTAAAGAAGTGGCCAATGGCCAATTCTTGCGTGATGCCAATGCCGCCATGCGTTTGAATGGCGTTCTGCCCCACAAACTGTGCTGAACGCGAGACCTTCGCCTTGCAAGCCGATACTGCCGCCATACGTTCCGCCGCTGCCATATCGAGCTTTAGCGTCGCCATCGTGGTCATGGACTTTGATTGCTCAACCTCCATGAACATGTCGACCATGCGGTGCTGAAGCACTTGGAAGCGCGAGATCGGCTGGCCGAACTGGTTACGCTGACGCGCATAATCCAACGTGCCCTGATGCAGCTTTGCAGTCACACCACAGGATTCTGCGCAAACTGCAACGGTTGCTTCGTCAACGATGCGTTCAATAAGCGGCAGGCCAGCGCCTTCGTCACCCAATAACGCGTCCGCAGGGATTGCCGCATTCTCGAAATAGATTTCGGATGCTTGAAACCCGTCAACAGTCGGGTAATCGCGGCGAACAATACCCTTTGCGTTAGCGTCAATAAGGAACAAGGACACGCCGTTTACATCGGTGGTCGCTCCGCCCGTGCGCGCGGTTACGAGCAAATGCGTTGCCCATGGCGCGGCGTATACAACGCCTTTATGGCCGTTGAGTATATAGCCCGCGCCGTCCTTCTTCGCAGTCGTGCGGATATTGGCGAGGTTGTAGCGGCCCTGTGGTTCCGCATAGGCAAAGGCGATGATGACATTGCCATTGATAATTTCTGGGATGACGGCATCCGCAACTGCGCCGCCGACGGCCTTCAACGCGCCACCGCCCAGAACAACGGTCTGGACATAAGGCTCAATCGCGATGACCTTGCCAAGCTCTTCCATGATTAAGGCGTTTTCGAGATGACCACCGCCGAGACCGCCATGGTCTTCGCTAAACGAGGCGCCCAACATGCCGAGATCTTGTGCCAAGGCTTTCCAGATGCCGGGGTCACGTCCCGTGCTGCTGGCAATCATCTTGCTACGGCTATCGAAGTCATAGGTGTCCGCCAAAAAACGGCTCAGGGTTTCGCGGATCATGTCCTGCGTTTCGGTGTAGCTGAAATCCATGTGAAGTGTCTCTCCATCGTCGCCTTGTTGGCGGTTATACTCCCCTCCCGCGTGCGGGAGGGGCCGGGGGAGGGCGAGTCACGTCTTTCGCGGAAGTGACCCTCCCCTATCCCCTCCCGCAGGCGGGAGGGGGAAGCGTTTAAATTCCCAATACCATCTTGGCGATGATGTTGCGCTGAATCTCGTTCGATCCACCGTAAATCGTCGTCTTGCGGGTGTTGAAATAGGTCGGTGCAGCGCGGTGTGCATAATCTGGACCGATCGGGTGTTCATTGTCGCCTTCGCCAAAGCCACGGAAATATGGCGCGCCATAATGGCCGACCGCTTCCAGTGCGAGTTCGGTAATCCGTTGCTGAATTTCCGACCCCTTGATTTTCAACAAGCTCGATTCAGGGCCTGGGCCCTTGCCCGATGCTTCGCCGGCAAGGCTGCGCAATTCGGTGAATTCAAGAGCAGTGAGATCAATTTCAAGCTCCGAAATCTTGCGCTTGAAGAATGGATTGGCGATCAATGGGCGGTCGCCGTCTTGTTCAGTGCGGGCAATTGCCTTGATCTTCTCCACGCCGCGCTTTGAACGGGCAACGGCAGCAATGCCGGTGCGTTCGTGCGCCAACAAGAACTTGGCACAGGTCCAGCCTTTATTTTCTTCATAAACACGGTTTTCGACGGGCACGCGCACGTCTTCCAACCATACTTCGTTGACTTCATGCTCGCCGCCCAAGGTGATGATCGGACGGACGGTGACGCCCGGCGACTTCATGTCAATCAACAAAAAGCTGATGCCTTCTTGAGCCTTGGCATCGGAATCGGTGCGCACAAGGAAGAAGCCCCAGTCGGCATGCTGCGCCATTGTGGTCCAAGTTTTCTGGCCATTGACGACGTAATCGTCGCCGTCACGAACGGCCTTTGTGCGCAAAGATGCAAGGTCGGAACCAGCGCCTGGTTCGGAATATCCCTGACACCACCAATCATCGCCCGACAAAATACCGGGGAGGAACTTGGCTTTCTGATCAGGCGTGCCAAATGTGTAGATGACTGGACCAACCATCGATAGGCCGAAGGGCATTGTACTCACGCAGTCTGCTGCGGCGAGTTCTTCGGACCAGATGAAACGCTCAGTCGCGGTCCAGCCAGTGCCGCCATACTCGACGGGCCAAGCTGGCGCGATCCAGCCCTTTTTGGCGAGAATGCGATGCCATGACAGGAAATCTTCTTTCGAAAGCTCATGCCCTTCGTCTTGAACAGAGCGGAGATTTTCGGGGTAATTTTCGGCGATGAAATTGCGAACTTCCTTCTGGAAGGCGATTTCGGCGGGGCTGAATTCCAGTTGCATCACGATTCTCCTAAAAAGCTGAACGTAAACTAGTCGACGTTTACGTAAACGTCAATTGAATCTCACCGCGCCTTCACATAACTACCCGGAGCCGATTCTAGCCCCTTCAGAGTGCCTTGGCCCGGTTGACGCGGCCCGGTTGCTGGCACGCGTGCGTCGCCCTTCTGTGTTAGCCAGATAAGCCAATCGGGCCACCAGCTACCCTTGGTCTCCGTTGCACCTTCAATAAAGGATTCAAGCGAAGTTGGTGCGGCGTCATTGGTCCAATATTGGTATTTCATGTGCGCAGGCGGATTGACCACACCCGCAATATGGCCGCTGCCCGCCAGCACGAATTTGGTCGGGCCAGTGAAATGGTCCTGCAGTTTCCAGACGCTCTCGGCTGGCGCAATATGATCTTCGCGGCCAGCCTGAATATAGGTCGGCGTTTTTACACGGCGCAGGTCAATTGGGGTGCCGAGTGCCGACAAATCATTTGGCTTCACGAGCCGGTTATCGCGATAGAGGTCGACGA
>JBILLO010000119.1:0-4958 GCA_044376035.1 Sphingorhabdus sp.
CTCAGCGGCAGCAGGGCGACGTAAAACACGCCGACACCGATGAGCGCAACCCATGGCGCCGCGACCAAGGTTGCGGTAAACAGGCCGACACCCGCCAGCGCCATGAAACGGAGGCTGCGCCGCACTTTAATCGACGACCAACTAAAAGTCGCCACATTGGAAATCATCAACAGCGCACACAGCAGCAGCCATGGCGCAATGAAGCGGTAATCGCGCACCCAATCCGCGCCGGTTTCAAACCAGATCATCATGGGCAACAAAGCCAGCGCCGCGCCCGGTGGCGACGGCACGCCTGTATTAAATCCAGCGGACTTATGCGGCTGGTTCTCGGTATCAATCTGTGCGTTAAACCTTGCCAGACGTAAGGCCGCGCTCAGCACAAAGAATACCGATATGGTCCAACCAAAGCGCGGCATATCCTGCATCACCCACATATATATGACCAAAGCAGGCGTAGCCCCGAAGGCTATCACGTCAGAGAGCGAATCCAGTTCAGCACCGAAACGGCTTTCCCCCTTCAGCATCCGTGCGATACGGCCATCCATGGCGTCAAGCACGCCAGCGATCACGATTGCGGCAACGGCATTTTCCCAACGGCCCTGCATGGCAAACCATGCACCCGACAATCCCGTACACAGCGCAAGAGCGGTGACCGCATTAGGCGCAAGCGCCCGTAAGGGTATTCCCGGACGGGAGGAAACCACGTCCGTCAATGCGCCACGGCAATCAGGTCTTGGTCAACGCCGATTTCGCCAAGAACCGTTTCCCCCGCAACGCAACGCTGCCCCTTGATGACTCGCGACGATGTGCCATGCGGCAAATACACATCCACACGGCTGCCAAAGCGGATCAGGCCAACACGCTGCCCATTGGCAACACTGTCGCCTTCCTTGACAAAAGCAACGATGCGACGCGCAATCAAACCAGCGATTTGGGTGAAGCCGATGCGAACCCCATCGCCGCGTTCCACGAGGAAATGTTGGCGTTCATTTTCTTCGCTGGCCTTATCAAGGTCGGCGTTGAGGAACTTGCCCGCAATATACACAACCCGCTTTATGGTGCCGCGAATGGGGGTCCGGTTGATGTGCACGTCAAACACGCTCATGAAAATCGACACCCGCGTCATCGGATGATCCCCAAGACCTTCAGGCCCGCGCAGTTCAACTGGCGGCAGGACTTGTTCGATCAGCGTGATAAGCCCATCGGCGGGTGCCACGATAAACCGGTCGTCGATTGGCGTCGCACGCGCAGGGTCGCGAAAGAAGGCCAGTGTCCACACAGTGACTGCAGCCATCGGCCAAGCAAGCGTTTCCCATGCCATCAGGGCAAAAAACAGGGTTATCCCCGCGGCGATAAGTCCGAACTTGCGGCCCTCAGGATGGATGGGTGGAAACGACCATTTCGC
The DNA here is from genome assembly GCA_044376035.1 of Sphingorhabdus sp. GTDB lineage: Bacteria > Pseudomonadota > Alphaproteobacteria > Sphingomonadales > Sphingomonadaceae > Sphingorhabdus_B. Next base: position 1,406 of record JBILLO010000119.1, read on the forward strand.
AACCCCGGCACCCCGGTTTGTCAATTCTTGTCTGCTCATGGGACTTAGCTAGGGGATGCGCCGCCATCTTACAACCAAAGATACAATTTCAGCCATTTTCAGACAATGTTGGTGATGCAGTTGAACATATGGCAGACTTTGCTATGGCACCGCTAAAGTTCCCATCTCCCTAATGGAAAGCGCGTTCTGCCATGGCAAAAATTAAGGTCAAAAACCCAGTCGTTGAGCTTGATGGCGACGAAATGACACGGATCATCTGGGAATGGATTCGTGAGCGACTCATTTTGCCATATCTTGATATCGATCTGAAATATTACGACCTTGGCATGGAGTATCGCGACAAGACCAATGATAAGGTCACCGTCGATTCCGCCAACGCAATCCGCGAATTCGGTGTCGGCGTAAAGTGCGCCACAATTACGCCCGACGAAGCACGCGTTGAAGAATTCGGTCTCCAGAAAATGTGGAAGTCGCCCAATGGCACCATTCGCAATATTTTGGGCGGCGTGGTCTTCCGCGAACCAATCGTCATCGATAACGTTCCGCGCTTGATCCCCGGCTGGACTGACCCAATCGTTATTGGTCGTCATGCTTTCGGTGACCAATATCGCGCTACGGATTTTCTGGTTCCCGGTCCTGGAACGCTGCGTCTCGTATGGGATGGAGATGATGGGCAGAAAATTGACGAGGAGGTTTTCCGTTACCCGTCGCCTGGCGTGGCGCTCGCGATGTACAATCTCGACGATTCCATCCGCGACTTTGCGCGTGCGTCGTTGAACTATGGCGTGACTCGGGAATGGCCAGTTTATCTGTCGACCAAGAACACGATCCTCAAATATTATGATGGTCGTTTCAAGGATCTATTCCAAGAAGTTTACGAAGCCGAATTCGCAGCAAAGTTCAAGGAACTGGGCATTGTCTATGAGCATCGTTTGATCGACGATATGGTCGCATCGGCGCTGAAATGGTCGGGCAAGTTCATCTGGGCATGTAAGAATTATGATGGTGACGTGCAGTCCGATCAGGTTGCGCAAGGTTTTGGCTCGCTTGGCCTGATGACCTCGATCCTGATGACACCAGATGGCAAGACGGTTGAAGCCGAGGCTGCGCACGGTACGGTTACGCGCCATTATCGTCAGCATCAGCAAGGTAAGGCAACCTCAACCAACCCAATTGCGTCGATTTTCGCATGGACGGGCGGTCTTAAATTCCGTGGCAAGTTCGACGAAACACCGGATGTAACGCGCTTTGCGGAAACGCTGGAAGAAGTCTGCATTCAGACCGTTGAAGATGGCCATATGACCAAGGACCTCGCGATCCTCATCGGCCCGGATCAGGCTTGGATGACCACAGAACAGTTTTTTGAGCAGGTTCGTGCCAATCTCGAAGTCAAAATGGGCAGCTGGACGTAACTCCAGCGCGTTTGAATTTGTAAGCGCGCGGGGGGCAACTCCCGCGCTTTTTTATTGCCCTGCCCTTTCTTTCTCCTGCCGCCTGTGCGTAAATGCAGGTCATGGCAGGTGAACTACAAACCGAAGGCATTAGCGATCTGCTCGTCATATTGGGTGCGGCGGGAATAGTCATCCCCGCTTTTGCCCGGCTTCGCATCACGCCCATCATTGGTTTTATATTGGTCGGGATAATGGTTGGCCCAATGGGACTTGGATCCTTGGTGCCGCGTTATCCCATGCTGGAATGGGTCACCATCACCAATGCAGAAGCTATTCATCCCATTGGCGAATATGGCATTATATTATTGCTGTTCTCCATTGGTCTTGAGCTATCCTTTCGTAGATTATGGAAAATGCGGCGCTTGGTGTTCGGCGTTGGCGCAGCGCAATTATTTGGCGCTGGCTTGGTTATCGCGGCTGGTCTGTATCTGTTCGGATATGGCGCGACCGCCGCCATCGGCATCGGAATTGCATTAGCGCTCTCTTCCACAGCGTTGGTGCTTCCAATATCCGGCACGCATTCCGCCGTTGGGAAGTCAGCTTTGGCCATGTTGCTGTTCGAAGATTTGGCCATCGTCCCGATAATATTCGTTTTGGGGGCATTGGCGCCACAAGCCGGGGCGGATTCATGGTCAGGTCTCGTCACTATATTGTGGCAGGGAACGCTGGTCATTGTAGGCATGCTTGTGCTCGGTCGGTTCTTCCTGCCCCGCCTGTTCGGACAAGCCGCGCGTACAAAAAGCCCTGAATTATTTGTATCGGTCAGCTTGCTCGTTGTCATTGTCGCAAGTCTGGCGACGGGCGCGGTTGGCCTTTCGCCTATAGTCGGCGCAATGATCGCTGGCCTATTAATTGCCGAAACCGATTACCATAGCGAAGTCGAAGTGATGACCGCACCATTCAAAGGGCTGGCATTGGGCGTGTTCCTGATCAGCATCGGTATGCAGGTTGATCTGCGCTTTGTGGCGGCCAACTGGGTGGCTTTGGTGGGTGCGGTTTCGGCGGTCGTGTTTATCAAGGCAAGTGTCACCGCAGCTTTGCTAAAGCTAAATGGCGCGCGCACGGGCACAGCGACCGAAACCGGCGTCCTCATGGGTAGCCCGTCGGAAACAACTTTAATCGTGCTAGGTGCCGCAGGCGCCGCTCAGATTATTGACGCTGCCGCAATCAATTTCTGGCAAGTGGCAACCGCGATTGGCCTGACGATCACGCCCATATTGGCACGGATCGGTCATGATATGGCCCGCCGTCTGGAATTGCGCGAGAGCGATGATGAGGTGCACGAACAAGACCCAACGCAGGAACCACGAACGGTCGTGATCGGCTTTGGCCGAGTCGGAAAGCTGGTGGCCGATATGCTGACCACGCACGGGCAGCCTTATGTTGCCGTGGAATCCAATGTCGACGCCGTAACCGCCGCGCGGCGCGGGGGTTATAAGGTTGTTTATGGCGACGTATCACGGCCCGAAACGCTGGATAAATTGGGCTTGGGCCATGCCAAAGCGCTGATCCTGACAATGGACCAGCCGGTATTGGCCGAACATATCGTCAAGCGCGTCCGTCAATGGTTGCCCGATATCACGATTGTCGCGCGTGCCCGTGATCCGGACCATGCCGCGCGGCTCTATCAAGCGGGCGCGACCAACGCCGTGCCCGAAACGCTGGAAAGCTCGCTTCAGCTATCGGAAGCCGTGCTCGTCGATCTGGGCGTTGCCATGGGTCCCGTCATCGCGTCAATCCACGAAAAGCGCGATGAATTCCGGCGTCAGATAAAAGAAGCCGGGGGCCTTGAAGAGACCCCCAAGCTCAAACTTACCTCTTAACCCGCGATTTTTGCCTTAATCGCATCCAACGCCGCTTGCGCCAATTCAGCGCCTGCTGGACCGCCGCCTTGCGCCATGTCGGGGCGTCCGCCACCGCCTTGCGCGCCCATGGCCTCTGTCGCCACACGTACAAGGTCAGGCGCGGTTATGGAACCATGCAAGGCAGGTGAGACGGCAACCACAACCGTGTTGCTGTTTTCATTGGCAGCGATAATGGCGACGATGCCACTGCCAATGGCCTTCATCTGGTCATCCGCAAGGCCGCGCAGCATTTTTGGT
>JBILLO010000120.1:0-4850 GCA_044376035.1 Sphingorhabdus sp.
AGCCTGTGACGCAAAGGCAGCATCGACAGCACCGATAATGTCGTTTGCGTCTGTCATCACAGGACCCGTCGTCCAGTGCCGATAGTTTGGGTTCCCTTGCCACGGCGTATCATGGGCGTCCAAAAACAGGCACGGCCGTGGGCGGTTCAGAAACTCATAGACCTGACTGCTCACATCGCCAAGATACAGGTCAGCGGCGTTGGTATATGTCATGTCTGTGCAGGCAGGGCTGCCCAAATCCATTAACATGTGCGGTGCATCATTATAGCGGGCAGGGGGCTTTTTGGCGGACGCGATCGACAGTCTATCGATGGTGACCGTCCATGGCCGCGCAAACAGCATCACATGCGGCGCAAAAATAAGGTTGTAGCGGTCACTTTGGTAGAACTGCTCCAAAACATTCGCCCCGAATTTGAACCAGCTTGAAAGATGCGGCGAAGGGTGGGGGTTGTATAAAATGGTCCGGCGATCAGATGGCGGAAATAGCGGCGTCTGCTCGGGCGCTATTATATCGAATTTTGCATATCCCGTGATGCGGATTTTTTCGGGCGGCACCCCTGCATCACAAACAAGGCGGTCGCGGATCTTTTCTCCCGATACTAAAATTAGGTCGAACTGTGCGCTTTGCGCATTGAACCCAATCGCGCGATCACCGGCCCCGTGCCGTGTGTGGATGAACTTTATGTCTTCCAATCCATATCGTGATTTCAGGATGAGGCTGGATTTTTCCGACACTATCAGCGCGTCAAACTGCCTAAAAAAGTCGAGATTGTCGCGGTAGACGAGGAGCTTGCGCGCCGGCACCAGACTATCGAATGCACGCACAAGCATTTGCGACACAGTCGATTTGGTCCGCAGCCGGACTATTTTCATGCCCGCTAGCCCCGCGCCGCTTAATCTGCGGATTTCCGCTTCAACCAAAATGCTGGTAACAGCCAATGTTACATCGGCCACGCCGCTTTTGGCCATCTGCAATGCAATTGGCAGGCTATGCGCAATCTGATGCGTTTGATCATGGTTGAACAGGAAGCAGATTTTTTGCACGTGCTTCAATGCCCTTTACCGCTTGAAAAATCCCGCACGTGCCAATTTTTTTGCGCTGCCAAGTGGCGCAGCTTTCCGGACGGGTTAACGAGATATGCTGCATCTGCCCAATCCATCAACGGTGCGTCGCTGGCGTGGTCAGAATACACGGAAATATGGCAATCTTCGCGCCGTAGCCCCTCAGCGGCAAACCATGCCCTGACCATTTTCAACTTTTCCGGGCCGTAGCAATTTTCGCCATCAATAAAGTGGCAGGTCTTGCCGTCTGGGCGCAATCTGTGCCGGGTCGCCACAACCGCATCAAACCCCATGCGCCCGCCAATTTCATTGGCGTAAAATGCCGGTGCAGCGGTAGCGATCAATAGTGTTTGGTTTAGGCTTCGGTCATTTTCAATAGATTTGGCCGCGCCGGGTTGAATGTCGGTTAAAACGGCTTCGGACACAAAATCTGCGGCCATTTTTGCGAGGATATCCCTATCCAAATTACGCCCCATGAACATGCTTATACCAAATTGCTTCAATGGCTTGCGGCCATATAAACCAATGCGATATCCGATTAAGGCCATGATCCATATGGGTAGCCCGACCAGCCGGAAGGGCGCTGTGCGCCGTGCGTGATAGAGCAGAAAACGGGTGAAGGTCGGACGGCGCGTGATGGTTTTGTCGAGATCATATATTGCAATATTCATATTTGATGGCCAAGCCCCGCCTCAAGGTGCTGTCAGACAGACTGACGAAACCTTCTTATTTTTTCGCGTTTAGGAGAAGCGACTTGCAAGCGCAATGGACCTGCATCGTCCTTGCCGGACAGCGGCCCGGCCCTGATATGCTTGCCCAGCATTTCGCCCTTGAACGCAAGGCCTTAGTCCCGGTGCGCGGCGAGCCGATGATTTGCCATGTTGTCCGCACGCTGCATTTGTCACCGCACATTGATAAAATCGTTATATTGTCGCAAGACGCAGAGCATTTGCGCTCTGCCGTTGCCGCAGCTGGCGGGGCCATATTGGTGGAAAGCCAGAACAGCATTTCCCTGAGCATTAAAGCGCAAGCCGAGACCATGGGGTTTTCTTCGCCATTATTGGTGACCACAGCGGACCATCCTTTATTGACGGTGGAGATGATCGACGAATTTGTGCGCAATGCGGATGGGGATCTTACGGTGGCAATGGTTGAACGCCAAACCATGGTACAGCAGTTTCCGGATGCGCAGCGAACCTGGCTGCGCTTTTCGGACGGAGCTTGGTCCGGCGCCAATCTGTTTGCGCTAATGACCCAAAAGTCATTATTCGCGCTCGATTTATGGGCCGATGCCGAGCAGGATCGCAAAAAGGCGTGGCGGCTGTTCTTGCATTTTGGCCTACGTTTGGCGATGCGTGCGCTTACCCGCACCATTGGCTTGCAGCAGGCGATAGAGAGGGCTGGAAAGCGGCTCGGTCTCGACGCAAGGCTGGTTCCCATGTCCGACCCCGTAGCGGCCATAGATGTCGATAAGCTGGGCGATCATCTGCTTGCGGAAAAAATACTGGCAGCACGCGAAGCGCGAAGCGGCGATATCGATGCGGCCTGATTAACGGCCCATTTTCTTTTGCCGACGACGCTGCACCGACGAACCAATACCCATGGCCTCACGATATTTGGCGACCGTCCGGCGGGCAATGTTAAAGCCCTTTGCTGTCAGCAGTTCGACCAACGTATCGTCCGACAGGATTGTATCTCCCTCGGCCTCAAGCAGCGATTTGATATGGCTTTTGACCGCTTCGGCAGATGCGCCTTCGCCATCGGCCGACTGAACACCTGATGAAAAGAAATATTTGAGGTCAAACAGCCCGCGTCCGCAATGCAGATATTTGTTACTCGTCACCCGGCTGACGGTAGATTCATGCATCTCAATAACATCGGCGACCTGGCGCAGCGTCAAGGGCCGCAAATGCGCAACACCGCGCCGGAAAAACCCGTCTTGCTGCTTCACGATTTCGGTCGCGACTTTGACGATCGTACGCTGCCTTTGGTCCATGGCCTTGATCAACCAATTGGCATCTGCCATGCAATCGCTGAGCCACGCCTTGGTCGTTTTGTCCTGCCCAAGCTCGGCCACATAGCTTCGGTTGATCAACAAACGGGGTAAGTTGGCGCTGTTCAATTCAATCGACCAACCATTACCACATGGTGTCACATAGATGTCCGGCGTCACCGCCATGCTGTCTTCGCTGTCAAAACGACACCCCGGCTTTGGATCATAGCCGCGCAGTTCAATCAACATATCGCGCAAATCTTCGTCATCGACGCGGCATAGGCGCTTCAATTGGTCAAACGCGCCCTTGGCCACCAGATCGAGATTGTCGATCAGCCTTGCCATGCATGGGTCATAACGGTCCGCATCCTTTGCCTGAAGCGCAAGGCACTCGGTAAGATTGCGTGCGCCAACCCCGGTCGGGTCAAAGCGTTGAAGCGCGTTCAGTGCGGCTTCTACTTGCGGAAGGGGCACCCCAAGCCTTTGCGCCATTGCCAACACATCCTCACCCACATAACCTGTGGGTTCAATATGTTCGATAATCTGTTGCACTAGAAAAAGCTGCCGACCCGAAAGGCTTGCACCCGCCTGCGCCATTAAATGCTCGCGTAAATTAACATCGCGTGCGGCAAAGCTGTCAAAATCAGGGCCGTCGCCGTCAAAGCTGCCACTGGACATCGCGCTGCCCGACAGGCCAAGCATTCCGTCTGCACCCCCCACGCTGTCGGATGGTGCATCATGATAGAAGGTCTCTGCGCCGAAATCGACGTCAAGCGCTTCGGCGGCGGCGTGGCTGTCATTGCCTAATATCTCGTCACTGCCGCGTTCGTTGCTCTCGGCAATTGTGGCGTGCGTGAATTCGTCAGGCGGCGTGTCGGATAGGGAATCGCTGCCGCCTGTATCAAGCACCGGGTTGCGTTCGATCTCTTCGGCGATGAAGGCTTCGATTTCGAGCGACGAAAGCGCCAACAGCTTAATCGCTTGCTGCAGCTGCGGCGTCATGACCAGCGATTGGCTTTGGCGGAGGTCGAGGCGCGGAGCTAATGCCATGACGTTAGTTTTCCGTCACTTTCTCCACATCACATCGCAAAGCTTTCGCCCAGATACAGGCGGCGGACGTTGGGATCGGCGACCAGCGCCTCTGGTGATCCGGCAAATAGGACCTGCCCGCCGTAAATGATGCAGGCACGGTCCACGATATCCAATGTTTCACGGACATTATGGTCAGTGATGAGCACGCCTATTCCACGTGTCTTGAGTTCTTTCACAAGATCGCGAATGTCAGAGATCGAAATCGGGTCAATGCCGGCAAAAGGTTCGTCAAGCAGCATGATCGAGGGGTTCGCGGCCAGTGCGCGGGCGATCTCGCACCGCCGACGCTCTCCGCCGGACAAGGCCATCGAAGGCGCGCTACGCAAACGGGCAAGACCAAATTCGTCCAGCAGTTTTTCCAGCCGCTCACCGCGCGATTCTGCGTCTGGTTCCGACATTTCGAGAACCGCGCTGATATTCTGTTCAACCGTCATTCCGCGAAAAATGGAGGTTTCTTGCGGCAGATAGCCAAGCCCCAAAATGGCGCGGCGATACATTGGCAGCTTGGTAATATCCGCGCCATCGAGGGTGATGCGGCCGCTATCGGGTTTAACCAGTCCCATGATCGAGTAAAAACAGGTCGTCTTGCCCGCACCATTGGGTCCAAGCAGGCCAACCACTTCGCCCTTTGCCACAGACAGCGAAACATCCGTCAGAACGGCGCGCTTGTCATAGCTTTTGGCGATGGACACAACGCCCAGCC
>JBILLO010000041.1:0-14654 GCA_044376035.1 Sphingorhabdus sp.
CAGACCGATGCGGTAAAGGCCCAGTTGCGCGCCAACACAGACGAGGTAATAGCGCGTGGTGGCTATGGTTCGCCGACCATATTTGTTGACACCGACAAGATGTATTTTGGCAATGATCAATTGCCTCTAGTGGAATTTGCATTGAACAGGAGCGAAGCATGAACGACCGCATATCCATTTCCATCGACAATCATGTCGCCGACGTCCGCCTGACGCGTGCGGACAAGATGAACGCGCTTGATCCGGCGATGTTTCAAGGGATCATCGCCGCAGGTGAAGAGCTTGCCAGCACGAAAGGCATACGCGCGGTGGTGTTGTCGGGCGAAGGACGCAGTTTCTGTGCAGGCCTTGACATGGCCAGCATGGCCAGCGGCGGCGCAAGCGCGAACAGCGGGATGGGTAGCCTGACCGACAGGACGCATGGCAACGCCAACACATTCCAACAGGTCGCCATGCTGTGGCGCAAATTGCCGATGCCAGTGATTGCGGCGGTGCATGGCGTGTGTTTCGGCGGCGGGTTGCAAATTGCGAGCGGCGCAGACATCCGCGTGGTCGCGCCTGATGCGCGGCTTGCGGTGATGGAAATGAAATGGGGCCTTATCCCCGACATGGGCGGCTATGCTTTGTGGCGCGGAATATTGCGTGAAGATAGTTTGCGTGAACTGACCTACACCAACCGTGAGTTTTCAGGGGCCGAAGCGCTCAATCTGGGCTTTGCGACGTTTGTGGACGAAAACCCACTTGCCCGCGCCATGGCCATTGCGCGTGAAATTGCCGACCGCAACCCAGAGGCGATGCGCGAGGCAAAAGCGTTGTTCAATGAATATGCCGATATGGACGAAGACGCGATATTGATGGCCGAAAGCGTCCGCCAAGCCCGCGTCATCCGCAAGCCCAACCAGATTGAAGCGGTTATGGCCGGAATGCAGAAGCGGACGGGGGTGTTTGCCGATTAAGCCGACTTAACGTGCAACCGTTCAAATTCCGCGCGCAACTCTTGCGGTAAGGGACTTGGGCCGTTCGCATCGGTCAGCACGATGGTGGTGATGCAGGTCGCCTTGCATTTGCCACCTTGAAACGCAGCAGAGGCGATGTCCCAACTGCTCCGGCCTATCCGCAATATGCCGCTGGCAATCTCCACATGTTCGGGGAAATGCGCCTCGGCAATATAGTCAAGCGCTACGCTGACGATCAGCCAGCGTTGCCCGGGCGCGCGGCGTTCGACCGCGATGGCGTGATTGAACATACCGCGGCCATGTTCGAACAATCCGGCCATTGAGACATTGTTAATATGTCCCATCAAGTCCAGATCGGCAAAGCGCGTTTCTGTGCGGTGTTTGAACGGATAGCTTGCAGGGTCAAGCTGCCAGCTTTGCGGTTTGGGCATAGGGAACCTTTATCAACAGTCGTCACCCTGAACTTGGTTCAGGGTCAATTTATCAGCCTCAACCGCCGGTTGTGTGGCACGATGGACCCTGAAACGAGTTCAGGGTGACGGAGTAGTCCGGGGATATAGATCGGTCTAAAGACCCCGACCAATCAGCTCTTTCATGATCTCATTCGTACCGCCAAAAATCCGCGTTACGCGGGCGGCGCGCCACATGCGGGCGATGGGATATTCGTTCATATATCCCGCGCCACCATGTAATTGCAGGCAAGCATCGACCACTTCCCATTGCAAATCGGTGTGCCACAATTTGGCAGCCGCGCCTTCTTCGGCGGTCAGTTCTTTTTTGTAATGGCGGTTCAATGCCCAATCGAGATGCGCCCAGCCGACTTGCAGTTTCGTCTTGATATCGGCCAGCACGAAGCGGGTGTTTTGGAAGTCGAGCAACGGCTTGCCGAAAACGATGCGGTCGCGGCAAAAGGCGACGGTTTCGTCAAATGCCTTTTGCGTGCTTGCCATCGATGACACGGCGATGGACAGGCGCTCTTGCGGCAGTTCGCTCATCAGATAGATGAAGCCCATGCCCTCTTCACCCAAGCAGTTGGTCATAGGGACGCGGACATCTTCGAAAAACAATTCCGACGTGTCGGCTTCGTCCATGCCGATTTTGTCAAGGTTACGGCCGCGCTTGAAACCTTCGCGCTCGGCTTCAACGAGGACAACCGACATGCCCTTATAGGCGGGCTGAATTTCGGTGTCGGTTTTGACGCAGACCAAGATCAGGTCCGCATTCTGGCCATTGGTGATGTAGGTTTTGCTGCCATTGATGACATAATGATTGCCGTCTTTCTTGGCAGTGGTCTTCATGCCTTGAAGGTCGCTTCCAGTGCCAGGCTCCGTCATGGCGATGGCGGTGATAACCTTGCCCGAAATCATCTTGGGCAGCCAATGCCTCTTCTGCTCTTCGCTGCCATAGCTGGTGATGTAATTGACGACGATGTCGGACTGGAGCGAAAAGCCAGTGGCTACGCCGCCATAATAAGCCGATTCTTCGTCAACAATGGCGTTATAGCCGAAATCGAGGCCAAGCCCGCCATATTCCACTGGCACAGTGGGGCAGAGCATGCCGACTTCGCCCGCCTTGGGCCAAATGGATTTGGGGACAATGCCGTCTTCCTGCCACTGCTTTGCGTGGGGCGCGACTTCTTTTTGCAGGAATTGGCGCACCGACTGGCGAAACGCCTCATGATCTTCATTATAGGCGGTGCGTGGAATGGAATCGAGCGACATGGTAACTCCCCTGCAAAATTGTCCTGCGGATATGCCTCATCAATGGCAGGAAGTTAACGCGGACGTCAAGCCGAATTTAATCGTTCGATTAAACTGGTTCGCCCGCGTCGCGTGCCCGCTGGACTATCGTCTTCTCTGCCTTGGGCACAGTGCGATAGGCCGCGATTAATAGGCCCAATGCGATGGGCGCGACCGCGATCAGCGACAGGATGCCAACGCGCAAATCGCCCACCAGCTTGCCATCGACCATATTTCCGGCGAGGTCGGAAATCTGTCCAACCATATAGGGTCCAAATGACAGCCCAACGAGAGTCGTGCCCAAGAAGAAGGCAGCGGTCGCAGTGCCGCGCATGCGTGGCAAGACGAGGTCCTGTGTTGTTGCCGCAGCAGCGCCAAGTCCCGCTGCACCCAACATGCCGGCGAGGAAGTTCATAACGTAGAACAATGTTGCATTATCTGTGGTGTAACCAACGCCGATGGGAATGATCGGGCCGAGGACGCCGAGAATGATGATAAGAACCCGGCCAGCAGGATTCTTGGCATGCAAGAAATCAGCGACGCGACCCCCGATAATGACGCCCAAAAAGCCACTGGCTGCGCCATTCGCGCCGAGGATGAAGGCCAGTTCCTGCTTCGGTAGGCCAAGCACGATTTCTGCATAAGGCGCGGACCAGAACGCAAGCGCATAGGCGACCAACCCGACAAGGCCATAGCCGATGGTTGTGCAGATAAAGGCAGGCGTGCCCCAAATCAAACGGAAGGTGGCGGGGTCCTTGGCACGCAAGGTCGATGCCCAGGAGAACACGGCATAATAGCCAAAGCCAACGGCGGACCATTGCGGCAGATTGCCCGTGAGCTGAATCATCCAATACGCAAAGGCCGCTATGGCCGCGCCGGTTGCGACGTTGATGGCGAGCGCAGCTGGCCCACGCTGCCATGCACCCCATAAGGTGAAGGGTGGAACGATCATGGAAAGATCGCTCACAAATGCGCGGAATGGGGCTGGGTGCGGGGGTGTGACTAGGCCATCCATCGCGCCACGAACCGGTTCACGTAATGTTGCGACCCACAATCCAACGAGTATACCCGGAATACCGACGGCCACAAAAGCTGCATGCCAGCCAGCCAAACCGAGCGGGCCACCTTGCGGGTAAGCTGCGTCCCAACTTTGAACAATGAGCGCGCCAATGAACAATGACACGCCGCCGCCAATATATAGGCCCGACGAGTATATTGCGAGCGCGGTCGCACGCTGCCGTTTCGGGAAATAATCGGAAATCAGCGAATATGCTGTCGGACTTGCCGTCGCCTCGCCAACGCCAACGCCCATACGCGCCATGGTCAATTCAACCTGGTTCCGCGCAAAGCCTGACAAGGCAGTCATGATTGACCATAAGGCAAGGCCAATTGAAAGCAGTTTCACCCGGCTCCAATTATCCGCAAGTCGCCCTAAAGGAATGCCGAACAAAGCGTAAAACACGGCAAAAGCCGCGCCACCCAAAAAGCCCATATCTGCGTCGGTCAGGCCAAGGTCTGCCTTGATATCAACTGCCAATATGCTGAGTATTTGTCGGTCGATGAAGTTCAAGATGTAAACGATCACCAACACCACAAGCACATACCAGCTGTAACTGCTTGCCTCGGGCAATGCCGCTTCGGGTTCTGGTAAAACGACGTTGTTGTTGTCACCTTCGGTCGTCATACGCACATCACTCTCCCTATCAGGCTGTTTGCGCCCTCTTCCTCTATGGCTAGCAGAACAGCAAAGCGGTGCAACCCGTTTCACGCATGGCGCGATCACGGCTGTGATGTCGGTATAGCTGCGGTCATCAGGGAAACGGGCGCGGCAAAAAGCCCCATTTTGTCATCATCTGTAAAAATAGGCATAGGCCTTGTCGTGTTTCGCTTGAATCTGGAACGATTTCATCCAATATACTGGTCATGCGGCTATATTGCCGTGTTTTGAGGAGAAATAAGTCATGGCACAGTGGTCCGATCCACGGGTAACCGGGACCCAGTCAAGTCTTGCAGGTGTCGGCTCACGCGCCGGCGACGTCGCTTTTGACGCCGGTCTGCGTTCGCACATGCTCAAGGTTTACAATTATATGGCGTCGGGCGTGTTGCTGACCGGCATCGTTGCGATGTTGTTTGCGCAAACCGAACTGGCACAAAATCTCATGCTCAACCCAAGCTTGATGAGCTGGGTGATCATTCTGTCACCAATGGTTGTCGTGTTGGCAATGAGCTTTGGCCAAGGCAAGTTTTCGGCGGCAACGCTGCAGGCGATGTTCTGGGGCTTTGCGGTCCTGATGGGCCTTTCAATGGCACGAATCTTCATGATCTTCACCGGTGAATCCATCGCGCAGACTTTCTTTGCGACGTCGGCGGCATTTGCTGGTCTCAGCCTGTGGGCCTACACCACGAAGAAGGACATGAGCGGTTGGGGAAGCTTCCTCGTGATGGGTATGGTCGGTTTGATCGTGGCATCAATCGTCAACATCTTCGTGGGTTCTGATACATTGGGTTGGGTAATTAGCTGCGCAGGTGTGCTCATCTTTGCTGGTCTTACAGCCTATGATACACAGCGTATCAAAAGCGAGTATTTCTACCTTCAAGGCCCAGAGATGCTTGGTAAGGCCGCAGTCATGGCTGCGCTGACGCTCTATCTTGACTTTATCAACATGTTCCAGTTCCTGCTCAGCTTCTTGGGCAACCGCGAATAATCATCCGCGGTTCAGCTTGAACAGATCATTATGGCCCGGTGGTAAACCACTGGGCCATTTTTCTTGGGGATTTGGTCGAACAGGGCTTTTCTTTCTGTGCAAAATCTTGTTGGAGTCCGGTTCAGCGGATCGGAGACTAAATAATGCGTCGGGGTATCAAAAATCTAGCAGCGCTCATCCTCATCACTGCCGCTGCTGCCTGTGCACCGCCGCCTGTAAAGGTCGCACCTGCCGCCATTCAACTTCCGCCACCAGCACCGCTGATCCCTGCCATGCCCTTGCCACCAGGCGGCGCTGCTATATCGATGGCCATACCGCCTGTGGGCCTGGATGGTATCCGCGTGACCCCAAATCGCGGCCTTAGCCGGGACGAGCAGATATGGCATTTCCGTGCTGCATTAAACGTTGCTGCGCTCAATTGTCAGGGCCCGGTGTGGGATCAAATCGCCACCGAGTATAACAAGTTCATTGTCATTCATAAGGTGCTGCTGTCGAGAACCAGTAAGTCGGTTGATCGCGAATATGTGAAGCGCTATCCAAAGCAAAATGGTCTGCGCATCCGCGATACGCGCATGACGGATTTGTACAATTATTTCGCGCTGCCGCCCGTACGCGGGCAGTATTGCGATATGGCGTTGCGTAAGCTGCAAGAGGCTAATCAGGTGCCAAAAGAAGCTTTGCCCGAATATGCCATGGGCAGCCTCGCCGATATCGACAATGTGTTTGTCAATTTCTACGAAGCCTATGTAAAATACGAACGTGATCTGGCGGATTGGAACATGAAATATGGGCCAAAGCCGGCCTATAACCCTGCTAACAACATCATGGCCCCGCCGGTAACAACGCAGCCCGGAGCTGCCTCTCCAGCCAATCTGACGACGCCATCGCAACCGCAATAGCCGAAACGGGCGGAGACTTTTTTACGCCATGCTGATATAATCGCGCATCGCGGCAGCTTCAGATTCAATTTTTTCGATACGGTGCTTAACCAAGTCGCCGATTGAGACAAAGCCCACAAGTGAATCATCTGTGACGACGGGCAAATGCCGGATACGGCGTTTCGTCATAAGTGATAATGCCGACAATATGGCGGTGTCGGGGGTAACGCAAATGGCAGGCGCGGTCATCGTATCGGCAACCGCCTTGGTCAGAAAATTCGGACCATGTTTCGCGACGCCATACACAATGTCGCGTTCGGAAAATATGCCGACGACGGACGTACCATCGACCACGGGCAATGCGCCAATGCGCTTTTCCGCCAATCGGGCCACAACATCTCCAACGCTTTCATGCGGCGATGCCGTCAACACGGCATGATGGTGATTGGCCAGTATTGCAGAAATCGTCATCGACTCTCTCCCTATATCCTTGCCCCCGATGGAACTTATAGCATAAGGCGGGCTTATCAAGCTATGACTCGTCCCTCCCGTCTCGATGATCCCGAATATGCTAACTTCGCGTGGCAGCGATACTGGCGTCTTATGCGGTGGATGTTTGGCGTCACATTGCTTGTGACCGCCATCGTATTGGGGACATTCTGGTGGCAGAATGGTATGGTTTCTATCCATTTCTTCATCGCGACCACAGGCGCAATTGTTGGCGCAATCATGCTCACGGCGGCGCTGATGGGCTTGGTTTTCTTGTCTAGCGGGTCGGGCCATGATGAAGCGATTGATGATCCATTTGAAGATGAAGCCGACCGGTGACAGAGAATATCCGAAACTTGCCGCAACGGAACGACCCAGTATTGCGCGTCATTCCGGGGCCCGCGGATATCAACGCAAATGGCCACATCTTTGGTGGCTGGGTGCTTGGTATGATGGATCAGGCCGGCGGCATACTGGCTGGCCGTATCGCACAGGGTGCCTGCGCCACGGTCGCTATCGAAAAAATGGAATTCATCGCGCCGATATTGTTGCGCGACATTATCTCGGTCTATGCAACACTTGAACATCGCGGGCGGACATCAATGGGTGTCCGGGTTGAGGTAATAGCCACCCGCGCACGTGGCCAACAAGAGGTAAAGGTCACCGAAGGATTATTTACCTTCGTCGCGTTAGACGAAAACCACAAACCAAGGCCCTTGCCCGAGGGTTAAAGGCGCCGGAAGTTAGGGTCATGACCTATTTTCTTGTTTCAGCAGAAACGGCGTCATTGCCGTAGCTTGAAATCATTCCGCCGCAGTAGCAACCGCATCTCCAACAGCAGGCTTCACGCGGCGGGCACGGGGCTTACGCGCTGGCTTTTCGTCGGCATCGTCTTCACTGGACGATATTGCAATGGAGGGCGGCAATACGGCAAGGTCGAGGCCAGCGGGGGCATCGTCAACGTCTTCGCTATGATGGCGGCGCGGGCCGCGATTTGCATTCCGGCTATTTGCCGGGCGCTCACTGCGTTCTGGACGTTCGCTGCGGTCAGGGCGCTCAGCACGCTCACTGCGTTCTGGGCGGCGTGGGCGCGTATCGCGCTGTTCGCTGTCGTGAGATTCCTCATCGGATGTGTCTTCTACATCGTCATTCCCCGATGAAGGCTGGTCATCATAATTGGGCGATCGATCATAATTCGGCGTGCGGTTGTCATTTTGCCAATCGTCGCGATCATCGCGATTGTCGTCGCGCGCATCGTCACGTGGGCGGCGCTCGCCTTGCTGTTCCTGACGGGCTTCTTGGCGACCACGGAAATCGGCGAGCACGCGGAAATAATGGTCGGCAAACTGCAGATGATATTCCGCGTTAACGCGGTCACCGTTAAACTGCGCATCTTGGGCCAGCTTCTTGTATTTTTCCAACATCTGCGCTGCGTTGCCGCGCGCACGATTATCAATCTGGTTCTGATAGTCAAAACCACTGCGATTGTTATTTTGCTGCCGGTTGCTGTTGTTATTATTGTTATTGCGACCGCGCCGACGATTGTTGTTCTGCTGCTGCCTGTTGTTGGTATTCATCAGGGCTGACCCGTCCTCTTTTTAGCACTTTGATTGCATGGAACCCCTAAACCCGGTTTGGGTTGCGCGCGGGTCAGCGTTGACCCTTATACTTAGTCCATCTGCGCTGGGGGTGCGGCTTCGCGCGAAAAAACCATCAATTGGGCGTTTTTGCTCTGAAGCCTTTTGGTTCTAGTCTTACTATTCTGGGATTCCAAGCGAAAAGCGTATGGCCCGCGGATTACCCGCAAGGTCATGGTGTAATTCCGTCAAAAATCCCGATTCTGCGCCCAGTTGGTGAACGGCTTGTGCCTGATTATATCCGATTTCGAAAAAGGCGACTCCGCCCAAATTAAGCAAGTTGCGCAGCGATGGGATCAAGACTCGGTAGTCATCCAGACCGTCTGCCCCCGCAAACAATGCGCTGTGCGGTTCATGCGCCGCCACCATCGGGGCGAGCGTAAAGCTGTCCTCAATATATGGTGGGTTACACAGGATAAGATCAAATTGGCCAAGTCCATCGGCCCACCCCGATTTGGTCCAATCGCGCAGTTCAAATTGGACACGGTCGGATAATCGGCAGCGGTTGGCATTATCGCTGGCGACGGCAAGCGCCTGTGCGCTGATGTCAATGCCAATAGCTTTGGCATTCGGAAATATAGACAAGGCCGCGAGCAACAGCGCCCCTGACCCGGTGCCAAGGTCCGCAACACGCATTGGGGCGTTGTTTTCACCAAACCAATCAATCGCCGCCTCAAGCAAGGTCTCGCTGTCTGCACGCGGGATCAGCACGTCAGGCGTGACACAAAGTTCAAGATCCCAAAACGCCTGTACGCCAGTGATATAGGCGACGGGTTCGTCGGCCACCCGGCGCGCGAGCAGGCCTGCATAGCCGTCGGGCACGCTTAAGTCCCGTTGCTGCAACAGCATCGTTGATCTGTCGATGCCAAGCGCATGCGCCATCAACAACTCCGCGTCTAATCGCGGTGTCGGGCTGATGCCTTCAAGGGCAAAGGTTGCTTCCCGTAGGACAGGGGCAAGGCCAGTCATTATCCGCCCGTATATCGCGCAGCAGGTAAAGCCCAACTATATTTCCGCCTTGTGCACCCATTCAGCGCCTTGCGACGTTAAGCAGATTGGGAAACCATATGGAAAGACTTAGATTATGGAAAAATCGACATTAACATGGGCCGTCGGCCTGTCTGCGCTGGCTTTGTCGGCATGTAGCGGAAGCGAGCCTGCGCCAACCGAAACCGAAGTTGTACAAGACGATGCCATGGCATCTGACACGATTGTCGCCACCGAACCGGCCGGGGACAGGACTATCGTCGCATTGGCACAAGGCAACCCGCAAGTGTCGACACTGGTCTCCGCCATTACCGCTGCTGGCCTTGGCGAAACCTTGTCGGGCACTGGGCCATTCACCGTGTTCGCGCCCTCAAACGCCGCCTTTGCCAAATTGGACAAGGCAACGCTCGACGGCTTGTTGAAGCCGGAAAGCAAGGCCAAGCTGGCAAGCCTGCTGACATATCATGTCGTTGCCGGCAATGTGAAGTCTGGCGATCTTGCCAAGATGATAACCGACGGTAAGGGCACCGCAACCGTCAAGACGGTCAATGGCGGCACCCTAAAGGCCAGCATGGACGGTAGCAAAATTGTCCTGACCGATGCCAAGGGCGGCAAGTCCACCGTCACTGCGGCAGACATGGCCGCATCAAACGGCACGATCCATTTGGTCGACACTGTCGTCATGCCATAAGATTTCGGGTCGCTTCGGCGGCCTGAATGTCCTCATTATCCCCCTAGCAGGCGAAAGAGGACTAAATGAACCCCGTCCAGTCCCCTCCCCTGGACGGGGTTTTGTTTGCCTGCCCTACTTAAAGCCTAACGCCGCGCGCATGATCTGGAAGATGGTGTTCTGTTCAATCGTCCCTTTGAACAAATGCGCCTTTGGTCCTGCGGCACGGGCAACGACGTCGTCACCGCCATGCGTTTCGGCGAACATGCTGATCAACGATTGCTGACGATAGTTAAGCGCCTCAGTGTCCTGTTTGGACGGGTCAGGGCGCTCGGCCGCATTCACCGCGCCGGGGCCATTGGCATAGCCCAAGGTGGTGTAGGCCTTTCCATCCATCGCCAAGGTCGGCTTGCCAACAGGCGCAGAGACCACGCCAAGGATCGGGTTCCCGCGCTCTGGATAGCCAGCGATCGTGAACACATGGCTATGGTCCGATGTCACGACAATCAACGTATCGCGCAGATCGACGCTCTCCATCGCGGCCTTCAACGCGG
This sequence comes from Sphingorhabdus sp., assembly GCA_044376035.1. Classification (GTDB taxonomy): domain Bacteria; phylum Pseudomonadota; class Alphaproteobacteria; order Sphingomonadales; family Sphingomonadaceae; genus Sphingorhabdus_B. Next base: position 10,616 of record JBILLO010000041.1, read on the forward strand.
TGTTCAGCGCAACGGTGTCTTGCAAGGCGCGGCGGGCATTGCCGCCATGATGGGCATGGTCAATCCGGCCAGCCTCGACCATCAGGACATAGCCCTTTGTATTCTTGGACAGCATCGCAATCGCCTTAGTGGTCATTTCGGCCAGCGATGGTTCCTTGTTACCAGCCGCCGTGCGGTCGGCCTCAAACTGCATATGCGATGGTTCAAACAGGCCAAGCAGCTTGGTCGTTTTCTTGGGGTCAACCGCGGCGAAACTGTCGTGGTTCCACACATACGCGCCCTTGGGGTTGGCGGCGGCCCAGCTTGCGGCCAGGTCCTTGCCATCGGCGCGCTTGCCTTTCTTGTCGGCATATTCAGGGTCAGCCATGGTCGCCGGAATGAAGTGCTGACGCCCGCCGCCCAACATGACCTCAAGCCCGTCACCATGCGGCCATTCGACCATCTGTCGGGCAATGTCGGTGCAACCTGCGGCCTTGGCAGCGGCGGGCATATTGGCATCCACCTCCCAATCGCGCTGCGCCACATGGGCGTAAGCAGAGGCGGGCGTTGCGTGCGTGATCGTCGCGGTGGACACGATGCCCGTGGCAAGGCCCCGGTCCTCGGCCATGCCGAACAGGGATTGCACCTTAAACGGCGCAGTCGCGGCGCAGTCATTCTCAATGGCTTCGGGGCCAACGCCAATCACGCCATTTTTGGTTTTGACGCCCGCGACGATTGCGGTTGCGGTTGGCGCGCTGTCGGGCACTTGCGCATCATGGGAGTAAGTTTTGACTAAGGCGGTGTGCGGCAAACGGTCCATTTGCGCGACATAAGATTCGCCGTCGAGGCCAAGCTGCTGCCCCTCAAAAATCCGCCCGGCGGTCAGCGTGCTCACGCCCATGCCGTCGCCGATAAAGATGATGACATTGCGCGCCTTATTATTGTTGGGCTTATCCGCCTCCAACCGCGCAAGCTCGGCTTGGCCAGCGTTGAGATAGCCGTCGGTGGTGGTGATCGGCGGCTTGGCAGGGGCAGGCGCACTTTGCGCCAACACCGGCGCGGTGATCAGGCAGGATGCCAAAAGGGCGGATGACAGTTTACGCATGCGATACTCCTCAAAAAGCTTGGTTCCCCATCGCAGACCAAGATGACCAGCGCGTGACAGGGGCGTGATGGCGCGTGTTTACACAGGCGCGCTTGGCTTGGCGAGGGGGGCGTGCGCGCGGATTTACCGCCGCGCGCCGATCACCACGTGCCGCCAGCATCCTCTATGGCCTTCAACAAAGCCTTTTTGCTTTCGGTCCGGTTCTCGCCGCTGTTGCGGGGCAGGTCTGTGATGCCCGTTTCCTGACGGCGACGTTCGATATGCGCGACGAATTCTGCCACGGGTATGGCGCGCTTTGGTTTAGCCTTTAAGGTCTGCGACGCCATAATCGCCTCCACTTTCAAATCTGATACGATTATCCATATAGTCCAAATCGGCCTGATTATGAAGAATAAACAGCCGCTGCGCCTGTTCGCGCATATCGGGCGCGGAACCAGAGGCGTATTGACCCATGCGATCAGCGATTATATCCTCGACCGAGATCACGGCAACTTCGCCATCGGGATCGAATTCCAATAGCTCAACCCGTTCGCGGTCGGCCATGCCGTCGAGCAGGGTTGATGACACAACCTCAAAACCAAGCGCCAGTTCAGGGTGAATCCAGCCACGCGTTGCCACGCCGGGACCGGACGGGCGAACGAAGCCGTTGCGTTGCAGCTCCGCCTCAAACGCGTCCTGCGCGCCAGTCGATATGTCAAAATCGCCAGTGGCGATGGCGCTCAGGGAATAAATCTCCACTGCCGCGCCACCAACAAGCACCGGAGCCTGAAACCCCAACGCTTTCATCGCCTCACTCACCCGCGCAAACAGGCGCAGCGCAGCTTCAAATTCAGGGCGATAGGCGGTCATAAAGCGGGTTTGCCGCATTGGGCGTGGGTTGGGAAGGGTTTTTGGTTCACGCAGGAGTCGATGACGGCCAGAGGCCAGCTGCAGAGGCCAGCCGCAGAGGCGGGGAAAGGGCAGAGGCGGGGAGAGCGCAGAGGGTGAAGAGTTAAGTGCACTGTCACCGTAATCTTCCCCTCTCCCCTTGCGGGAGAGGTGGCCCGAAGGGTCGGAGAGGGGGCCGGGCCGCGTTGGTGGCGCGCCGTCTGGATCTCGTGCGAGGAATATCGGCCCGCAAACGCGCACCGCACCCCCACCCAAGCCCTCCCCCGTCAAGGGGGAGGGGTTTTTGGTTCACGCAGAGGCGCAGAGGAGTTTAGGGGTTTTCGTAGTTGTCACCGTAATTCCTGAGCTAAGTCGAAGGATAGTATCGGTCCCCAATTTTCAACAATTCCGCACTCGTCATTCCCCGAATTAATTGCTGAATGAAATTCTATCTGCTAAAAAGCATTTAAATCAACGACATTGGATTTTGGGATTAAAAGCATGACTGGATTAGAGGCAGCTATTTTCGACGCTACAGCAAAAACAATTATAGCAAATGCGTCACCCAAAATAATATCCCAGATTTCAAATCGACTGGTACGCGAGAAAAATCGCCTTCAGGTGCAGTTCACCAAAACCTTTCAAGATCATTTGGCTAAGTCAATTGAAAGATCAACATATATTAAAACGGTGACGTCACGTGACAAGCCTGTAAAGCTTGAAGATATCTATGTCTCTTTGATGCTAAAATGCGGTGAGTCCGAAAACCTTCCGGACACAACAATTGATCCTTGCGCAAATCAAGGAGCGAGATTTATTTTATCCGGGACTGGCGGGGCTGGAAAAACGGTCGTCATCAAGCATCTTCTAAATAACAGCGCAAACAATAAATTTGGTTTTATTCCTATTTTTGTCGAACTTAGAAATCTTCAATTTGATGGATTTCATAATTTGGAATCCTGCATATTCCAGTATTTGCGTGATGATGGGAACGAAGAATCGTTTGAACTGTTTCAGGCTGCCCTTGACGAGGGGCTTTTCGCGATTTTTCTTGATGGATTTGATGAGATACATCCAGAAGAACATCCAGCAGCACTAAAATTTATACGACAATTTTCTGATCGTTTCAAAAGTATATCTATATTGATTTCTTCGAGACCACGAACCGCGGTCGAAACATTACAAGATTTTTTTGTATACCACTTACAACCTTTAAATAAAAATCAGGCTTTAGAGCTTGTGGAAAAAACTGATTTCGAAGAGGTAACAAAAGATAAATTTCTGATATCTTTAAATGAAGGTCTTTATGAAAAACATGAAACCTTGATGTCTCTACCTATATTAATAGGAATGATGCTTCTTTCATATAGAACTTATGCTGACATTCCGGATAGAATGACAGTTTTTTACAGCCAAGCATTTGAAACATTGTATTCTATACATGATGCAGAAAATAAAGAGCTGTTTAAAAGGCAGCACCATGCTGCCTTGGCTCCGGATGTTTTTAAAAATGTTTTACAAGCGTTTTGCTATTTATCACTTTACAATCACGACATTGAATTTTCGGATTCAACTCTAAATGATTACGTCCGAAGGGCTCTTGCTATAGCTAAAGTAGATGTTCCCGCAGAGAAGTATAAAAATGATTTGATTCATAATGTATGCATACTTCAGCCCGATGGACTTAGTTACGTTTTTGTTCATAGATCTTTTCAAGAGTATTTTGCTTCGTTATTTGCGATAAATTATTCAGGAAATAAGCCGTTTTATATTTTTAATCAAATTATAGAAGCTTCGGGGAGCGCGGCTGCTCAAATGATGTTAGAAATGAATCCAATTAAGACAAATAAAGTATGGCTTCTTCCTAAAGTTGAAGCATTTTGCCATTATTTGCAACGCGTTGCAAAGCGAAAAATTTATAATCAAATTGCAGCATTTGTAAGGACCATTTGGATCGCAGATGGAGGCGATCCTAGCTCAGGAATATCTTACAGTTTGGGTGTCGAAGGCGACAGCACTTTTCGAGATGCTGAGTTGATATCACAATGCTCGAAAAGAGATCTGAGATACATTCGCGTGATAGGCAGC
>JBILLO010000042.1:0-14589 GCA_044376035.1 Sphingorhabdus sp.
ACGGAAGTGCTTGAAATGGTCGAGCACTCGTTCCATTTGATGTCATATCCAATGACAGAGGGATTTTTGGCCATGTCGACTGAAACCGCAACCCAGACCGTGCAAGAGCTGAAGCTTACACCGCCGGACCCTGTGCCGACCGTGACCCCGCAACAGGCGATGGGGCTGGTCCCAGTAACCGATGCGCAGCAAAGCAAGTTGGCACAGCGGGTTGAGGCCTATGTCACTGAGCTGGTTGCGCAGGACGTTAACAGCCCTGAATTCTGCAAGCGGGTTGACCAGCTCACGAATATGGGCCGCAAGGAAATCATGGAGGCATCGGCCCAGTCGAACCGCTTTCTTGATAAACCCATCCGCCGCATGGGCGCTGAGTCTGGCGTTGGGGCGGATTTGGCCGAATTGCGCCGCGTTGTTGAAGATTTGGACCCATCCAAAAAGGGCAATTTGATGACTAAGCAGAAGCTGTTTGGCATCATCCCCTTTGGCAATAAATTACGCAATTATTTCGACAGCTATCAAAGCTCGCAAACGCATATCAGCGCGATCCTTGGGCGGCTTGGCAATGGCAAGGACGAGCTGTTGATGGACAATGCTGCCATTGATGTCGAACGTCAAAATCTGTGGGTCGCCATGGGCAAGCTTGAGCAGATGATTGTCATGTCAAAGCAGCTCGATGCCAAGCTTGAGGAAAAATCTGCGGAACTGGAATTGTCTGACCCAGCCAAGTCACGCGCCATCAAGGAGAGTGCATTATTTTATGTGCGCCAGCGGACGCAGGACTTGCTGACGCAAATGGCCGTGACGGTGCAGGGCTATCTTGCGCTTGATCTGGTGAAAAAGAACAATGTCGAGTTGGTAAAGGGCGTTGACCGCGCATCGACAACCACCGTTGGCGCGCTGCGTACGGCGGTCACCGTGGCGCAGGCCATGACGAACCAGAAACTGGTGTTGGACCAAATCACGTCGTTGAACACGACAACTGCGAATATAATCGACAGCACTGGTAAATTGCTCCGTGACAATACCGCGCGTATTCATGAACAAGCAGCGGGTGCAACTATTCCTTTGGAAACATTAAGCCGCGCGTTTCAGAATATTTACGACACGATGGATGCCATCGACACCTTTAAGTTGAAGGCGCTCGACAGCATGAAGCAGACGTCGGACGCGCTTGAGAAAGAGGTCGAAAAGTCCAAGGGCTATATCGCCCGCGCCGAAGGTCAGGCGCAGGCGGTGAAGGCTACCCAAGACAGCGGTTTGCTCGCGGCTTTGGAGGGGTGATGCCCGGTTTGCAGATTGTGTCATTCCCGGATGCGCGGGAATGACAAAGTTTAGGGAAATCCAGTGAATAACCCATCATCCAGTTCAAACGAGACCCTCAACGCAGCTGCGCGGTCTTTGCGCAATGTGCGGATGAAGCCGATTGGCTCCAAGTCGCAAGCGCTGCGCCAGGCGCATTTTTGGGGCAAGCTGAGTAAGGCTGTGGTCGCGGTAGGGGTGGTGTTGATCGGCGCAGGCATTGTCGGCGCGGTGATTGATGGCATTGGTTTTTGGGGCGTTATGATCACCGGCATAGTTGGCACGGCGGCGGCGTATGTGTTGATGCGCTATCCCGAAATGCCCATGCCTACGACCGAAAGCCTGCGTGTCACTGATCTTGCAACTTTGGCTGGTAAAACCGAAATCTGGTTGGAGGCGCAGCGTCCGGCTCTACCAGCGCCAGCGGTAACGTTGATGCAGGATATCGGCTTGCGGTTGGACCAGCTTGCGCCAGTATTGCAGACATTGGATGAAAACGACCCGGCGGCGCGCGAAGTGCGCAAGCTGGTGGGCGAGCATCTGCCCGAACTTATTAACGGCTATAAGAAAATCCCGGACAGCCTGAAACACAAAGAACATGCAGGCAAAACGCCAGCACAGCAGCTTGTTGACGGGCTGAAAACCATTGATCGCGAAATTGAAACTATGACCGGGCAAATCTCACGTGGAGAACTGGATAAGCTGGCCGTGCGGGGGCGTTACCTTGAGATGCGCTACGATAACAGCGAAGCACCGGTCTAAGCCGTCTCACTGGGTTCAAAGAGCCACCGACGCGGCTTGCGTTACAAAATCAGGGGCTGTCGTGACACGGAAAAGCGCTTGGACGAAAAAGGAATGAGTTTTGACGCCGTTGAAGCTTGGCAGAAAATTTTTCGGGACTCTGCCCAACGGAGTGGCGGTTGAAGCGATTACCCTCATCAACGCAAACGGCATGCGGGTGCGTATCATCGGCTATGGTGCCGCGATACAATCGGTCTATGTGCCGGATGCAAAAGGGCGATTTGCCGATGTTACGACTGGGTATAATGGCTTGGACGCCTATGTGGCGCAGCCACAATATTTCGGTTCAACAATAGGGCGCGTCGCCAACCGCATTGCAGGCGCGCGCTTTACGTTGGAGGGCAAAGAATATCTGCTTCCTGCCAATGATGCCGCCAACTCTCTGCATGGCGGCGAACTGGGGTTTGACAAGGTCAACTGGACCGTCACCGCCTACGATGAAGAGGCGATGTCCGTGACGCTTTCGCATATCAGTCCCGATGGTGACCAAGGCTATCCTGGAAACTTATCCGTAACTGCAACTTACCAACTGCATGCGGACAACGCTCTGTCGGTGCGATACCAAGCGACTACGGATGCACCAACTATCGTCAATCTGTCGAACCATGCGTATTGGAATTTAGCTGGCGAAGGTGCGCCCCACGACGCAATGGACCATCTGTTAGCTATCAGTGCTGCCCACTATTTGCCAGTCGATGCCACCTGCATCCCGACCGGTGAACGCCGCCGTGTGGCGGGCACCGCGTTTGATTTTCGCGTAGCTAAAACAATCCGTGCGCATGTCCGCGATGCTTCCGATGAACAACTCCGCCATGGGCGCGGTTACGACCATCATTGGGTCATTGATGAGGTGGTGGCGCGCGCGCCACGCTTGCACGCTGTGTTGAAAGATCCTCGTTCGGGACGAACAATGCGGTTGCTATCCAATCAACCTGGCTTGCAATTCTACTCCGGCAATTTTTTCGATGGTTCCACCGCGGGTAAGGCGGGCAAAAGCTATCATATGGGCGACGCCATCGCCTTGGAACCGCAGATGTTTCCAGATGCACCTAACCAAGCTTCCTTTGCGTCGGTCGCGCTGCATCCTGACCAGACGTATGAAAATATCATCATTTGGCAGTTCGGCGTGACTGTGGGTGATGCAGATGAACACCCGCTCCAATAGCAGGTGGGCGAATGTTCCAGCTCCGTCGTCGGATTTTCTCACGTCCGGTTAGCTAGCGCATGGGACACCATTTTTGTGCCTAGTGCGGTCTAGGTCCTGACCCCAGGCCGTGGATTCAGACATTGCCGGGAGCAATGGTTTACGGCCCGGAGCGCTCATTAGGCATAACAATAACGAAGGCACACAGGTTTGTAGTGTAAAGTCGTATCAAATCGTCTATGTCAAAGTAAATTAAAATAGAGATTCCCCACAGGTCAACGCATGGATGTAACGAGTGACAATGAAGGAACCTCTGCTGAGATACCCGATTCACATATTCTTTTTGTTGATGATGAACAGGATGTTCTCCCCGAGTATCAAGAGTTTCTCGAGTTTGCCGGATTTACAGCCTTCACATCGGCTGACCCCGTCGAGGCGCACGAACGCGTCCTAAACACCCCGGAGATCGGCGTCGTTATCACGGATTTGCGCATGGCGCAGATTGATGGCGCTAGCATGATACGGAAAATGCGCGCTGCGCTTCCTGCCGAACGCCATGTCGCATTTATCATCCTGACGGGTGACGCAAGTACACAATTAGGAGCCGACATCGCGGATATACCCGTGTTCCTAAAGCCCGCCGATACCGATGCGCTTATTGCCGCTATCCGTGTTGCGCTGCTACGTCCGTGAAATTGGCGCTCAAGAACCTGGCGTGGCCGAAAATGCATCGGCAGGAGTTGCTTGCGGTTATCCTGCTGGGGCTGGTTGGTTTTCTTATCAATACCCTTGATTTGCAGCTCGGCTGGGGCCTGCAATTCGTGTTTGGTAACGCGATAATCTTTGCGTTTATACGCGTACTTGCGCCGCAATCGTTAGTGCTGGCTATATCTATTTCGGGCCTATGGACTATCCTTTTGTGGGGTCATCCATGGGCATGGCTCGTCGGGGTCTTCGAGGCCATTTTGATTGCGGTCATTAGTCGGAGACGCGCACCGGTTCAAAGTGATGTGATTTTCTGGGCCATTCTCGCTGCAATATTGCTGCTTCTGACCTACAGCGATGGGATCAAGATAGACGAGCTATCGCTCTCGCTGGAGGTGCTTAAACATGCCACAAACGGCATATTAAATGTTGTCATTGGCGAACTGATTTATGCGACCCTCATCGGAGTTAATCCGATGCGTAAATTCGCAACTTGGCCAAAGGTGAAGTTGGAAAGCGCAGTCATCACCCTGCTAATGGCTGTTTTTTTAATCCCTGCAGCTTTTTATCTGGCACTTGAGGCCCCTGACCGTGAACTGGCGGCGCGCCAAAATGTTGGCAGGACTCTCGAAAATCGGCTGCTGGTGAGTGGTGTTGCGTTGAATAGCTGGGTTCAGTCGCGCAGCCTGATTCTGCGGATGCATGCGGAAGAACAATTTTATCAGGGGCGCGTTCCGGAGGAGGCATTTTTGGATGAGCTTTCGCCCGAATTCGATCACATCACGATCATTGGTAATGGCCGCAAAATTCAATGGTTCGCGCAATCGAGCGGCGAAAAGATGCGCTTGGTTGCCAAGAGCTCAAGCCAAAGTAAAATATTGGCCAAATACGGTGTGCGCCTTGTCACAGTATCGCCGCAACGGACAAAGCACAGCCCGCAATTCGCATTAATTGTCCCATTCAGCGCCGATGGCAAGGCTGGGACTATTGTTGCCCAATTGCGCAACAACCTATTGTACAAGCTGACGGCTACGCGTCGGGAGCATTCGGAATATGGTATTTTTCTGGTCAGTCCACTGCAGGGGACATTCCCACTAACGCACGTCACAGATGCGCTGAGCAAGCAGGTTGAATCGCTGTCGCAGGTACAACGCGTGACCTCTTTGCAATCGCCCGTTCTTTTAAGTGGAACCGGATATGGCAGCTCCTTTATGCAGGATTGGCGCAATGCCCATATCTTGCGGTCAGCTATGGTGGCCGAGCTACCCGAATGGCAAGTGTTTGCCGTAGCCCCATTGGCACCCGCCGTTTCCCAAGCGCGCAGGGCTCAACTACAGCAGTTAACGGCCCTGATATATTTTGTATTTATGATAACCCTCATTGCCGCTGTGCTCAGCCAAAAAATGTCGCAGGCGCTGGGTCGGCTCTCGCAATCCGCTGCGGATATTGCCGCTGCTGGCGTGCCGCAAACTCCCATGGTTGGTTTGGTCATCAAGGAAGTGAACGACATTTCAGGGACGATTGCTTCTGCAGGAACGACATTCGGTCGTGAGCGCGGCGCGCTCGCTAGCCATCAGCGGCGCTTAAACAACATTGCACAGCTTGCGCCCGTCATATTTTACGCGTTGGACGTTGTGGATGGAGGCAAAGGTTCATTTGTATATATCAGCGGGTCGCTGGAAAAAATTCTGGGGTACACGTCTACGGATGCAATGGAGCCAGGCTGGTGGCGCCATGCGATCCATCCTGAGGACTTTCAAGGTTGCACCGAGGCATTTGCGGGACTTGAGGCCGGCAAAGTCGTAAGCGTGGAATATCGGTTGCGGCACAAGGACGGACATTATGTCTGGATTTATGATACCCTGTCTGTGGAGGCCAATCCACATTCAGACGCGATTGAAGCGGTTGGGGTCATCATGGACACATCCGAACGCAAGGCTGCTGCAGAGCAGCTTTTGCAGACCGATAAAATGGCAAGCCTCGGACGGATGATTTCGGGCACGGCGCATGAATTGAACCAACCATTGAACTTCATCAAAATGGCCGTGTCTAACTTGCGCGAAAACGCGGTGCGCGGTCGGATGGAGGCCGAGCGTTTTCTGCCAAAGCTTGAAAAAATATTGGCACAGGTGGAGCGGGCATCTGCGATTTTGCTGCAAATGCGGATATTTGGGCGCATACCCAAAGAATCGCCTTACCCAATAGATGTTAAGGTCACTGTTGATGCGGTCGTTGTGATGGTGGCACCACAGTTTGAACTCGACGGCACGCAAGTTGAGGTCACCGAAAAGGGCGGGCCAGTCCATGTGCAAGCACTGCCGGTGTTGTTGGAACAAGTGTTGCTGAATCTGCTTCTCAACGCGAATGACGCGATCAGGGCACGTTATGGCAGCAGCAGTGCGGCCGAAGGCAGAATTAAAATCACAGTCACGCGCCGCAATCAGCTTGCCGTCATTACCGTAGACGATAATGGCGCAGGAATTCCTGCCGGTGTCCTTCGAAAAATATTTGATCCATTCTACACCACAAAGGCGCCGAAAGACGGAACGGGTCTTGGTCTATCGATCAGCTATGGCATCGTGTCCGATCTGGGCGGCGTTATCCGCGCGAGATCTAGCCGAAACGGCGCGCGTTTCACAATTGAACTGCCCTTGGCGCAAGCGGTCGTCGCGTAAGCATTTGTGGCAAAAGTCAGCCTACAAAGGCGCGTTCCAGAACGTAAGTGCCGGGGTGCGATTGTGCGCCTTCGATGAAACCAAGGCTTTCCAGCAACGCCCCTGTCTCCTTAATCATGGCCATGCTGCCGCACAGCATGACGCGGTCAAATTCCGGGTCGAGCGGATAATCCCCGATTTCAATGCGCTTCGTGATGCGGCGATTTTCGCCCGTCCACGTCGGACATTTGGTGACTGACGCGTCATAAATGAGCTGCGACTTTGCCTCGGCCGCAACCAGAGGGTCATCCGCCAGTTGCGATTCCAGTATCTCCCGATAGGCCAGATCCTCAACCTGCCGCACGGTGTGCTGCACGGTTATTTTTTCATAGCGCTCATATACTTCAGGATCGCGAATGATCGACATCCATGGGGCAAGGCCCGTTCCGGTTCCAATCAAATGCAACCGCTTGCCGGGTAACAGCGCGTCGAGCGTCAGCGTGCCGGTTGGCTTTGCACCCAATAGGATTTCGTCGCCAGGTTGGATTTTGCACAATTTGCTGGTGAGCGGACCATCTGGAACAATGATGCTTAAAAATTCAAGCGATTCATCCCAAAATGGTGAGGCCATGGAATAGGCACGCATCAACGGCTTATCATTGACCATCATGCCAAGCATGACGAATTGGCCGCTGACAAAGCGAAATGAGGCAGGCCGTGACACCGAAAAGGAAAACAGCCCCTCGTTCCAATGATGCGTCGTCAAAACCGTAACAGTCGAAAAGGCCATTATTCACTCCATGATTGACGGCGCTCTTTGACGGCAATGGAGCAATTTACAATAGGGTCATTTCTTTTATCGCCAAAAGCCCGCCTTCTTTTTGGGGGATGACGCACAAGTTACCGGCATTGCCGTGCCTAAGTTTACAAACATATACCCAAAACGCGGTATTTCTGTAAACTTACCGCAACTCTGCGAAGTTGGCTTACTGGCTACGAAAGCGGGGCTGGGGTTCAACACGTTCAAAGAGCCGGTCGCGCAAATATTGCGGGCGTGAAGCACAGAATCTCAAACCAAATCCTACATTGCAAGCAAAACCTATTTCGGGGTTATGGCAATTGTTACCGGAATTGAAGGCGAAGTAATTCCTCCCCGGCACGGGGAGGGGGACCGTCGCAGACGGTGGAGGGGCACCCGCTGGTTGTCGCAATCTCGCGGTCATGCCCGGTCGAAACGCTGCGCCAATATAATCTCACGCAGAGGCGCAGAGAGCGCAGAGGCGCAAAGAAGAGGTTGGCCCAATCCTTCATAGTATAAAGCTATTTCGGGGATGGGGCACCTGTCACCGGAATTCCTAGAATTCGATTGCAAGGAGGGTCATTCGTTACGCTACCGTCTACTTCTTCGATTGCCCAAAACCAAGCTAAATCAAGCATCAGGTCATCGACTGGCGTGGTTTTTCTTGATTCCCCCCACCAGCGAACGGACATTGCAATTTTTTCAACCAGTCCCAAGTTAGTCACCGAAATACGGAATTCCCCGGGCTTCTCGACAGTAAGAAGAATTGGTTCTCCGCCTGTGCTCTTTAAAACGCCCGACTTAATGTCAGAAAGCTCTTTTTGCGCTTCGGAAGACCTATCGGTCATCAGGGCCTGTTGCTGATCGACAATACGACTCACATGATAAAACAGTCGTTCTCGCGCATCAGCGGTTATCGGACAAAGACTGTAAACCTGCTTCGTTTCTACAACCCTATCTACCTTATTGGGCTGACCACAGCCAAATGTGAAAAACAACGGTCCCGCCAGCAGGGCCAATCTCAAAACCGGCAACATCATTTGGCACCAACCGTACATCCAACTGTTGCGCGCGTAGAAAGGGTAATTCCGGTGACAGGTGCGTCATCCCCGAAATAGCTTTGCTTTGTGGCCGCTATTACATTGCTGCTTAACATGATGCGAAGTCTCCCGATCAAATGTGACTAAAACACAAGCGATAAGAGCGGGTTAACGAAATTCCGATGAATGTCAATTTTGGGCTTAATGCATTTGTCCCCTAATTACGGGGATTACGCAGATGTTAACGCAATTCCTTTAGTCGATGAGGAAGATATTGAAGTCGCCCAGCATCCGTCGCCCCAGCGCAAGCTGGGGCCTATCTCGCCTGTCGGCCTATCCGGACAGACGTGATAGGCACCAGCCTCCGCTGGTGCGACGGCGTTTTTTGCTGAGCGGGTTATTTCGGGGACGACGCACCTGTCACTGGAATTCCCCTCACCAACTGCGCCTCAGCAAGGGGAGAGGGCGGCTGCCACTCCGCGCTCTCTGCGCCTCTGCGTGAACAAAATCAGGTGGGTCTTGAAAGCAGAACGGCTTTAGCGAACTAACCGTCGCTGGCCCCTCCGTCAGTCGTTCCGACTGCCACCTCCCCATCGTCCTTCGGCAGGCTCAGGATCGATGGGGAGGATTGATGGGGAGAATTTTACGCCCTTTGTCTTTATCACATCGGGTTTAGTAACGGTTCTGACCCGCCCGTCCGCACAAAAACCCCACATAACCGCTAGCCAGCTTCCATAACTCAAGATACAGCAAGTGCGAACCAAAGGCACCGGGCGGGGTAATATGCTAACTACCTTCATTTCATGGACAAAACGCCATCCGATATGGTCGGTGTTGATTGCGCTGGTGCTGTTATTTGTCGTGTACCGGATCGTTCGTCCGACGCCGCCGGATTATGTATATATCAGCGAGGCTGTCACGCGCGGCGATGTCATTCGCAAGGTTTCCGCCAGCGGTAAAGTGCGCGCGCTGAATACGATTAAGGTCGGCGCAGAAGTTTCGGGGCAGATCACTAAGGTATACGTCGATTTCAATTCACGCGTGCGTAAGGGCCAAATATTGGCCGAGATTGACCCGACGCGGGTCCGCGCACGGGTCGAACAGTCCGAGGCGCAGGTTGCCGTGGCGCGCGCCAATCTGCAACAGACGGCGGCCAATGTCGCGCGTGCGCGTGCGGAGCTGGAAATTCAAGCGCGTGATTTTGATAGGCAAAAGGCGCTGGCGGAGCGCGGGTTTGTGTCAAAGGCAGGTCTTGATATCGCGCAAAGCAAGCTGAATAGCGCGCGCAACGCCGTGCAGGTCGCCTTGGCGCAAACGCAAAGTGGCGGTGCGCAGATCCGGCAGGGCAATGCCGAGCTGTCGTCGGCGACGCTTGACCTTAACCGCACCGTTATCGTCGCGCCAGCTAGCGGGGTGATCATCAACAAATTGGTCGAACCGGGAACGACCGTTGCGGCAAGTTTTCAGACGCCGAACCTGTTCGAAATCGCCGCAGATACAACGAAGATGCAGGTTGAGGCATCGGTCGATGAAGCCGATATCGGGCAAGTGCGTGCGGGGCAGATGGTCAGCTTCACCGTCGACAGCTATCCCGATGATATATTCAAGGCAAAGGTCCGGCAGGTGCGGCAAGCGCCAGTCGAAGCGCAAAATGTCGTCAGTTATCTTGTGATTATTGACGTGGATAATGTGAATGGAAAGCTGCTTCCCGGCATGACGGCCAATGTCGAAATCATCACCGATGTCAGGACAAACGTCACACGGGTTCCAACCAACGCAATGCGGTTTCGTCCGCGGGTGGCCGACCGGCCAAAACCTGCGGCAGAAAAAGCGGCCTCGACAACTGGCAAAAAGGCAGTCGTTCGCCCCAAAGTATATCTGGCTGGCGACGATCCATACCGGCCTGTGCGGAGAGTTATTCGGACAGGCTTGCAGGGCGAGGAATATACCGAGATCATCTCAGGCATAAAGGCGGGGGACAAGGTGTTGGTGCGGACAAAATCGCTGAAACCAAAGAAAGAGAGCGACGAAAGCGCGGATGAAGATGACAACGCCGCTACTTGAAACGCATGATTTGGTGAAGGATTATGCGATTGGCGGCGAAATTGTCCACGCGGTCAACAATGTCTCGCTGTCCATTGCGCGTGGCGAATTTGTCGCAATCATGGGTGCAAGCGGATCGGGCAAATCGACGTTCATGAACATGATCGGGTGCCTCGATATTCCGACATCCGGCACGTTGTTGTTGGACGGGATCGATACCAAAACGCTGGATAGCGATGCGCTAGCCGAAATACGCAACCGCAAGATCGGCTTCGTGTTTCAGCAGTTCAATCTGCTCGCGCGGACCAGCGCGCTCGACAATGTCGCGGTGCCGCTTATCTATGCCGGGATTGGCTATGCCGAGCGGCGGCGGCGCGCGCAGGACAGGCTGGAGGCCATGGGCCTTGCCAACCGCCTGCAAAACACACCCGCGAAGCTTTCGGGTGGGCAGCAACAGCGTGTGGCCATCGCGCGGGCATTGGTGACCGACCCGTTGATGCTGCTGGCCGACGAGCCAACGGGCGCATTGGATACCCAGACATCATTGGACATTATGGGCATTTTCCAGAAATTGAATGATGACGGCATTACGGTGGTGCTCGTCACCCACGAACCCGATATCGCCGAATATGCCGCGCGGCGGATTGTCTTTCGCGACGGACAGGTGATTGACGACGCGGCGGTAAAGTCGCGACGCCGGGCCAGTGCGGCATGAAAGATGTGCTCGCGTCGCTTGCCGGTTGGGGCGTGAATGTCGCGATTGCGCTGACGGCGCTGCGCACCAATTTGATGCGGTCAATCCTGACCACTTTGGGCGTGATGATTGGTGTATTCTCGGTCATATTGGCCGTTGCAGTCGGCAACGGCGCGCAGGTTTCGGTGTCGCAGCAAATCGCGACCTTGGGGTCGAACATGGCGATCGTAGTGCCGCAACCCGACAGTGGCAGTGGCCCCCCACGCCCAACTGATCGCGGCAGATTGACTGAGCGCGATGGTCAGGCCATCCTGCGCGAGGTATCGGGTGTCAGCACCGTCGCCCCGCAAATCCGCAACAGTGTTCAGATTGTGACGCCGGGACGAAGTGCAACGACGCAGGCGACGGGCGCGACCCCAGAATATGGCGTTGTCTCCAACATCACGGCATCCGAAGGCCGGTTTCTGACGCAAAGCGACATTGGTTCGGCGGCGCGCGTCGCCGTGATCGGCGAAACCGTGGCCAACAAATTGTTCCCCGAAATAAGTCCGGTTGGCGAAACCATCCGGATTAACCGGGTGCCCTTCACGGTCATCGGTCTTCTGGAAAGCAAGGGTAGCAATTTGGGTAATGATAATGATGACCAAATCATCGTGCCGATAACGACGTTGCGCCAGCGTCTATTGAACACCGCTGCGCAGGGACCCGACGATGTGACGTTGATCTTTGTCGGGTTTGAGGATGAAGATTCGCTGCTTTCGGGGCAAAAGGAAATAGAGCGTTTGCTGCGCGACCGGTACCGTGTGGCGAAAGGCAAGATCAACCCGTTCACCGTCCGCACGACAACCGAAATTGCCGAAACCACTGGCGAAGTTACGCAAATATTTCAAGCTGTGCTTGTCGCCATTGCATCGATTTCGCTGCTGGTCGGCGGAATTGGTATAATGAATATCATGCTGGTCAGTGTCACGGAACGCACGCGTGAAATCGGGCTGCGCATGGCATTGGGCGCAAAGCGCAGCGACATTCGCAACCAGTTTCTAGTGGAGGCGGCTGTTTTGTGCGTCATCGGCGGTGCAATTGGGCTTTCGCTGGCCATATTGGCCGCCTCCATTTTTGAGCGCATCGCCGAATTCCCCGCGCCAATTGGCCTTGATACGGCGATACTGGCTGTCGCTTTTTCCGGCATTATCGGTCTGGTTTTCGGTGGCTATCCTGCCATCAGGGCATCGCGGCTATCGCCGATTGAGGCGTTGAGAAGCGAATAGCGGGCGGAGGCGTCCGGATGCGGTGCGCCAGTCTGACCGGTTGCGGGTTAGACTTTCGATGTCACGCTAACATCAATTCTTGCTTATTTTTGACTGTTGCGGAACGCAAAGCGCAAGAGGTAATACCATAATGGTTTTGGGTAACGCACAATCCGGTTAACCCGTCGCCTTGTGCTCCGGGTTGGGACTATAGCTACGTGATAGTATATACGGAAAATTGCCGTCATCATGCTGCCTCTCGTTTTTCTGAAATGGCGTCTGCGTAGGTCTGGAACAGTTCAACAAAATGATCGTCGAGTGTCCGCGCGGAGGCCGCCGCGCAGTGGGCGGCAGATCGAAGTTGATGTTGATCGCGGTCCAAGAGGCGCTCAATCGCTAAAGCGGCGTCATGCGCGTTGCCTGGAGTATAAACCTCGCTAAAATTAGGATGGGCAATATCGGCGACTGCGCCCGCATTCGGGAGGACCAAAGGCAGCCCTGAAGCCAGAGCCTCCGAAGCGACTAGCCCAAAAGTTTCTGCGGACGAGCCATGCACCAACGCATCGCAACTTGCCATTATGGTCGCCAGCGCCGTGCGATTGCGGACAGGTTCAAGCAACTGGATATGCGGGTTGCCGTTTACATGTTCGATGACTGATGCCTGCTGATGGCCGTTGCCGATCAATATTAAGCCCACTGGCCGTTTGGCGGCGACGCGCGCAACAGCATCAATGACGCAAGGCCAACGTTTTTCAGGGGTATGGCGTCCAATACCGAGCAACAATGTCCCGGTATCGGGCAAGTTACAGCGGGCCAACAAGTCCCGGCGGACGGAAAGATCTCTTCTATCCGGCGAGAAAACGCCCGCATCTACGCCCATGGGGATGTTTACCGCGCCGGAGATGCCGCCACTGGTCATCCTGTGTTCAAGGCTTGGCGACGCGCATATGGTATAGTCAAAGCTGTTGCACATGCGTCGGAGATAACGCCAGAACCATTCAAACTGCCGATCAATGACATCGCGTGAGGCAACGGTGTCGAACCAGCGATATGCCCATGCCGACAGCGGGTCATGATGCATGAATATTGATCGCAGCGCCTTGCCCTGCCAACTGCGGGCAATCCATGCCCCGCGCCATGGGGAGGATGCCTCAAGCACATCGGGTTGTTCTGCGTCCAAAATGGCGTGTACCGGGGCAGCGTCCCAGAACATGCCGTATTTTTTGTCAAAAGGAAGCGGGGGCGCTTTCACGTAAACAATCCGGCACCCGTTTCCATATTCGACGACTTCGTCGTTATGGCCGGGCGCAATCACGGTTATGGCATGTCCAAGCCGCGCACCAATTGCGAGCTTTGCGTGGATATAGGTCCGAACGCCGCCGCCTTCTGGTGCGTAAAATTCGCAGACATCGACTATCTTCACGGCTGGCCCTCCGCCGATTGGTTTTTGATGGGGCCAATACCAATCCCTTGTCGATATTTCATGACAATGGAGATGGACCGCACGCCCGGTCCAACCGCAAGTGCAACTGTCTTTACCTTTGGCTTACGAAAGCCCAGCTTGGGATTGTTGGCGAAACCAACGCCATCACCCGAAAGCCCGAACTTTCCATTATCGTCACGATCATGCAGCAGCGCCAACGCATATCGTCCGGCTCCCGGCGCGCGAATGCATATCGAAACGGGACCAGCGCTCGGTATAGTCATCGGTACGCGGCGAAAGGGTTTGCCAGCTGCGATTAAAACCTTGTCGCTTTGAAGGAAATCATCGTCATTTTCGGGGTAAAGCTCAAGGATCAGCTTACCTTTGCGGTCCCTTAAGCCGATAACGCTCACGTTTACCGCAGGGCCGGACTCTGCCGCCCGGCAATCCGCGCCATTGCGTCCGCGTTCCGCTTTGGGTGGTATGACAGCATAGGCAGTCATGGACCATGCAAGGACTCCGATTGCCAAAATATACTTCATGACGATTTGGCCTTTTTGGGGAACACGCTTGTATCTGGCGAAATCAGGGCAAGGGCGCCTAATATCGCGGCGACCAAGACATGCATTGCCAACATCGTGGACGCAGTTAGAGTGATCAGCGTTGAAACCGCGCTGTCCTGGCCGACTAAGAATATAGCGATGACGGCGAACAGGGCTTCCTTATTGGGGAAAAATGGT
>JBILLO010000043.1:0-14522 GCA_044376035.1 Sphingorhabdus sp.
ATGGTGCTGACAACCCCAGAACCGACGGTGCGTCCGCCTTCGCGAATTGCGAAGCGAAGACCTGGGTCCATTGCGATTGGTGCAATCAACTTAACAGCGATCGTTACGTTGTCGCCTGGCATAACCATTTCAGTACCTTCTGGAAGGATCACTTCGCCGGTTACGTCAGTTGTACGGAAGTAGAACTGTGGACGATAGTTTGCGAAAAATGGCGTGTGACGGCCGCCTTCGTCCTTTGAAAGAACATAGATTTCTGCCGAGAACTCGGTGTGCGGCGTAACCGAACCTGGCTTGCAGAGAACTTGGCCACGCTCAACTTCTTCACGGCCTACGCCACGAACAAGCGCACCGATGTTGTCGCCTGCACGACCTTCGTCCAGCAGCTTACGGAACATTTCAACGCCAGTAACGGTCGTCTTCTTGGTGTCCTTGATACCAACGATTTCAACTTCTTCGCCAACCTTGACGATTCCGGTTTCAACGCGGCCCGTTACGACAGTACCACGACCCGAGATCGAGAACACATCTTCAACTGGCATCAGGAATGGCCGGTCGATTGGACGCTCTGGCTGAGGAATAGCTTCGTCAACAGCAGCCATCAATGCAAGGACCGATTCCTTACCGATGGCGTCGTCGCGGCCTTCAAGCGCAGCAAGCGCCGAACCACGAACGATTGGAATATCGTCACCTGGGAAATCATACTTCGACAGAAGCTCACGGATTTCCATTTCAACCAGTTCGAGAATTTCTTCGTCGTCAACCTGATCAACCTTGTTCATGTAAACAACGAGGGCAGGAACGCCAACCTGACGTGCAAGCAAGATGTGCTCGCGAGTCTGTGGCATCGGGCCGTCAGCCGCGTTCACAACGAGGATAGCGCCGTCCATCTGCGCCGCACCGGTGATCATGTTCTTAACATAGTCAGCGTGGCCAGGGCAGTCGACGTGCGCGTAGTGACGAGCAGCCGTTTCATATTCAACGTGTGCCGTCGAAATCGTGATGCCGCGCTCGCGCTCTTCTGGTGCCTTATCGATGTTTGCGAAATCAACGGCGGTACCGCCATGGGCTTCGGCCATCACCTTCGTGATCGCTGCGGTCAGCGTGGTCTTTCCATGGTCAACGTGACCAATGGTACCAATGTTGCAATGCGGTTTCGTCCGCTCAAATTTAGCTTTTGCCATTTTTCAAACCTTCTTACTTTGGATTTCGGATTGTGTTCAGATGGGACGCGCCTGCTGACTCAAGGCGCTGCCCTTAGTAGGTCTTTTTCGGTTCTGCAAGCTTTGCCTGCATATCGTTTGGAATGCGCGAAGCGGTCATTTCACGCTAACCGCTTTTCCATACGGAGCAAAGGCACACAGACATCGCCGACTTGCGCATATTGCTGCTCTGCGCTCGGCCTATAACCTTGGGCTGCATACAGCGGAACGCCCGCTGCTGTACCCATTAATTCCACCCGCTTAAAGCCGGCTGACCGTGCCGCCGCCTCACATAATGCCAGGATGCGCGAACCGATTCCCTGCCGCGTATAGTCAGGGTCGGTATACATTGCCCGCACCTTTGCTGCATCGGTTGCAGGGTCAAGCCGCGCCGGTTCGCGCGCCACAACGCTGTCATCCCCGCCATATAATGTCGCCCGGAAGCTCCAGCCACCGCAGCCCGCAATGCGTCCGCCGCTTTCGATTAGGAAGTAGGTCCCATCGCGCACCAGCTGAGTGTCCAACCCCATAACATGAGCGCTTGCGACCACTTGTTCGGGCGTAAGGAAATCGGACTGGTTCTGCGCAATCGACCGCGTCATAAGCGCGTGGAGCGCATCAAGGTCGTCAAAGGTGGCAATGCGATCTGTGAATTTTGCGCGCATCATACACCTTGACAGGAAATAAAAAAATGCGGGCGAGGAAAAATTCCCCGCCCGCCTTTATGTAAGCTGCGAATCAATAATCGATGGCGACTCGCAAATAATAGAAGCCACCATTGATCCCGAATGGTCCACCCGAGCGTGGGTAGACCTGACCATCCGCGAGACTGCCGGTCAGCGCATAAACGGGGTTTACAGTGCTAGGCGCAATCTTGTCCGGATAGGTGTCGAACAGGTTGTTGGCGCCAAGCGTCAACGTGTAGCGTTCCGCAAATGTGTAGCTGATGTCGAGATCAGTCACAAACTTGCCGCTAAACTTCTGCCCGGGATATTCCAGTTCATTTGCCCACGAGCTGAAATAATTCTCGCGCGCATTGATCGAGAAATCGCCGATACGCCAGTTGGCGGACGCATTGACGCGATGCTTCGGCGGCAGGTTCGAAATGTTGAACCTTTGTGCCGCGCTGATAACCGACGGGTTGAAATCGGTCACCTTGCTCTTGTTATAATTGTACGCGAGCGTCAGGCTAAGCGCACCACCGGCAAGGTCGGTGCGGTAATTGGTGACAAAGTCAAAACCGCTGGTCCGAGTGTCAAAGCCGTTGGTGAAATAGTTCACGTCACCGGCCAGACCCACCACGGCGAGTGCAGGCAAGGCAACGAGATCAGCGGCAGAAACCGTAAAGGTCTGGGAAATCCCGATGCGGTTCTTAACCTTAACCGTGTAGCCGTCGAGCGTGATGGTCAGCTTGTCCATAGGCGTAATGACGACACCGCCGCCCAAGTTCACGGACTTTTCCGGATTAAGCGAAGTTGCGCCATAATATTGCGCGATGTCGCTGGTTACGGGATAAGTTCCCGTCTGCACTTGATTGCCACCGCGGAAGTTCGTCGTCACAATCTGCGTATTGTTCTGACCGGGCGATGGCGCGTGGAAGCCAGTGCCGGCAGTAAACCGAAGCGCGAACGCGTCGGTAAAATCATAACGCGCATTTACTTTTCCGACAACGGTGCTGCCGAAAGTATCGTAGTTTTCCCAGCGGCCTGCGACACCGGCGGTCAGTTTTTCCGTAACATCCGTTTCTGCGCCAACATATAGCGCATAGCTTTGCTGGCTGTTCTTACCTGCAAAAACTGGGCTCACGCCGCCATAGCCGCTCGCTGCGGGTGACTGCGTGGAAACCAATTGTGTTGGTGTTGCAGCGGTATTGAGGGCCGGTGTATAAACACCGGGCGAAACGAGATTGTATAACGGCTGGCGCGCATATGGCCCGGCGCCGTAAGACTGGACATCGCCAACAGTGGTTTCATACTCCTCACGACGGAATTCCGCACCACCCGACAAGGTGACTGGGCTGAAGAACCCAACTTCAAGCGGATAGGTCAGATCAAGGTTTATGTTCTGCTCACGCTGAATGAGCTCACCAAAGAAGAATTCCGTCTGGCTTTGCGGACCGTAAGACGCGCTGAGCGAGTCCGTCATCGACAAGGACAGCGAATTCTTCGCCAAAGTCGCCGACAAATCATAGGTCAAGCCGCTTTCCGCCTCACCCTTGATACCCGTTACGGCATACATCTGGTCGACTTCACCGAGAAAACGCGGCGTG
The DNA here is from genome assembly GCA_044376035.1 of Sphingorhabdus sp. GTDB lineage: Bacteria > Pseudomonadota > Alphaproteobacteria > Sphingomonadales > Sphingomonadaceae > Sphingorhabdus_B. The sequence goes on from JBILLO010000043.1 coordinate 3,469, forward strand.
AAGCCGCCCGGATAGATTGAGGAGAAATTGAATGTGTTGGTATCATTCACAAAACCGCCTGACGGACAGGTAGCGTTACCTGATGGGCATGGTGTCAGGAAAATCGTGTTGAACGAACCGTTACGACCCGGCGAGCGCGTGGAAGCCGTTCCTGTGCCCAAATCGACAGCAAGCGGCACAGGCGCACTGATTGACGAACGGTAGTTGAAGCTTTGGTTCGCTTCGCTATGGGCATAGTTTGCGACTAGGTACAATTGGCTGTTGGCACCAAGGTCCAGCGCACTGTTCAGGAAGAACTTATATCCATCCGATGGTGACGAACCCCAGATTTGTGCTGGCAGGCCAGCCGCGCGACCGGGGATTCTGTCTCTGACAGCCGGATTTGTGCGTTCCAGTTCAAGCGCGATTGGACGTGTCGCGCCCCGGCTCGTGCCCTTGCTGTCATAATATTCGGCTGAGAGATTTACAAAACCGCTCCCGCCAATCTTGAAGCCGACATTGGCCGCAATCTGTTTACGATCGCCGTCACCTTCATATTGCTGACCCCACAAGGCCTGCACGTCGAAGCCCGTGTCATCGCGCAGTTGATAGTTGATCACGCCTGCAATAGCGTCCGAACCATATTGCGCAGTCGCACCATCACGCAGCACTTGCAGGTTTTTAAGGGCGATTGCAGGAATATTGGCAACATCGGCGCCTTGCGACCCGAACGACAACGCGGTGTCGCCGCCGGTATACACCTGCACGAGGGCAGAACGGTTGTACCGCTTACCGTTGATCATCACGAGGATTTGGTCAGCGCCAAGACCGCGCAGCGACGGCGCGCGCACGAAGGTCGAGGCATCCGAAATCGTGTTTTGCGGCACGTAGAATGACGGCACGAGGTTACGCACAACATCCAACAGGTTAGCCTGTGGCTGACCGACCAGCTCGTCCGCGCCAATCACGTCAACAGGTGACGATGAATCGGTGTCCGACCGGTCCGTACGACGCGAACCAATCACGACGATTGATTCTTCTTCGCTCGCCGAAGTCGCCGACGTCGTTTCAGCATCCTGCGCATAAGCTGGCTGGGCAGCGATAAAGGCGGCTGCGGCGGTACCGCACGCAAGCAAGGCCTTGGAATAAGATTTTGGCAATGACATTATATTTCCTCCTCAAAACACGACTGGCAACATGGATTGATGCAACAACGTAAATGTCATTGTCATCTGTCTGTCATTAAACCGAAATACCGCAGAGTGAAGATGCTATTGTCAATTTTTGTGTCATGTGACAAAAACGTCGCAGTTTCAAAAGGAACCGCGAATGCATCTCATCTCAGATCCGTCCACGCCCGCGGCCCCAAGCATAGATTTTGCGCAGTTTATGGCGGTCGATATAAGGATAGGAAGGATCATTTCGGCAACGCCGTTAATCGATGCGCGCAAGCCAGCCTTCGTGCTCAATATTGATTTTGGGGCTCAGATCGGCCTGAAAAAAAGCTCGGCGCAGATTACGGAGCATTATGCATGTGCAGATTTGCCCGGAAGGCTCGTCGCCGCCGTGGTCAATTTCCCGCCGAGACAAATCGGCCATGTGATGTCGGAGGTGCTGACACTTGGTTTTCCCGACGCCAGCGGAGCTGTCGTTCTTTTCGCACCCGACCGCGAAGTGCCATTGGGCAGCCGTCTGTTTTAACAGACGGCTGCCCCGAAGATTTAGCTATTAAGCCATCTTTTCCTTGATTTCCGCTGCCACATTCGATGGCACTTCATCATAATGATTGAAGAACATCGAATAGTTTGCACGTCCTTGCGTGAATGAACGGAGTTGATTCACATAGCCGAACATGTTGGCCAAAGGCACCATGGATTCAACAACCTGAGCGTTACCGCGGCTGTCAGTGCCCTGGATTTGACCACGACGTGAGTTCATGTCGCCGATCACATCGCCCAGATATTCTTCGGGAGATACAACTTCGACCTTCATGATGGGTTCAAGCAGCTTGATCCCTGCCTTTTGCGCGGCTTCACGCATACCAGCACGACCCGCGATTTCGAATGCCAAGGCCGACGAATCGACATCATGATACGCGCCGTCATACAGCGTGATTTCGAAATCGATGATTGGGAAGCCAATTAACGAGCCCGATAATGCGGTTTCGCGCATGCCCTTTTCAACCGAGGGGATATATTCCTTTGGAATGTTACCGCCCTTGACTTCATCCTTAAACACAACGCCCGTGCCACGCTCGCCGGGCTTTACCGAGAACTTGATGCGACCGAACTGACCCGAACCACCCGACTGCTTTTTGTGGGTGTAATCGACGTCAACTTCGCGTGCCAGATATTCCCGATACGCAACCTGCGGCGCGCCGACATTGGCTTCAACCTTAAATTCGCGACGCATACGATCGACGATGATGTCGAGGTGAAGCTCGCCCATGCCCTTAATGATCGTTTGGCCTGATTCATGGTCGGTCGACACGCGGAACGAAGGATCTTCGGCGGACAGACGATTAAGCGCGATGCCCATCTTTTCTTGGTCAGCCTTGGTCTTTGGTTCCACCGACAGTTCGATAACTGGCTCAGGGAATTCCATACGCTCCAAAATGATCGGGAAGCGTTCGGCGCACAATGTGTCGCCAGTGGTCGTTTCCTTCATACCGGCAAGCGCGATGATGTCGCCTGCAAATGCCTCATCAACGTCCTTACGTTCGTTGGCGTGCATTTCGAGCATACGCCCAACCTTTTCCTTCTTATCCTTCACCGAGTTCAGATACGTGCCCTTTAAGAGGCTACCCGAATAAATGCGGATGAAGGTCAACGAGCCAACGAACGGATCGTTCATTACCTTGAACGCCAGTGCCGAAAACGGCGCATCGTCCGCCGGTGGGCGGCTGTCTGGCTCAAGTGTGTCCATGTGGACACCCTGCACGTCTTCAATGTCGAGCGGCGAAGGCAGATAATCGACAACGGCGTCGAGCAAAGGCTGAACGCCCTTGTTCTTAAACGCCGAACCACAGCAGACAGGTACGAATGATTGGTTTAGCGTGCCCTTGCGGATCAGCGCCTTCAACGTCGCAACGTCAGGCTCATTGCCCTCAAGATATGCTTCCATCGCAGTATCGTCTTGCTCAACGGCAAGTTCGATCAGGTCGCTACGGTATTTGGCTGCTTCAGCGGCCAAGTCAGCGGGGATATCTTCGTAGAAGAAATCGGCACCAAGCGTTTCATCTTTCCAGATGATCGCGCGGTTATGGACAAGGTCAACAAGACCCTTCAAATCCGCTTCAAGGCCGATTGGAATGTACAGCACTGCTGGACGTGCACCCAAACGATCAATGATCGACTGCACGCAATATTTGAAGTTTGCGCCGGTACGGTCAAGCTTGTTGATGAAGCACATGCGGGGAACGCCATATTTGTCGGCCTGACGCCATACGGTTTCAGATTGCGGCTCAACGCCTGCAACGCCGTCGAAACACGCAACTGCGCCATCCAAAACGCGCAGCGAACGCTCAACTTCAATCGTGAAGTCAACATGGCCTGGCGTATCAATGATGTTGATGCGGTGGTCATTCCAGAAGCAGGTGGTCGCAGCCGACGTAATCGTGATGCCACGCTCTTGCTCTTGCTCCATCCAATCCATGGTGGCAGCGCCATCATGGACTTCGCCGATTTTGTACGACTTGCCAGTGTAGAAAAGGATACGCTCGGTCGTGGTGGTTTTACCGGCGTCGATATGCGCCATGATACCGATGTTGCGATACATATTGAGTGGATGGCTGCGTGCCATATTCGTTACTCCAGTGCGGGGCTGCGGTTCGCGCTGCCCTATAGGGAAAGGGGCTGGTTTATGCCAGCCCCTGATTTACGCTTTTTCAAATGCGCCACCTCAGCGAAAGCCGGGATGACGGAAAAATTCATGCTGTTACCAACGATAGTGTGCAAACGCCCGGTTAGCTTCTGCCATACGGTGCGTATCTTCACGCTTTTTGACAGCGTTGCCACGGTTTGATGCGGCATCCATCAGCTCACCCGACAAACGGGCGGCCATGGTGGTTTCGCTGCGGTTACGCGCAGCGCCGATCAACCAACGGATCGCAAGTGCCTGCGCGCGCTCCGGACGCACTTCGCAAGGAACCTGATAGGTCGCACCACCCACACGGCGGCTGCGCACTTCGATACCTGGCTTCACATTATCCAGCGCTTCATGGAAGGTCTGAATAGGATCTTTCTTGGCGCGGGCTTCAACAGTTTCCAAAGCACCATAAACAATCCGCTCTGCGGCTGACTTCTTACCGTCAAGCATCAGGTTGTTCATGAATTTCGAAAGCACGATATCACCGAATTTGGGATCGGGAAGGATGATGCGCTTTTCGGGACGACGACGACGTGACATATTTTATTTCCTTTATCTCGCTCGGCACTGCCTTTCCCTTTTCCGTCACCCTGAACTTGTTTCAGGTTCCATCGGGAAGGTTGGCGTGCCGTCAAATGGCCAAATAACCTCGTTTCGGGATACTTGAGATCCTGAACAAAATCGCTTGAAGTGATTTTTTCAGGATGCCCCGTCCCCCGGACGGGTCACTTCGGACGCTTTGCACCATATTTGGAACGCGATTGCTTGCGGTCCTTGACACCCTGCGTATCGAGTACGCCGCGAAGCACGTGGTAACGCACACCGGGAAGGTCGCGAACGCGGCCGCCACGGATAAGCACAACGCTATGCTCTTGAAGGTTGTGGCCTTCACCTGGGATATAGGAAATAACTTCACGCTGGTTGGTCAGACGGATCTTCGCAACCTTACGCAAAGCCGAGTTCGGCTTTTTCGGGGTCGTTGTGTAAACGCGGGTGCAAACGCCGCGCTTCTGTGGATTTTGGTCCATCGCAGGGACCTTAGACTTGACCTTCTGCGGGGTCCGGCCCTTGCGGACCAGCTGGTTAATCGTTGGCATATCTTCACCTTTGTTAAGCGGTTACTTTAGGTGGCAAGGCGTTTTGTGCGGTGGAGGCTCAGCCTTTGATCCACCCGACCTGACACATAATGTGCTGCTATTCTGTGTATTTCCCATGCGCCAAAGAGAATCATCCCCCCAGCTTCGGGAGTGGGGCCATTAGCGCCCGCTGGCTATCGGGTCAAGTGGTGGTGCCACGCTCCGTCAGCACGTCATTTTCGATCCTGATCCGCCACCATAAAAGCGCAGCGTTCAGTAAAGAGAATGTGAGTGCCATGGCAGGCGCGCCAAGAAGAAGCGGCAGGACCGCAATCTCCACAACGACCAAGGCATAATTGGGGTGCTTGATGAAACGATATGGGCCGCGCCGCACGCGCGGGAAATGCGGCGCGCTGATGATCCGCGTGGTCCACCATCGACCAATGCTCGCCAGCGTCCAGAAGCGGAAGGTTTGGCTTGCGATAAATGCGTTGAGCAAAATCAGGTTGGGTGACGTTTCGGGCTTTGCGAACAATAGGATGGCGATTAGCCAACCGCTGTGGAGCACGATAAACAAAGGATAATGCTTCGCACCATGCTCACGACCACCTTCAGCCAGCAATCGGCGGGTGTTGGCGCTGGCATAAGCCAGTTCAGCAAGCCGCTGCAGGATAACATACGCAAAGACAATGAGCGCCCAAACGGGCCAATCGAACACTGTCATGGCTTGAGTAGCCCCATCGCGCCAACAAATCCCGGTCCAAGTGCCGTTAACAATGTTGGTTTCTCAATTGGTCCAGCGGCAAGCAGCGCCTCCAACACAAACAAAACCGTCGGCGAACTCATATTGCCATGGTCGCGCAGGACTTTGCGCGTCGCGGCCAAGTCATGCCCCAGATAATCGGCCAACGCATCGACCACGCGCCCACCGCCCGGGTGACAGGCAGGTTCAGCCATGCTCGCTTTGGTCAGGCCATGTTTTGCGATAAAATCGTCGCAGACGGGCGCAAAATGGCTATTCACGAAAACGGGTATATCGCGCGCGAGCACAAGATTAAACCCCGTATCGCCAATCTCCCAGCCCATCATATCGAGCGTATCGGGCCAGACATGGCTCGCAAATGCACCCAATTGCGGCCCTGGCCCAGCGCCGATGACTGCAGCGGCACAGCCATCGGCAAACAATGCAAGTGCGACCATATCCTTTTTATCCATCCACGCATGGTCGTAAGCGAGGCTGCACAGTTCAAGGCTGACCAGCAGGACTGGTTTGTCCGGGCATGCACGATACAGATCAGCCGCAACGCCAAGGCCAATGACGCCGCCAGCGCAACCATAGCCAAATAAGGGCACGCAGCGTGTGTTGGGCGCGAAACCCATTTTCGCTATCATCCGGCTTGGCAGGCTGGGCGTCATCGTTCCTGTGGTCGATACGAAAACAATCTGCCCTATGTCAGCGGCCTGCAAGTTTGCGCGCGCCAAAGCCTGCATAACCGCTGCTTCAAAAATCTGTGCGGCGACAACTTCATAAACGCCTGCGCGCTTTGCCCAGCTTCTGGAGTCAAAATAATATTCGGGCGGCATCGCTATATGACGCTGCGAGATACCCGTGTTTTCCAGTATTTCTGCCATGCGCGGTGGTAGGGCTTGCCCTTTGGCCTGCGCCAAAATCGACAGGACATCATCTTGCGTGATGCAGTGCGGCGGCACGGCGGTGCCAAGGGAAATTAATCGAGGGAGAATCGGATGCATGACTGTTAACAGCTACGCCCGTTGAAAAGTTTTCGCTAGGCCGACTTTACCCTAGCCCATGGGCCCCTGATCGCGAGGGTCATCGTCGGTTCCATCATGTTCACAAACATTGTCGAGCCATCGGGTGAGAAGCACCCGCCCGCAAATTCTGTTTGCACGCGGCTTCGGCCTATCATGTACGTCTGGCCTTGCGCAGTAACGCCGCGCAAATGGTTGCTCGAAATGTCGGTATACTGGTCCTCACAAACCAACAAATGCCCTGTCGGCATCACGGCGATATTGTCGCCATAATTGTAAAATGCTGGATTGGTCGATTCCATAAACAGGTCGATGATTCCGGGCGCGTCGGCTTCACGCGCGGTCCCTTCATTTGCCGCAGGGACATAGCGGAAAATCTGGCCATATTTTGCAGCGCCGCCGTTCGTGCAGGCAAAGAACAATTCGCCCTTCCCCCAGAATATCCCTTCGCCGCGCGCAAACAGGGCGGCACCTTTGGCGGCGCCTTGTTTGCGTAAGTCATCATCGGGGCTTTCAGGGTTGGAAAGCGATATCCATTTCGCCTGATATTGGCGGCCTTTGCTAACCTGAACCTCAGTCCAGTTGCGCGTATCAGTAATGTCGGCCTGCACAAAAGCTAAAGCCTCAAGCCGCCCGCCTTTGGCAAGCCGCCCCTTTTCATTTGGAATGAACCTGTAAAGCAGACTGTCGCCGCGATCTTCGGTCAAATAGGCAATGCCCGTCCGCGGATCAACGCACGCAGCCTCATGGTTGAAACGACCCATGTCTTTTAGGGGCACGGGCGTAACAAGGCCATTCTGCGAAGCGGAAACTTCAAAAATATAGCCATGGTCTTTGCCGACACCGCTTCCGGCGCGCGTGACATTTTCTTCGCAGCTCAGCCAGCTTCCCCATGGCGTAATCCCCCCAGAGCAATTGCGGATCGTGCCGGAAAGGCTCAAAAACTCACGCGCGCGTTGGCCAGTCTTCATATCATATATCAAAGTCGTGGTACCACCCGGCAAGGGCATCGATTTGTCATCAGCCATGCGATCATAAGCTGGAAAATCCTTTGCCACATTCCCGGTGAAGGGCCCGAAATCCTGATCCTTAATGCCAAGCTCATGGTTGCGGATAAGGGCCACCTTGCCCTTCCCCAAATCGATAGCGCCCATGCCGTCGGCGGAGTTTGGCACAAGATAGCCATCATCCATGACGTTACCGAGCCGGGAAATCACGCGATAATCAAAGCCTTTGGGCAGGTCGATCAGGTTGTTGGGGTCGCGCACCAACGGGCCATAGCCATATACTTCATTGGCCCCAGCGGCGGGTGGCTGCGCAATGGCACGCGCCGCCAGCCCTGCAAACGCAATGCTGCCAAGACCAAATCCGAACTGCCGCCTGCTTAGCGAAATAAGGCTGCTTTGCATGATCCGCTCCTCTTAGTTTGGCCTTTAACTGCACCGGAAAGATGACAATGGCGTTGCAGCTTGATAGAGCGCGGGCAAACCAAACCAAAGGCATTTGTTTCTCATGAAAGTACGTACCCGCGTCGCACCATCCCCCACCGGCGACCCACATGTCGGCACCGCGTATATTGCGCTCATCAACTATTGCTTTGCCAAGAAGCACGGCGGCGAGTTTCTGTTGCGCATCGAGGATACCGATCAAGCACGGTCCACGCCGCAATCGGAAAAGATGATATTGGAATCGCTGCGCTGGTTGGGCCTTAGCTGGGATGAGGGCCCCGATGTTGGTGGCCCGCATGGTCCCTATCGCCAATCGGAACGCAGCGCGATTTACACCGCGCATTGTGACCAGTTGCTGGCCAATGGCCATGCGTTCAAATGCTATTGTACGCCCGAAAAGCTCGCGGCCGCACGCACCGCGCAGATAGCGGCGAAGCAGCCGCCAAAATATGATGGCACCTGTTTGGCACTCACCTCTGACGATATCACAAAGCTTGATAGCGAAGGCGTTTCGCACGTTGTCCGGATGAAAATTCCATCGACGGGCACATGCATTGTTCAAGATACGTTGCGGGGCGAAATCGCGTTCGAATATGCGGTCGTTGACATGCAGGTACTGATGAAATCGGACGGCCTGCCGACTTACCATCTCGCCAATGTTGTCGATGATCACCTGATGGGCATCACCCATGTCATGCGCGGTGAGGAATGGATTTCGTCTGCGCCAAAGCATTTGTTGCTTTACCAATATTTCGGTTGGGAACCGCCCGTGCTCACGCATTTGCCGTTGCTGCGCAATGCCGACAAATCGAAGCTGTCGAAGCGGAAGAACCCGACCAGCATCTTATATTATCAACGCGCCGGATATTTGCCGCAGGCGATGCAGAACTTCCTTGGCCTGTTCATCAAATCGGCCAGCGAAGAAGATGAAAAAACCACACTGCAAAGGCTGATCGACGAATTTGACGTCCACAATATCTCGCTGGGTGGGCCGGTGTTCGACACGTCGAAGCTGGATTGGCTCAATGGTCGTTATTTGCGCGAGGAACTTAGCGTTTCCGAATTTCTCGATGCGGTAAAGGCGTGGGCGCTGAATGACGACTATCTCACGCCCATCGCTGAAATGGCGCAGGCGCGGATCACCAAAATGTCGGACCTTGGCGGCCTGACCGCGATGTTCTTCATGAACCGGATTGACGGCATGACCGCAGAGCGGTTGCGCGATGGTGTGAAGCTCGAACAGGATGTGCAACGCGCGGCCTACACCCTTGGTTTGCAACAGTTCGACGGGATGATCGACTGGAACCGGGAAGGCGTTGAAGCCACGTTGCGCCGAACTGCTGAGGTCTTGGACGCGAAGTTGAAGGACGTTATCCGGCCTTTCTATATCGCCATCACCGGTAGTGCACAGGGCGTGCCTTTGTTCGACGCGATCACGCATTTGGGCCGCGACATCATGCGCGAGCGGTTGCGCCATGCAATGGAATTGCTCGGCCCTGCCACATCAAAAGAAATGAAGGCCTGGACCGATTTGCTGACCGCGCCGCCAAGGGCCGAATGACTGCATTTTCGGTACCGCAGGATTGGCAGACTCCGCTGCGGGCGGCGCTTGTGACGCCAGAAACACTGGCGCTTCAAGGCTTTCTCGACGCCGAACTGGCTGCGGGCAAGACGATTTTCCCGCCGCAGGACGCATGGCTCCGCGCGCTTGAGCTGACGCCGCTGGATAAGGTGCGCGTCGTCATTTTGGGGCAAGACCCGTATCATGGGCCGGGGCAAGCGCATGGCCTGTGTTTCAGCGTGCCGCCGGGCGTGCGTCCTCCGCCGAGTCTTAACAATATTTACAAGGAGTTAGGAAGCGACTTGGGCCTCCCGCGCCCGCCTCATGGCTTTTTGGAAAATTGGGCGCGGCAAGGCGTGCTGTTACTCAACAGCGTCCTCACGGTCGAAATGGCCAAGGCCGCGTCGCACAGTAAAAAGGGGTGGGAGCCATTTACGGATGCGATTGTCGCGCGCGTGAACGACAAGGCAGAGCCAGTGGTTTTCATGCTGTGGGGCGCATATGCCCATAAAAAGGCGGCGAATGTCGATGGCCGCCGCCATCTGTTACTCAAGGCCGCGCATCCTTCGCCCTTGTCGGCGCATGCAGGCTTTTTGGGCTGCAAACATTTCTCGCAATGCAACGCCTTTCTGGTTAGCAACGGGCTCCCGCCGATTGATTGGACATTGCCCAATGTCGTTCCATGAGCAGCCCCACCGCCGTTTCAACCCATTGAAAGATGAATGGATTTTAGTGTCCCCGCACCGGGCCGAACGGCCATGGCAGGGGCAGCAGGATATACCCGACACCACCGTCCGGCCGATGCACGATCCGGATTGTTATTTATGCGCGGGCAATGAACGTGCTGGCGGGTTGCGCAATCCTGATTACAAAAATGTCTTCATTTTCGATAATGACTTTGCCGCGTTGATGCCCGGCGCAGGGTGCGGAGTAGAAAAAGACAAACCCCTGTTTCGTGCGGCTCTCGCGCATGGAACCTGTAGAGTCATTTGCTTTTCGCCTGACCATGGAAAAACTCTGCCCGAAATGCCAGTGGACGATATCCGCATATTGGTCGACACGTGGGCCGCGCAAGAAAAAGAGCTTTACGCCTCTCATGCCTATGTTCAGATTTTCGAAAATAAGGGCGCGATGATGGGCTGCTCCAGCCCGCATCCGCATGGGCAGATTTGGGCGACGACTCATGTCCCTGCCGAGCCCGCGCGTGAGGATGCAACGCAAGCGGCCTGGTTTGAACAACATCAATCGGCAATGCTGCTAACCTATGCCGAACAAGAGGCCAAAGACGGCGCGCGGACGGTGGCAACCAACGACCACTGGATTGCGGTCGTGCCCTATTGGGCAAGCTGGCCA
>JBILLO010000044.1:0-14514 GCA_044376035.1 Sphingorhabdus sp.
GACGTCCTGACGGAAGTCTACGGCTATGCGCGGGCGCGCCGTGTCATCTGGGTTGGCTTTGCCGCGCTGCTCTTCATGGCGTTTATGAGTTGGGTTGTTGTTGCCCTGCCGCCTGCACCCGGTTGGGAAGGGCAGGCGGCATATGAAAGCGTATTCGGGCAAGTTTGGCGGATCGTTATTGCATCAACCACGGCGTTTTGGGCGGGTGAGTTCGTAAACAGCTATGTGATGGCGCGCATGAAGATCTGGACCGCAGGAAAGCATTTATGGTCGCGCACCATTGGTTCAACGATTGTGGGTCAGGGCATTGATAGCCTCATTTTTTATCCGCTTGCCTTTGGGGGGGTGTGGAGCAACGAGCAGGTTATAAGTGTTATGATTACCAACTGGCTGTTGAAAGTGGGCTGGGAAGTTGTGCTGACGCCGGTCACTTATGGTGTTGTTGGATGGCTGAAGCGCAAAGAGGGCTTCGAAATATTCGACAAGGGCACGAATTTCTCACCCTTCAAAACAAAAGTTTAGAACGTCATGCAGGACCGATTACAGCTTCTGGCCGAGCATTGGATCAGCTATAAAACCTGGCTGATCGAAACAGTTGGCCTGACCAATGATGCGATGCATGTTCATGGGGCGCTTTTGATCTTGTGCTTGTCGGCTTTGGTGTTGCGGCGTCGACTCGACAGCCTTTGGTGCTGGTTGATCGTATGTATCGCTGAGTTGTTTAACGAATATGCCGATTTGCGGGGCGCTGCAGCCGGCGAGGCTACAATGGATGCAGCCCTGCATGATGTTTACAACACGATGTTTTGGCCGACCATGCTCTTGATATTGGGGCGTGTTTTATTCCCGCGAAAGAAAGCGCCACTTGTCAGGCCAGCAGCAATATCAAGCGATCTGCCGCACCAACCCCTCGAACAAGCGACGGCCGTCTGACCCTCCATGCACGGCTTCAGTCATGCGTTCCGGGTGCGGCATCATGCCCAACACATTTCCGGCAGCATTCAGCACAGCAGCGATGTTGCGGGCTGAACCATTGACATTTTCGGCGTAACGGAAGGCAACACGGCCTTCGCCCTCAAGCCTATCAAGCGTTTCAGCGTCAGCGAAATAATTGCCGTCATGATGCGCAACGGGAATTCGGACCTGTTCACCTGTGGAATAGCCGCTGGTAAAAACAGAGCGATTATTTTCGACCGTCAGGGCAACCGTGCGGCACACGAAGCGGATCCCGGCATTGCGCATAAGAGCGCCGGGCAGGAGACCTGCTTCTGTCAAAATCTGGAAGCCATTGCACACACCCAGAACCGGGACCCCGCGTTCTGCGGCCTTAATGACCGCCTGCATAACCGGAGACCGCGCAGCCATGGCACCAGAGCGCAGATAATCGCCATAAGAAAAGCCGCCCGGAATAGCGATAAGATCAAGCCCATCAGGCAGTTCGCCAGTGCCGTGCCAGACCAAAGTCGTTTCGGCACCGGTAATGTCGCGAATGGCAACGGCCATGTCACGATCACAATTAGAACCCGGAAATTGGATCACCGCCGCGCGCATCAGGCCTGCTCAATCTCGAAATTCTCAATGACCATATTGGCCAGTAACTTGGTGCACATCGATTCCAGGTCAGCCTTTGACACGCCCGGTTCATGATCAATTTCGATCAGGCGTCCGGCCCGGACGTCATGAACACCCGAAAAACCTAAGCTTTCTATGGCGTGATGGATGGCTTTTCCTTGCGGGTCGAGAACACCGTTTTTTAATGTTACAAAAATGCGCGTTTTCATCAGGACCCGTCCATGTGCCAGTTTGCGTTGCTATAGATGTCGCCACGTGCGATTCAAGCCTAAGCTAACGCCAACCGAATTTTAACGCGGTTTGGAAAGTCCGGTCTATGCGAATAATGTAAAAAGCTAATGCTTAACATTAGAAAAATCTATACAAGCCTGACGGGGGCGCAATCCAATTGCCGCGCCGCCATTTCATCTGACATAGCCGATTCACAAACAGGCTGAGTGGATAAAATGAAAAAAACGGCACGGGCGGTAGTGATTGGTGGCGGCGTTGTAGGCGTGAGCACTTTATATCATCTCGCCAAAATGGGCTGGAGCGATGTTGTCTTGCTTGAGCGCAAGGAACTGACTTCGGGGTCCACATGGCATGCAGCCGGGCTTTTGCCGCTCTTTAACCTGAGTTATTCCGTGGGCAAGCTGCACCAATATTCGGTGGCTTTATATCCCACGTTGGAGGCTGAAACAGGGCTGCATGCGGGATTGTCGCAAGTCACAAATATCCGACTGGCGACAACCAAGGACCGGATGGATGAATATCATTATTACGCAGGCGTTGCCCGCACAATTGGTGTTGATGTCAACTTCCTAACGCCGGACCAAGTCAAGGATATTTGGCCGCTTGCCAATATGGACGGCGTGATTGGCGCGATTCAGCATCCCGATGACGGTTACATCCAGCCTGCGGATCTGACGCAGGCGCTGGCAAAAGGTGCGCGGCAGCGCGGCGCGACAATTTATCGCAACACCACGGTTACGGGAATCACGCAGCAACCCAATGGCGAGTGGCTGGTTTCGACGGATCAGGGCGACATTGCTTGCGAGCATGTCATATCCTGTTCGGGCAACTTTGCGCGGCAAACAGGGGCGATGGTTGGGTTGGATATTCCGGTCATCCCGGTCGAGCACCAATATCTGGTGACCGAGCAGCATCCCGCAATCATGGCGCGCAAAAAGGCGGGCCTGCCGGAAATGGGTGTGCTGCGCGAATCTGACGCAAGCTATTATATGCGTGAGGAAGCCGGTGGCCTGTTGCTTGGGCCTTATGAAGTTGGTGCCCCCGCTTGCTATGTTGATGGCCCTGCTGCGACCAGCGAATATGAGCTGTTTCCCGATGCACTCGAACGGCTTGAACCGTATATCGTCGCTGCAATGAATCGCGTGCCTGCCTTTGGCGAAGTAGGCATCAAGAAAGTCTATAACGGCGCGATTGCCTACACGCCCGACGGGTCGCCGATCATCGGGCCAGCATGGGGCCTCAAAAACTTCTGGTTAAACGAAGGTCACAGTTTCGGGATTACGGCCGCAGGCGGAGCGGGTTGGCAGTTGGCACATTGGATTGTCGACGGGGAGCCGACCATCGACATGATGGGCGTCGACCCTCGCCGCTTTGGCGATTATGCCGGCAGAGGCTTTCTGGTTGAAAAAAATGAGGAGGCCTATGCCAAGGTCTTCACGGTGCATTATCCTGATGAAGAGCGTGAAGCGGGGCGCGCGCTGCGACGCACGCCATGCTATGATCGGATGAGAGCGCTTGGCGGCGTGTTTGGCAGCGTGTTTGGTTGGGAGCGCCCCAACTGGTTTGCGCCCGCTGGCTATGCCTTAAGCGCAGCCGATCTCGACAAGCCGGATGTGTTGTTGAACGACAACCACCCCGTTGTGCCGAACGAACCTGTTCGTGAAAAATGGTCGTTCCGCCGCTCCAATTATTTCGAACATGTCGGTAATGAATGCCTGCACGTGACGAAGCATGTCGGCATTCAGGATATGAGCGCCTTTGCGAAATGCGAGATATCGGGACCGGGTGCAGAAAGCTGGCTTGACCAATTGCTGACCAACGCAGTGCCCAAAAAGGTCGGACGCGTCACTTTGTCCTATCTGCTTACAGGCAAAGGCGGCGTGCGTAGTGAATTCACGGTGTATAAAGCCGCGCCGCAGCATTATTATCTGGTGTCGGCAGGGGCATATGAACGGCACGACCATGACTATCTGAAAAAGGCCATGCCAAAAGATGGTTCCGTTAACTTCGAACGGCTGACAACGTCCATGGGTGTGTTGGTACTTGCGGGCCCACGGTCACGCGATGTGCTGGCAACGCTGACCGACACGGATTTGTCAAACGAGGCCTTCCCATGGCTGACGGGTAAGAAAATGAGCATTGGCCTTGCGCACGTCGACGCGTTGCGGGTCAATTTCATTGGCGAGCTGGGTTGGGAAATCCACCATCCGATTGAAATGCAGAATTACATTTTCGACAGATTGATGGAGGCCGGCGCCGCGTTTGACATTAAGCCATTTGGCATCCGCGCAATGACGTCGATGGCGCTAGAAAAAAGCTACAAGCTAATCCCGCGCGAGTTGTCGGTTGAATATTCCGCTTATGAAAGCGGCTTGGATCGTTTCATCAGCCTTAAGAAGCCATCATTTTTTGGACGCGAAGCGTTGCTGGCGTGGAAAGAAAGCGGCAGCGCGAACCAGTTGGTCACCATGGAAGTCCATGGCGTCACTGACGCAGACGCACGCGGGTCAGAGCCGATTTATCAGGGGGAAGACGTGGTTGGCCGCGTGACATCGGGTGGCTATGGCTGGCGCGTAGGTAAATCGCTTGCCCTTGCGATGGTCCGGCCAGATTTGGCGGTGCCGGGCGCGGAATTGGACATCGTCATTTTGGGCGTTCGGCATAAAGCGACGATCATAACCGATTCACCCTTCGATCCTGATAATATGGCACTTAGGAGCTAAACGCGTGTCGCACTTCGCCCCAATCGCCAAGTGGCTTTCCAATGACCGTAAAGGTCACACGCTGCCGCGTGGATTGTACGTCAGCGATGATGCGTTCGTATTTGACACGCAGGTCATGCTTAAATCGGTCTGGTTATATGCCTGCACCGTTGCCCATGTAAAAAATGTGGGCGATTATTTCGTGTTCGAGCTGGCGGGTAACTCCATCATCATAGTGCGGGGACGCGACAATGAAGTCCGGGCATTCTGGAACAGTTGCCGCCACCGCGGTGCGAAAATCTGTCTCGAACAGAGCGGTCGTGCGCCGCGGTTGATGTGCCCTTACCACCAATGGACCTATGGCCTCGACGGCAAGCTTCTCGCTGCACGCAGCATGGCAGAGGATTTCGACAAGGCAGATCATGGCCTGAACCCAGTTGCGTTGGAAAATGTCGGCGGGCTGATCTTCATCTGCCTAAACGACAATCCGCCGCCAATTGATCGGGTGAAGGCTGACATTACGGATCAGATCGCAGTGTATGACCTCGAAAAGCTAAAGATTGCGGTGCAGGATGATTATATCGAAGACGCCAATTGGAAGCTGGTGATGGAGAATAATCGCGAATGCTATCATTGCGATGTCGGTCATCCCGAATTGATCAGCGTGCTCGGTACCACTGGCTTTGGCAAGGACGCGCCTGCCGATGATTATCTGGAGGCAAAGCGTGCGGAATGGCAGGCGCTGGGCATTGACCATGCGCTAATCGAGTTTCCCGATGGCTGGTGGCACCGGATTGCACGGCTGGCATTGGCCAATGGCGCGGTAACGCAATCGATAGATGGAAAGCTTGCGTGCCAGAAACTGATTGGGCCATTTACAAAGCCTGAAACCTCCAGCCTCTCGGTTTGGACTCAGCCCAATAGCTGGCATCATTTTTGTTGTGATCATGTGGTCACATTTTCTCTAACGCCGATTGGCCCCGACAAAACTCTGCTGCGGACAAGCTGGTTGGTGCATGAGGATGCTGTTGAAGGGGTTGATTATGACCCCGATCATCTTGCCGCGTTATGGCGGGCCACGAATGTGCAAGATGGACATTTTTCTATGGTCAACCATCAAGGCATTGCCAATGACGGCTATGTCCAAGGGCCCTATGCGCTTGAGGAAAAGCTGGTTGAGGATTTCAAAGATTTCTATGTCGACCGAGCAAATGCGGCGCTTGCGCAGGTGCAGTCATGACCCGCTTCAGCGCATTCAGCCTGTTTGCCAAAGCCTTAAGCGGGCATCAAAATTGGCCTGAACAATGGCCTGATGCTGCGCCTAAGCCAGCTTATGATGCGATCATCGTCGGTGGTGGCGGGCATGGTCTGGGCGCGGCATATTATCTCGCCAAGAAATATGGGATTACCAATGTTGCCGTTCTTGAAAAGGGCTGGATTGGTGGCGGTAATACCGGACGCAACACGACGATTATCCGCTCCAACTATCTGTATGACGAAAGCGCGCATCTCTACGACCATGCGGTGAAGCTGTGGGATGGCCTCAGTCAGGAGCTTAACTACAACATCATGTATTCCAAGCGCGGCGTCATGATGCTCGCGCACAATGTGCATGACGTGCAAAGCCTTCAACGGCACATTAATGCCAATCGCCTCAACGGCGTTGATAATGAATGGCTGACACCCGAACAGGCCAAAGCCTATTGCCCGCCATTAAACATATCGCAAGACGCCCGGCACCCTGTCGTGGGGGCGGCGCTGCAACGGCGCGGCGGCACTGCGCGGCATGACTCGGTGGCCTGGGGCTATGCGCGTGCGGCTGCTGCTTTGGGTGTCGATATCATTCAGAACTGCGCCGTCACGGGCATTCGCCGCGACGCCAATGGCGCAGTAGAGGGCGTTGAGACCACACGGGGCTATATCGCATCCAAGCGTGTCGGCGTGTCGGCGGCGGGTAACACGTCGGTGATCATGCACATGGCGGGCCTCGACTTTCCGCTGGAAAGCTACCCGTTGCAGGCGCTGGTTTCTGAACCCATTAAGCCAACCTTCCCATGTGTCGTGATGTCGAACACCGTCCACGCCTATATGAGCCAGTCTGACAAAGGCGAGTTGGTGATTGGCGCGGGAACGGACCAATATGTGAGCTATTCGCAACGCGGCGCTCTGCACATTGTGGAGCATACGCTGGCGGCCATTTGCGAGATTTTTCCGATTTACCGTCGGATGCGGATGTTGCGAACATGGGGTGGCATCGTCGATGTGACGCCGGATCGCTCGCCGATATTGGGTAAGACGCCGGTCAAGGGGTTGTACGTCAACTGTGGTTGGGGCACGGGCGGGTTTAAGGCCACGCCGGGTGCCGGGGATTTGCTGGCCTACACAATGGCAAAGGATGAGCCGCATTATATCAACGCCCCCTTCAACCTCGACCGTTTTCGCAATGGGCGTTTGATTGACGAAGCGGCTGCGGCAGCGGTGGCGCATTGATATGATCCTGATCCACTGCCCTTATTGCGACGAGAAACGTCCAGAAATTGAATTTGCCAATGCGGGACAGGCGCATATAGCGCGACCGCTCGACCCATCAGGTCAAACTGATGCGGAGTGGGAGGCCTATCTGTTCATCCGCGCCAACCCGCGTGGACGGCACCATGAACGGTGGCGGCATGTGCATGGCTGCGGGCGCTTCTTTAACGCGGTCCGCGATACCGTGACCGATAAATTTGAAACAACCTATAAAGCCGGGGAGCCGCGCCGATGACTGGCTTTCGCCTTGAAACTGGCGGGCGCGTAAACCGAAGCCAGCCTGTTCGATTTCATTTTGATGGCAAGACCTATCAGGGCTTTGCAGGGGATAGTTTGGCGTCGGCTTTGCTCGCTAATGGTGTGATGCTGTTTGGCAGATCCTTCAAATATCACCGCCCGCGTGGGCTAGTTGCGGCGGGCAGTGAGGAGCCAAATGCCTTGATTTCGGTCAATCGCGGGCCAGGGCGATTTACCCCCAATTTGCGCGCGACGGGTGTTGAAATCCATAATGGGCTTAAGGCGTTCAGTCAAAATCGCTGGCCATCTTTGGCGATGGATTTTGGTGCAATCAACGACCGGCTCGGCATGTTCCTTCCGGCAGGTTTTTACAACAAAACGTTCATGTGGCCGCGTTCGTTTTGGGACAAGGTGTATGAGCCCGCCATTCGCAAAATGGCAGGGCTTGGCGATGCGCCGACGGCCGAAGATCCCGATGTCTACGCATCAACCTACGCCCATTGCGATCTGTTGATTATCGGCGCAGGGCCTGCGGGTATAGACGCTGCGCTTGGCTCTATGGATTCCAACAAGCGCATCATCCTGATGGATGAGCAAGATGAATTGGGTGGCGGCGCTTTGGCTGACCCGTCATTATGGCCATGGCTGGAGCGTAGCGTGAAAGCGTTAAGCGATGCACCCAATGTTACGATCCTGACGCGAACGACGGCCTTTGGTTATTATCACGACAATTTCATAGGCGCTGTGCAGCGGTTGACCGATCATCTTCCTGAAATCGAAGATAGGCCAAGGGAAAAGCTGTGGCGCATCCGGGCAGACGAAGTCGTGCTTGCGCAAGGTGCCATTGAACGACCGATTGTTTTTGATGGCAATGATACGCCCGGCGTGATGCTTTCGTCCGCTGCGAAGGTCTATGCCAATCGGTACGGCGTGGCCGTTGGCAAAGCGCTAGCGTTAATGGCGTCGCACGATAGCGGCTGGCATGATATGTTTGCACTGGCCAAAGCAGGCGTTGGCATTTCAGCCATTATTGATGTCCGTAAAAGCGTCGATAGCGCGCTCATGCATGAGGCGGATCGTCTGGGCATCTCCGTTTACTTGAACCACGGCGTGGTTGGCGTGCATGGCAGGCACGGCGTCAGGTCCGTCGACATCTGCGATTATGGTGACCAACGGGTTCGCCGGATTGATACGGATGCCCTGTTAATGGCGGGTGGCTGGACGCCAAGCGTGCATTTATGGTCGCACAGCAAGGGCAGCCTGAAATGGCGCGATGATCTGGGCGCATATGTCCCCGATCTGCCAAATGAAAATGCCCACTGTGTTGGCGGATGTTCGGGCGATTGGGATTTTGGCACGGGCGCGATTATCGATATGTTGCCGACGCCAAAGGACCAAAGCCGTATAAAGGCATTCGTCGATTTCCAGAATGATGTGACGGCAAAGGACATCAAGCTTGCGGTGCGTGAGGGCTTTCGCTCCATCGAGCATATCAAGCGGTACACCACCAACGGTATGGCGACCGACCAAGGAAAGACGTCAAACCTTAACGGTTTGCAAATCGCTTCGTCTGCACTGAATAAGCCTGTCCCTGATATCGGGCTCACAAGCTTTCGTCCGCCTTATACGCCGCAGACATTTGGGGCATTGGCCGGGCATGCCAAAGGGGCGTTGTTCCAACCCACACGGACAACCAATATCGATAGCTGGGCGCAAGCACATGGCGCTGTATTTGAACTGGTCGCGCAATGGCGAAGGGCGCGTTACTTTCCTAAGCCAAATGAAGACATGCATGCAGCCGTGAACCGCGAATGTGTTGCGGTGCGGTCATCGCTTGGTATTTTTGATGCATCGACGCTGGGTAAGATTGAAGTCGTTGGCCCTGACGCCGCCGAATTCCTAAACCGCATGTATACTAATCCGTGGAAGGCGCTGGAGCCCGGGCGGTGTCGGTATGGCCTGCTGTTAAAGGAAGATGGTTTCATCACCGATGACGGTGTGTCGGCACGGCTGGCACCAGATCGCTTCCACCTGACCACGACAACCGGCGGCGCGGCGCGCGTCCTAAATATGATGGAGGATTATCTCCAGACTGAATGGCCCGACCTTGACGTCTGGTTGACCAGCACGACCGAGCAATATGCAGTCATCGCCTTGCAAGGCCCAAATGCGCGTAAGGTGCTTGAACCACTATTGGAGGGCATTGACCTGTCCGCAGAAGCCTTTCCACATATGGCAATCCGCGAGGGCACGATATGCGGCATTCCAACGCGCTTATTCCGCGTAAGCTTTACCGGTGAACAGGGCTTTGAGATCAACGTGCCGACGGCTTATGGACGGGCTGTATGGGAACAATTGATGGCGCAGGGCGCGCAGTATGACATCACGCCTTATGGTACCGAGGCGATGCATGTTTTGCGCGCAGAAAAAGGCTTCATCATTGTCGGGCAAGATACCGACGGCACAATAACGCCCTTTGACGCTGGTCTTGACTGGGCGGTGGGCAAGAAAAAGCCTGACTTTGTAGGCAAGCGATCCATGGCACGCCCTGATATCGTCGCGCCGGGACGTAAGCAGTGGGTCGGCCTGCTGACCGACGACCCGCATATTGTCTTACAGGAAGGGGCGCAGATTGTTTCTGACCCCAACCAACCCATCCCGATGACAATGATTGGCCATGTGACATCGTCTTACTGGAGCGAAACGCTTGGCCGTTCGATTGCGATGGCATTGGTCGCTGGTGGACATGATATGACGGGCGACACGCTATATATTCCTATGCCAGGCAAGACGCATAGCGCCAAAGTTAGCGGCGTTGTTTTCTACGATCCCGAAGGAGCACGGTTGCATGTCTGAGGCCCTTATGCGTCATGAGCCTGTTACCGAAACTCCCTTTGTAGCGCACGGTGTTCGTATCAGCCTTGCGCCGCCTATGCAGCGTCACACGCTGCGGGCCCGCAATGCGCAGGATTTGGAACGCGTGTTCAAGGTCAAAATACCAACGAAAATCGGTGCATCCGAAGGTGGCATCATGTGCCTTGGCCCCGATGAATGGTATCTACGCAGCCAGGCTGGCGCGACGATCCCGATAAGTGAAGGCCTGCCCGTGGCTGTTGCAGATGTTAGCGAACGGAGCATTTGCCTTGTCATCGAAGGTCCGCGTGCAGCCGAGATTTTGATGTCGGGATGCCCACTTGATCTGGACCAATTTGCGGTCGGTCGGGCCACGCGGACCATTTATGAAACCGTCGAAATCATCCTTATGCGTGAGGCAGAAGATCGTTTCCATGTCGAAGTCTGGCGCAGTTTCGCGGCATGGCTTTGGATGGCGATAACAACGGCGGCGCGCCATTGACCGAGCGGCATCGCACCTTTGGGGGAGGGTTCAATGGCAGATTGGGATAAGGCAATAGATCTGGGCAATTATGGCCAGTCCAACCGCAATTGGGGCGGGATGCACATCAACCCCGCTGTATTCTTGCCCACGGCATTCATTTCCTTCGCTGTCATATTATTCAGCCTGATTGCGCCAAAGGCGTCGACGGACCTGTTCGCGGCATTGCGTAGCGGTGCGGTTTCCCATTTCGACTGGTTCTTCATGACGTCGGGGAACCTGTTGTTGCTGTTTTGTGTTGTCGTGGCCGTGTCGCCACTGGGTAAAATCCGCTTAGGCGGCAAAGGTGCAACGCCCGATTATTCGCGATTGTCTTGGTTTGCGATGTTGTTCGGTGCTGGCATGGGCATCGGCCTTGTCTTTTATGGCGTTGGCGAACCGGTTACCCATTTCACCTCGGCCATGGCAGGCGGACCTGCCGCGCCATTGGGGGGAGCCGTTGGTGATGCTGCTGCTGCACGCAGCATCGCGATGGCGGCGACCATATTTGACTGGGCGCTTCACCCTTGGGCGATTTTCGCCGTGACCGGCCTTGCGCTGGCGGTGTTCCACTTTAACTTCAACATGCCGCTGTCCATGCGCTCGGCATTCTACCCCTTATTCGGCAAGGCTGTGTGGGGCCGCACTGGGGATGTGATCGAGATTCTCGCGGTACTTGCTACAATCTTTGGGCTTGCGACATCTCTTGGGCTTGGCGCGCAGCAGGCGATGGCCGGGATTGCCTATCTGTATGATGTGACGAACTCGTCACTGATGATCCTAACGCTTATCCTCGTGATGGCGGGCATCACTTTTCTGTCGATCCGGGGCGGCATTGACCGTGGCATCCGGATACTGAGCGAAGTGAACATGTGGGTTGCTTTTGCCTTGTTGATCTTTGTGTTGACCACGGGCTCAACGCTTCAACTCCTTGGCGACCTTGCCAACAATATGTACAATTATCTTAAACTTCTCCCGGCATTATCCAACCCGCTGGGGCGCACGGACACCGGTTTTTACAATGATTGGTCGGTCTATTATTGGGCGTGGTGGATGAGCTGGGCGCCCTTTGTCGGCATGTTCATGGCGCGTATTTCATTGGGCCGGACCGTGCGGGAGTTTATTGCCGGGGCGGTCATTTCGCCAAGCTTACTTGGCATATTGTGGCTGACCATTTTTGGCGATGCCAGCATTGCGCAGATCGTTGCCGGCAATGGTCCGGACTTGGCCAAAGCATCGCTCGACACGCAATTATTTGTGTTGCTGGGCACTTTGCCTTGGGCCCAGTTCACGTCCTTTGTTGCGATTGGCCTCATCCTTATCTTTTTTGTGACAGGGTGGGATTCTGGAACGTTGGTAATTGATACGATGACGGCGGGTGGACGCACCGATACGCTGCTGCGGCAAAAGACGATCTGGCTTGTCGCGGTTGGGGGTATTGGCGTCCTTCTTCTCCTTAATGGCGGTCTGACCTCGCTTCAGGCAGGTGCCATTGCCACGGGGTTGCCCTTGGCCCTTATCTTGCTGGGCATGTGCGTTGGCACATTAAAAGGGTTGCTGGCATTACATCGGCATCCGGTTAGCAACAATGTCGCGGCAAAGTGATGCAAGCATGCAACGCCGATGAAACATAATCCGTCTATGTCGAAAATGCATGGCATTATTACGTAAAGTCTCGAATAGCCATTAGTGTAGGTAATATTAGCCATTGGCTATGCCTAAGCGCTTGGAGGGGCCGCTGTATGAAATTGCCGCAGGAATTCGATCTGCACGCATTGGAAGTGTTCATCATGACCGTCGAACTTGGCGGCATGTCGCAATGCGCCGCGCATCTGCAGGTCACGCAATCGGCGGTTTCGCAAACGATTGCCCGGCTGGAAACTGGCATTGGCGCGTCCTTATTTGACCGCACGATGCGCCCATTGGGTTTAACGGCAAGCGGAAAATCGCTGTTTGCGCGCGGGCACAAGCTGATCGCCCATGCCCGCCTTACATATGATGAGGTCCGCGAAGGCGCAAACCTGCCGATTTCCAGCGTCACTGTCGCAATGTCCTTCAGTCTGGCCAACGAACTTACCGCGCCTATTCTTCAACATCTTGGACCGCGGGCAGACCGGTGGAATATCCGCTCGGGTATATCGCTGGAGCATCAAGGCGAATTTCTGGCGCGGGACATCGACATGATGGTGACCGGCAGCTTCAGCCTTGAACATCGCGATACGGTAGAACTGCACCCGGTTTTTGAGGAAAGCTTCATTCTGGTGTTCCCGAAAGATTTTCGCGAGCCATTGGATATCAGCGGCGTGCCATCATCATTGCCGTTGATCCGTTTTTCCCGCCTGACGGGCACAGGCCAGCAAATCGAACGCCAGATTGTCCGGATGAAATTGAAACTGCCGCAGATGGTCGAAGTCGAATCGTCGCATCAGCAATTGGCGTTGGTCGCCGCAGGCATTGGATGGACAATTACGACGCCGGTGTGCCTTGCGGCTGTGCCGGAATTGCTGCCCGATTTGCGCGCCGAACCGATGACGCGTGGGCGCTTCTCGCGGGCTGTTCAGGTTGTGGCGCGGATGGATGAACTGGGCGATATTCCGCAGCGCACCGCCACTTTATGCCAGCAGGTTTTGCGCGAAAAAACCTTCCCGCCGTTGATTGCCGAATATCCTTGGATGGCCCAACAATTGGCTTGGCCCGCTCCAACGCTGGACGGTGCGGAGATGATGGCATGATCCGCTGCATTTGGCTTGCCTGGCTGGCCCTGCTCGCCGCGCCAGTCCTCGCGGGCGTTCCGAGTATGCCGGGCGTTGACGCGCCGGAACTTGCGGCCTTGGGCGCAAATAAGGTTGGTTTCCGTTCGGTCCTGTTGACTCATCAAAATCAGCCGGATGTCGAAAATGGGGCTTCCGGCGGCACCGAAGTTCCGCTTGTTGATCGCAATTTGCGGGTGGATATTTGGTACCCCGCAACGGTCAAAAATGGCGCAAAGCCGGTTGTCTATCGTGGAAGCCTTTGGGCCGAACCACCGTTCCCGCCCGTAAACTTCTCGCAAAAGGGCATGGCGGTTAGCGGCGCGAAGGCAGCAGGCGGCAAGCATCCTTTGGTGATCATTAGCCATGGCTATAGCAACAATCCCGCGATGATGACGTGGTTGACCGAAAATTTGGCGTCCAAGGGCTATGTCGTTGCCGCCGTTCATCACCGTGACCCAAACCCCTATGTCGTGTCGCCCACCACCCGCGCCGCACCGAATTTCAACCGACCGCGCGACATCGTCTTTGTCGCAAGCGAACTGCGCGCTGTTTTGGGCGACCTGATCGATGCGGCTAATGTTGCGCTGATTGGTTATTCACAAGGCGGCTATGGCGTGCTGACCGCTGGCGGGGCATCGCTGGATCCGGCGGGACCGAATATGGATATGGTCGCGGGCGGCTGGCTCAAGACATTTGCGCGGGGGCGTGCGCAGGCCGATGCCATGGCCTTAAAAGGGGTAAAGGCCGTGGTGGCATTGGCACCGGCTGGCGGCGCACCACGCAGCGCATGGGGCGCAGAAGGTCTTGCCGCACTCACCGCGCCTTTGCTTCTTATTCACGGCGATAGTGACGCGACTGTTGACTATAAAACCGGTGCGCTTGCGGTCTTTGCTGGCGCTGTAAACAGTGATCGCACTTTGCTGACCTATAAGCAGGCGGGCCATTCAATTGCGCTCAATCCGGCCCCGTCCGAAATGCGCGGGACCGTGTGGGATATCGACTGGTTTGAAGACCCGATCTGGCGGCAGGACCGGATTAACGCCATCAACCTGCATTTCATCACCGCATTTCTGGCCGTGCATTTGCGAAAAGACGATAGCAAGGCGGCGTATCTGCA
>JBILLO010000045.1:0-14099 GCA_044376035.1 Sphingorhabdus sp.
CCTCCAACATTGGTTCACGCCCATAATCGGCCAGATCATTGCCTGCGACCGTCATGATATCGCGGTGCAGCAGGCCAGAATCTATCAACTCGCGAATGACATAACCCATGCCGCCCGCCGCGTGGAAATGGTTCACATCGCCCGAACCATTTGGATAGACCCGCGCAATGAGCGGGACAGCCGAGGACAGTTGGTCCAAATCTTCCCAATCGATGATGATACCCGCCGCCCGCGCGATTGCCGGAATATGCAGCGCATGGTTGGTTGAACCACCCGTCGCGAGCAGGCCAACACATGCGTTCACAATCGCCTTTTCATCCACGCAAAGGCCCAAGGGCCGATAATCATCGCCATCCCATCCAATTTTGCTCAGGCGATGGACGGCGGCACGGGTCAATTCGGTCCGCAATTTCGTGCCGGGGTTGATAAAGGCGGAACCGGGTATATGCAGCCCCATCACTTCCATCATCATCTGATTTGAATTTGCGGTGCCGTAAAAGGTGCAGGTGCCCGCGCTATGATAAGACGCGGCCTCCGCCTCAAGCAATTCGGCACGGCCGACTTTACCCTCGGCATAAAGCTGCCGAACACGTTGTTTTTCCTTGTTGGCAAGGCCCGACGGCATTGGCCCGGCTGGCACAAGGATGGTCGGCAAATGACCAAAGCGCAAAGCACCGATCAACAGGCCGGGAACAATCTTGTCGCAAATGCCAAGCATCGCGACGCTTTCGAACATGCCATGGCTTAGGCCTACCGCCGTTGCCATCGCGATTACGTCTCGGCTGAACAAGGACAGCTCCATCGAATCCTGCCCCTGCGTGATACCATCGCACATGGCAGGCGTTGATCCTGCAACTTGCGCGGTGGCCCCAACCTCACGCGCGAAAATTTTCATCTGCTCGGGGTAGCGGCCATAAGGCTGATGCGCCGACAGCATATCGTTATACGCGCTAATAATGCCGATATTCATCGCCTTGCCATCGCGAATGGCGGCCTTGTCCTCGCCACTGGCGGCAAAGCCATGCGCAAGGTTACCGCAGCTTAGAACCGGGCGGTTAACACCAGCGTCGCGTTGCTTGCTGATTAAGTCGAGATAGGCCTGACGCCCAGGCTTGGAGCGTTCAATAATCCGCGCAGTGACGGCCTCGACGGTAATGTGTAATTTACGCATGCCAGCTCACTCCATCACGTTCCGTCAGCACAATCGCCGCACGCGGACCCCAGCTTCCCGCGCCATAGGTTTTTGGCTTAAGTGCCGTGGCGTTCCACAAGGCCCGTATGGCATCAATCCATGTCCACTGCGCCTCCACTTCATCCCGGCGCACAAATAGCGCCTGATCGCCCTCTATGAGGTCGAGAAGTAGTCTTTCATAGGCAATCCGCCGGCACGATCCGGCAAAGGCTGCTGTCAGCGACAGATCCAGCGGCACTTCACGCAAAGTAACGCCGCCCCGGTCCAGCCCCGGCTCCTTTGCCATCACCAACAACCGCACATATTCCTCCGGCTGTAAACGGATGATAAGCGTATTGGCCTCAAGCTTGCCGCCACGGTCGCGGAACACATTGTGCGGGACGGGCTTGAATTGGATAACAATCTCGCTGCGCCGTTCAGGCAGGCGTTTGCCGGTGCGCAGGAAAAACGGAACGCCCTGCCAGCGCCAATTGTCGATATACGCCTTTATCGCGACAAATGTTTCGGTGTCGGACGCTTTGCCCAGATCGCTTTCGTAGCTTTTGACCGCATCGCCTCGGACCGCGCCTTCGGTATATTTACCGGTCACAACGTCGCCTTCAGCCACAGGACGGAGCGCGCGCAGAACCTTGACCTTTTCGTCACGAATGGCGGTGGCATTAAGGCTGGCGGGCGGCTCCATCGCGATCAGTGCCAGCAATTGCAGCATATGGTTCTGCACCATGTCCCGCAGCGCGCCCGTATCATCGTAAAACGCTGCGCGCCCTTCAAGTCCGATAGTTTCGCTGACGGTGATTTGCACATGTTCAATGGCATTGGCATTCCACAATGGTTCAAACAACATATTGGCAAAGCGCAACGCCATCAGGTTCTGGACGGTTTCCTTGCCCAGATAATGGTCGATGCGGAAGGTACGTTTTTCGGGGAATAGGGCATTGACGGCGTCATTAATATGGCGCGAGGACGCAAGATCATTGCCCAAGGGTTTTTCGAGACCAATACGCACATTTTCGCCAGACAGACCGGCATGATGCAGGCCCTTGATCGTCGCTTCAAACAACGACGGCGCTGTGGACAGGAATATCGACAAACCCCCCGATATATCACCAATGGTCGCCGCCAGTTCAGCAAAGCCATCAGGATTGGACGCATCCAGCGCGACATAATGCAAACGCAGCAAGAAGGCATCAATCAACCCTTCGGCCTTGCGGTCATCGGGTAGAAATTCGCACAATGCCACACGCGCCATGTCGCGGAAGGCGTCGTCGGTCAGGGGACTTCGGGCGGTGCCAAATATCCGCAAGTTCGGGTCGATCAAACCATCGGCGTGCAATGCGTATAAGGACGGCAGCAGCATTCGGCGCGAAAGGTCGCCCGTCGCCCCGAACATCAGCAAGGTTGAACTATGGTCGGGCATTCCGTCGATCTCCTGGCAAGGCAGCAGACAATCGCCTTGCAATTCGTCCCTCCCTTTATCCCGAAGCGAGAAGGCGTCTAGCGCTTATTCGTATGCAAGACTTCGGGTCGGAACCTAGCTTAACGCCCAAGCGCGCTGTTCGGCCATGCCCATGGAAATAAGGATCGGTTCATCCTGCTGCCGCGCCTGAAAGTCCGCTTTGCTCGATAGACCGCGCCAGCCTGAAGCGATCAGCGCCTGCACAGAGGGCGCACCCAACGTCGTGCCGGGGCCTAGAACGATGATCGTGTCGGGTGCAAATTCGGCGGCTGCGACCTGAACCGCGCGGGTAAAATCATAGCTATCGGTCAGTTGCGCGCCGAGTGTGTAATCATAAATAGCCGCACGGCTGAACGCGCGGGGCGACCAAATCCGGCCCTGCCCATCAATCGCCGGAATTTCGCCAGCCCCGAAATCGGTGATTGGGTTTTCGGCCTGGGCGATCGGAATAATATGATTCAGCAAGGGGCTGTGGAATGCGGCGTGGTGCATTAGCTTTAACGGAAAACGGTCGTCTTTGGGCAGCCGATCCATCAACCATTTCAGCCCGGCGTCGTCGGCTGCAAAAACAATCATCCCGCCCAAGCGAATAGAAATGTGGACTTTGATGTTTGAAACTGTCTGCACTTCCTGCAACAAATCACTGACAAGACATAATTTGTCTTGGCTAATTTTCCAGTCATCATCAACGACTGACCATACAATTTGTCCGCCGGTTCCATGCTCATGCATGATGCCGCCCATATTGTTGACAAGCCGCGCCCCGCCCGCAAGATCAACTATACCCGCACATGCCAATGCCAGATACCAACCCATGGAATTGCCGGTTATCGCGACAATCTCAAATCGTTCGCGGTCAATCGCGGCGAAGTCCGCCATTGCGCATGCATAGATCAACGCCGAGGCATTATCGCCCGTCATATGAACCGATGGCGCATATGTGTCTGCACTATCCAACTGCGCGACAGTCGCCTGCCCCTTCGCCGCCCGCACGGCGTCTACGGTGGCAATTATGTCCCCGCGCGCCGCATGATGCGTGCGCAGATAGCCAAGCTCTGCGGCGTTATACGTCCCGCGCCCTGGGCAGATGACTAAAGCCCGTTGTTTCATGCCACCGCCGCCCGTGCGGCTTCGATGATGGAGGCTTTGCTGGGCAAAACCAGTTCCGCCGCTGGTCCCAACGGAATGAAGCAATCCTCGGCAGTAATCCGGCTGACGGCATTGCCGCGTCCTGCCTCAGTCAATATGGTCATCAACTTCTCGCTAAGGCTTCCCGACCTCCGGCATTCGTCGACAATCAAAATTTTCTCGCAATCCGCCACCGCCGCAACAATCGCCTCGGCATTCAACGGGTGCAGCCAGCGTAGATCGATAATCCGCAGGTCAATCCCTCCCGCCTTCAATTCATCCTCAGCCTGACGCGACAGAAAGTAACCATTTGCGTATGTTATGATCGCAAGTTCAGTACCTTTGCCAAATTGACCGAGCGCACCAAGCGAAATAATATTATCCTGATCTGGCGCAACATAAAGTGCAGTCCACCCGCCGTCGTCCGCCTGTTGCAGGTCGGTCGTATGATAAAGCGCAATAGGCTCAATAAACACCACGACCCGCCCGTCCTCATGCGCCAGACGGACGCATTCCCGCAGCATCGCTGGCGCGTCAGCCGCGCTCGACGGACACGCGACGATGATGCCGGGAATATCGGTAAGGACGGCCAGGCTATTGTCATTGTGGAAATGCCCGCCAAATCCCTTTTGATAAGGCAGGCCAGCAATGCGGATGACCATCGGGTTGCGATATTGCTGGTTTGAAAAGAAGGATAAGGTCGCAGCTTCGCCCCGAATCTGGTCCTCAGCATTGTGCAGATAGGCCAGAAACTGGATTTCGGGGATCGGCACAAAGCCGTTATGCGCCATGCCAATGGCAAGGCCCAAGATCGTTTGTTCGTCGAGCAATGTGTCGAACACACGCGCGGCGCCGAATTTTCCTTGCAAACCCTGTGTCACGCCATAAACGCCACCCTTGCGCGCAACATCTTCGCCAAACACCGCGACATTGGGATATTGCAGCATGATGTCCGCCAAGGCAAAATTGATGCTCTTGGCCAAGGTCGCTGGCTTGGCAAGGTTACGCGCGTCATGCGCAAACAGAGCATCACGTTTCGCCGCATCGGGCATGGGCTGCTGCGGCTTTGCGGATTTCACTGGTTCAATTGACGCCATAACCTCTGCGGCCGTCAATAGTCGCGGCTTCGCCAGCGCATCGCGTGCCACGCTGTCGACCCGGGCACGCATATCTTCATAACGCGCAACTATCTCCGCGCCTGACATGCCCGCTTGCTCATGCAAAATCCGCGCGCTGTGTAGCAACGGGTCCTGCGCCTCGGCAGCCTCAATCTGTGCAATAGGGGCGTAGCTTAATTCAACATCCGCCCCAGCATGCCCCATCAGTCGGATCGTCTGCATATGCAGGAAAACCGGCTTGCGCCGTGTGCGGGCATAGGCCACCGCTTCTGCGCATCCGCGCAAGGCATCGTTCATGTCCGCACCGTCGCAGCTTATATACTGCAAAGCGGGCTTATGCGCGAAATTGGCCGCGATCCACCCGCCCGGCGTGCGCACCGAAATCCCAATGCCATTATCCTCGCACAGGAACACAATCGGCATGGGCAAATGCTGATACGCCGCCCAACACGCGGCGTTGAACGCCCCTTGCGACGTTGAATGGTTCGCAGACGCATCACCGAACGAACAGAGAATTATTGAGTCATGCGGCAGCACAGCATCGGCAAGCTGCAACCGCTGCGCCATACCCAATGAATGCGCCGCGCCAACGGCCTTAGGCAGATGGGACGCAATCGTGCTTGTCTGCGGCGGCACAAAAGTGTGCGCGCACCCCAATACTTTGTGCCGTCCGCCCGAGATTGGGTCATCTGCCGACGCAGCAAAGGACAAGGCCATGTCGTGCAAAGGCGTCAGGCCGCCTGCTTGCTTCTTACGTTGGATCAGGAACGCAGCATCACGGTAATGCAGGAATGCCATATCGGTCGAACGCGTTGCCGCGGCCATGGCTGCTGTGCCCTCATGCCCCGAACTGCCAATGGAATAGAAAGTCTTGCCCTTGGAACGCCGCGCCCAAAGGTCGAGATGGCGGCTCATGACCTGACTATCAAACAGATCAACAAGCACGTGCGGCGCAACCATTTCGGTTGGGTGCTTGGAACGCGAATATGGAAAGTCATGCGCGGCGACGCGGCGGGAAAATGCCTCGTCCAAGATTGTGGGGCGGTCAAACATAACTTGGGATAACTAGCGTCATAAGGCGCAAAAGCCACAGTAAAGTGATTTTTTCAATCGCGTGATTAAATTGCTGGATTTGTCAAATTTCGTTGATAGGATAAGTGGTTCAGCGAGTTGTTCTTCCCGGATGCACCCAACCGGGAAGCGTCAAGAGCGCCGCCAACCATATATGAGCAGCAAATGCCAATAGGTTGTCGGTTAAATGGAGGAGAGAGAAATGCGTCGATTTAATCGTGTGATTACCGCTGCTTTGTGCAGCACCATCTGCAGCGCGATGTTAGTGCCTGCAGCTTACGCCCAAACAGCCCAAGCCGAAGACGATAGCGGTAATGAACCCATCATTGTGACCGCGACCTTGCGCGCGATGGATGTGCAAGACATTCCACTTGCCGTGACCGCTGTCTCGCCAGAGTCGTTGGAACGTGAAGGCGTGTCCGACATTAAATCGCTTTCGTCGGTCTCACCAAGTTTTAACATTCAGTCATCACAGACCGAAACGCAGGGCACCTCGATTAAAGTTCGTGGTGTTGGTACAACGGGCAACAACACTGGCCTTGAAAGCTCGGTCGGTGTATTCATTGATGGTGTTTATCAATCGCGCCCCGGTGTTGCATTGGGCGATCTTGTCGATCTCGAACGTCTCGAAATTTTGCGCGGTCCACAGGGCACGTTGTTCGGGCGCAATACGTCAGCAGGCGCTTTGAACATTTCGACAAAGCGCGCCAACCTCTCTGAAGTCGAGGGATTTGCTAACGCATCATACGGAAACTACAACTTTATGAATGTGCAAGCCGGGATTAGCGTTCCGGTTGCACAGGATGTCGCCGCTATTCGCCTGTCAGGCACATGGCGCAAGCGTGACGGTTTCTTGAAAAGCTCTACTGGCGCCGAAAGCAACAACCGCGACCGCTATATGCTGCGCGGCCAGCTGTATATGGAGCCCAATGCCGATATCAGCATAAGGCTGCTGGCGGATTACTCCAAGGTCGATGAAAATTGCTGTGACGCGGTCATCGTTCGGGAAACGGAACTCGCACCATTTTCGGCGTTTCATGGCTTAGCCAATGACGGGGTGGATCAATCCGGCCGCTCCGCATTGCAGAATCTGTCGACCAACGCGGAATCGTTCGTCAACGGCGCAGAACAATGGGGCGTGTCGGGCGAGTTAAAGTGGGACCTTGGTGCCGCAAAGCTGACCTATATCGGTTCGTTCCGCGACTTTAAGTCGAACACAACCCAAGAAGCTGACTTTGTATCACTGGCGATCTTTACTACAGGCGCAGGTGGCCAGAACAGTCGCGCAGGCATCTTGCCAACTGGCAACCAAATCAAAACCATGACGCATGAGCTTCGGCTTCAAGGTGCCGCGTTTAACGACAGCGTCGACTGGCTGATTGGTGGTTTCTATTCGACCGAAGATATCGTCGAAGACCAGTCCATGACCTTTGGCACGGATTATCAGCGGGCCAATAGTGCATTCAACTTTGCCAATGCGTTGGGGGTCAACCCGCTGTTCACGCTAACCGCGCTTGGTAATGGCGGGGTGCCCGTAAACTCTGCTGGGTCCTATGCTGAAAACCGCTTCAGCCAAGACGCGACGAGCTTTTCGGTATTTACCCATAATGTTATCAACTTTACCGAAAAGCTTAGCCTGACCTTGGGCGCACGTTATGTTGACGAAGAGAAGACGGC
This sequence comes from Sphingorhabdus sp., assembly GCA_044376035.1. Taxonomy (GTDB): domain Bacteria; phylum Pseudomonadota; class Alphaproteobacteria; order Sphingomonadales; family Sphingomonadaceae; genus Sphingorhabdus_B. The sequence continues at coordinate 7,643 of JBILLO010000045.1, forward strand.
ATCCTTTGACCAGCTTAATGGCAGCAACGGTGCCTGCCAAGCCAGCGTCAATGGCGTATTGTCTGGTGCGTTTACGCAAGCGCAGTTGCCGGGCGCAGTGCAGTCGGGCATCGTTGGCCTCAACTGTTTCCCATTTGCAGCGCCAGTAACCTTGACGGCACCAGCAGGTTTGGGTGGCGGTCTTGCCAGCCGGTTCCTGCCACTTCCGCGTGAGTGGGCAAACACTTTTAAGGACAATGAAATCACGTACACGGCGCAGGTCGGTTACAAGGCCAACCCAGATTTGCTGATTTACGCTGGCTATAGCCATGGTTTCAAATCGGGCGGTTTCAACCTTGATCCCACCGCAGGAAACCTCACCAACTCCGCCGCCGTTTTGGCAGGCGGGGGACGCGTTGGTCCGTTCTTTGCCGATCCGCGCTTTGAGTCCGAAAAGGTCGATCAAATCGAGTTGGGCGTGAAGGCTACCTTCGGCCCGATTAAGGCAAACCTTGCCTTGTTCGACATGAAAATGAGCGATTTCCAGGTCCTTGAATTCACTGGCGTTCAATTCCTGACATTTAACGTCAATTCGGCCCGTTCTACCGGAGCGGAACTTGAGCTGTTTGGTGACTTTGGTAACTATATGAACGCCAATTTAGCCATGACATATGCAAATGCCCGCTATCCAAGTGATTGCGCCGACGGTGTTTCCGCCAGCGCTCTTGCCTCTGTGGTGCGTCTGTGTGGACAAGACCTGACCAACGCGCCAAAGCTTACGGGCGTTATGGGTCTAACCTATGATGGCCCACTGAACGGTTCAGGTTGGGGACTGCTGCTCAACGGTAGCGTCAATTACTCAGACAGCCGGACAACGCGCACGATTGATCTTGATACCAACAACACGCTAATCCCGCTTGCGCGGCAGAATAGCTACTTCAAGATGAACGCACGCATCGGCCTGACGACGCCCGATGAGCGTTACACTTTTGAACTATGGGGCACGAACCTGACCAACGAAATCACACGCGGCATTACGGCCAATACGCCACTTCGCGGCGGTGCTGGCACCCGCTCGTTGATCGGTTTCGTGGAAGAACCCCGCATGTACGGTCTGACCGTTCGCGCTAAGTTCTAAGGCTAAACACAAACAAAAAGGGCGGCCTCCGCGTGGAGGTCGCCCTTTTTTGTGTCTGTCGTTCTGGATTTATGCGGCGACTTTATACAAAGTCTCGCCCTTGTCCGCCATTTCGCGAAAGCTTTTGGGTGGTGCAAACCGGTGACCAAATTGCTGCGCCAAGCTATCCGCAGTGCGGACGAAGTTTTCCAGTCCAACCGTGTCGATATAGCTCATTGGACCGCCCGTATAAGGCGCAAAGCCCCAACCAAAAATCGCGCCCAAATCTGCGCTCTGCGGGTCTTTAACAACATCTTCTTCAAAGCACTGCGCCGTCGCGATAAGTTGAATATACAATAAACGCTGCTTCACCTCTTCCACCGACGGCTGTTCCTGGGCGAGCGGATAATGCTCGGCCATGCCTTGCCACAGGCTCAGGCGCTCGCCCTTGGCATCATAGTCGTAGAAGCCAGAGCCAAAGCGGCGGCCCTTACGGCCAAGCTTGAACACCATCAACTCCATAAAGTCTTCGGTGCCGCTGGGTTGATACGCATCGCCCAATTCCTTCTTGGTCGATTGCATAACATCATAGCCCAGTTGTAGCGTGGTTTCATCAAGCAACGCCAGCGGGCCGATGGGCATGCCAAGCGACTTGGCGGCATTTTCGATCAAAGCTGGCTTGACGCCCTCGGTAACCAGCTTCATCGCCTCACCCATATAGGGCGGGAACACGCGGTTGGTGAAAAATCCGCGCACGTCCTTAACCACAATCGGCGTTTTCTTGATCTTGGCGTTATAATCAAACGCCGCCGCCAAGGCACGATCACCCGTCAACGCGCCAGGGATAATTTCAAGCAACGGCATCTTTTCAACGGGTGAAAAAAAGTGCAGCCCGATGAACAATTCCGGACGCGACGAATTTTTGGCAAGGCCAGTGATTGGCAATGTCGACGTGTTGGACGCGAACACAACATCAGGGCCGATGACGGCTTCAGCTTTTTTGATAACATCCGCCTTCACATCGGGGCGTTCAAAAACGGCTTCGATGATCAGGTCGACGTCTTTCAAATCATCATAATTATCGGTCGGCGTAATACGCGCCATGAAGGCGTCACCGGCTTCTTTGGTCATCTTGCCACGGCTAACGGCCTTGTCGATGATCTTGCGGCTGTAATCGACTGCCTTGTTGGCATCTTCCAAGCTGCGGTCAAGAACAACGACATCCATGCCGCCCTTGACGGTGACATGGGTGATACCAGACCCCATAAGGCCGCCGCCCAACACGCCAACCTTCTTGATCTCAACCGGCGGCACGCTTGCCGGACGACCAGCACCCTTTTCAGCAGCCTGTTTGTTGATGAACAAGGTACGGATCATGTTCTTGGCTTGGCTGCCCGAAAGCAGCTTTGTGAAATATTTCGATTCCACCCGCAGCGCGGTGTCAAATGGCAGGATTGATCCTTCATACAGGCAAGACAAAATCGCCTTTATGGCATCGAAATTGCCTTTGCTTTCCTTGTGCGCCATGGCGTTGAGGCCAACAAATAATTGGACAGCGCGCGGGTCCATTGCCCCTGCCCCACCCGGGAATTTGAAATTTTTCTTATCCCAAGGTGCTGTGACCTTCGAATTGGCTTTCACCCATGCCTTCGCATGCGCGATCAGGTCAGCCGCTGGCACGACGTCATGGACCAAGCCTTGCGCCTTTGCCGTGGCCGGATCGAGCGCCTTGCCTTGAATGATCATCATCGCAGCATTTTGCAGGCCAATCAGGCGCGGTGTCCGTTGTGTCCCGCCGCCACCCGGTAGCAAGCCCACCATGACCTCTGGCATACCAAGCTGAATTTTCGGATGGTCAACAACGACGCGATAATGGCATGCCAAAGCCAGCTCAAGCCCGCCGCCCAAGGCAAGGCCATTAACCGCGCAAGCCACTGGCTTGGCCGAAGCTTTGCCGGCACTCAGGTCCTTCGCCGACTGACCGCCCGTTTCCATTTTGCGCAGCAATGCGTTCAAGGCAAAAGCCTGATCAAAGGCTTCTTTGGTGCTGTTCGCCTTCGCGCCGCCCAGCATAGTAAGGTCAGCGCCGGCCAAGAAACCAGATTTTTTGCCCGAGGTGATGACCGCGCCTGTAACGGCGTCGTTGGTCGTAAAATCATCAACCCATTTGCCGAATTCTTCAATCAACGCACCGTTCCATACATTCATGGAGGCGTCGGGAAGATCGATGGTCAAAAGTGCAATGCCATCGGCGTCAATATCGACAGAGAAAGTTTTGTAAGTCATATCTGAAGTCCCGATCAATTCACGCGTTCGATGATGGTTGCGGTGCCCATGCCTGCGCCGATGCACAAGGTGGCGAGCGCAGTCGACTTGCCCGACCGCTCCAGTTCATCCAATACCGTTCCTAGGATCATCGCACCTGTTGCACCCAAAGGATGGCCCATGGCGATTGCGCCGCCGTTCACGTTGATATCCGAATGATCGATGTGCATCGCTTCCATGAAACGCAGGACAACCGCAGCAAAGGCTTCGTTCAATTCCCACACGTCAATGTCACCTTTGTTCATGCCCGCGCGCGCCAGCGCCTTTTGCGCGGCAAATTCGGGGCCAGTAAGCATGATGGCAGGTTCCGAACCGATGGATGCCATCGATACGATCCGCGCACGCGCCTTAAGGCCGTATTTTTCGCCAGCTTCCTTGGTTCCGATAAGCACAGCCGCCGAACCATCGACGATGCCTGAGCTGTTGCCAGCATGGTGAACATGATTGATCTTTTCGACGTCGGGATAGCGCATGATGGCAATGTCATCAAAGCCGGGCATCATCGTACCCATCATCTGGAATGCAGGGGCCAACGCACCCAGGGACTGCATATCGGTTTGCGGGCGCATCAATTCGTCATGGTCAAGCACGACCTCACCAATGACGTCCTTGATGGGCAGGATCGAGCGCGCAAACCGCTTCTCGGCCCATGCGCGGCCAGCGCGCTTCTGGCTTTCAACGGCATAGGCATCCACATCGTCGCGGCTGTAACCATATTTGGTGGCAATAAGATCAGCAGAAATGCCTTGCGGAATGAAGTAATTGGCAATCGCCGAACGGGGGTCGATAGGCCATGCGCCGCCGTCTGAGCCCATGGGCACGCGGCTCATCGATTCGATGCCGCCGCCAACCGCCAGATCGCATTCGCCCGATTTCACCTTGGCCGCAGCAATGTTCGACGCCTCAAGACCTGAGCCACAAAAGCGGTTCACTTGAATGCCCGAAGTTGTGTGCGGATAACCTGCCGCAAGGATCGCGGTGCGCGTGATAACCGCGCCTTGTTCCCCCACGGGGGAAACGCAGCCAAAGGCCACATCCTCAATTTCTTCGCCGGACAGGCCATTGCGGTCGCGGATCGCGGCCAAGACCTGCGATGCAAGATCGATAGGCGTAATTTCATGCAGCGCGCCATCAGGGCGCCCCTTGCCACGCGGGCTGCGCACCGCATCATAAATATAGGCTTCGGTCATATTCAGTCCTTGGTTACGACCACGGCTCCCGCCGCGATCAGTTGGGAAATTTCTTGTTCACCAAGGCCAGCCTCGGTCAAGATGTCGGCATAATCGCCGCCTTTTGTGGCAATGTCGAAATGGGAAGCCAGTGGCTGCGTTGCAAGTCGCGGCGCAACCTGCGGATGCAACCAACGCCCATCTTGCACAAAGGCCTGCCGCGCGGCGTTTGCGGGATGGGATGCGGCTTCGACATAATCCAGCACGGGCGTGACACAGGCGTCGGTTCTGGCAAAAATCGCTTCCCATTCGTCACGCGTTTTGGTCGCGAACACGTCTTCAAGCATTTCATGCTGATTAGCCCAAGCAGCTCGGTCATGCTGACCACCATATACGTCCTTGTCGACAGGCAAACGCTCCATCATCGCGGCGAAAAACTGCGGTTCAATGCAGCCAACGGCCATAAACTTACCGTCCGACGTCATATAACAACGGTAGAATGGAGTCGCGCCGTCAAGCAAATTTGCTTCGCGCTGCGTGCGCCATTGGCCAAGCCCTGTCATGCCATGGACAAAGCTCATCAGGCTGTTGGTGCCATCGACAATCGCCGCATCCACTATATTGCCTTTACCCGTCCGTGCGCGCTCCAATAAGGCGGCAAGGATACCGTTGACGAGAAACATTGACCCGCCGCCAAAATCGCCGACCATGTTGAGCGGCGGAACCGGTGGCTGCCCATGCTTGCCAATCGCGTTCAAAACACCCGTCATGCCGATATAATTTATGTCATGCCCGGCCATTTGGCTCCACGGACCCGTTTGGCCCCAGCCAGTCATCCGGCCATAAATAAGACCAGGGTTGACCGCGTGACAGGCATCGGGACCTACCCCCATCCGTTCCGTCACGCCCGGGCGCAATCCTTCAATCAAGACATCCGCGGACTCAACCAGCTTCAACAATGCGGCCACCGCTTCAGGCTTCTTCAAATCAAGGATCATAGATTTTTTACCACGCGCATCAATGGCCTTGGGCACGATTGCGCCACCGGGCCTATCAATGACAATCACATCCGCACCCATGTCCGCCAGCAACTGGCCCGCATAAGGCCCCGGCCCGATACCGGCGAGTTCGACAACCTTTATACCGCTTAACGGACCGGATTTGGCGGGAGAATCGGTCATGAACTGGGCTCCGTTACGATAGGCGTTTAATCGCCCGATTAAGCCGCGTCTTCTAAGGTGCCCACGCACTTGACGCAAGCGTCAACTAAGTTTTTTAGGAGACCTGTGCGCGGGTAGTGCTGGACGGCAATTTTGCGTCGATTTTTGGCTGGGCTTGAACGGCAGGCGTGTTGTTCTTGGTCTCATCGCGATTTCATCGCCCCGCCCCTTCAACCGGGCACTCTTATCCGACTTGCTGCACAATATTCAGCGTTCGTTTGAGATTGTAGGCGATTGCGGTGAGGTGGATTTGAACGGCGGCTTTGGCGATGCCACGCCATCGCATTCGGCGCAGACCATAGCTTCGTTTCCATGTCCCAAATATCTTTTCGATGCGCCCCCGTATCCTGTGGATTGGCTGGTTCCAGTCCTTGAGCTTTTGCAGCGTCGCCTGTTGGTCGCGCCCCCACATGCCAGTGGCGATGATGCGTGGTACTCCGCCCTTTGCAACAACAGCATCACGGAAATAGCTTCCGCGATAGGCGCTGTCCGCAAATACCTCGCCGGGATCACTGGGCAGTGCATCGGGGCCAGCTCTGCCGTCGTTGATATTGGCGGGCGTGATTGCAATTTCTTCGACCAACGCTGTGTCAGCATCGGCCCCGACATGTGCCTTGAAGCCGTGCACGGCAGGCTTACCCTTGTGT
>JBILLO010000121.1:0-4638 GCA_044376035.1 Sphingorhabdus sp.
GATTTGCAGGACAAAGCCTCGTCCTGATCATGGGTGACGGTGACGAAGGTAATACCGACCTTGTCCTGCAAATCCGCCAGCTCAAATTGCATTTGCGCGCGCAATTTTGCGTCGAGCGCGGAGAGCGGCTCATCAAGCAACAATACCTTTGGACGCATGACCAAGCTGCGTGCGAGCGCAACGCGTTGCCGCTGCCCACCTGACATTTGGTCGGGCATCCGGTCTTCAAAGCCGCCAAGTTTTACCAGTTCAAGCGCTTCGGAAACACGATCGCGAATCTCGCCTTTCGATACGCCGGATATGCGCAGGCCATACCCTACATTATCGGTCACGTTCATATGCGGAAACACAGCGTAGCTTTGGAACACCATGTTCACGGGCCGCTTGTTGGGCGGAACAAGGCTCATATCCTGTCCATCAATCAGGATCTGCCCCTCAGTCGGCAATTCAAACCCCGCGATCATCCGCAACAAAGTCGTCTTGCCGCAGCCCGAAGGCCCAAGCAGAACGAAGAATTCGCCTGCGCGAATATCCAGACTGACATTATCGACCGCCGTCACCTTGCCAAAGCGTTTGGACACGTTGCGGATTTGAATGATGGGCTGATTGGTTTCGGTCATATCAATATTCCAACTAAGTCCATTCGTGTCGGGTAAAGGCGCGCATCTCAATGGGCATCCGATATGCCCTTCACGCCCTGATATTTCAGCGCGATGAAGGTCAGGGCGACAGTGAGAACGATAAGGATGGTCGACGCGGCGTTAACCTCTGGCGTGACCGAGAAGCGGACCATTGAATAGACCTTTACAGGGAAGGTAATGGTGTCGGGACCGCTGGTGAAAAAAGTGATGACGAAATCATCAAGGCTGAGCGTGAAGGCGAGCAACGCGCCTGCCACTAAAGACGGCTTTAGGTGCGGCAGCAGGACATCGCGAAACGCCTGCCACTCGGTTGCGCCAAGGTCCTTTGCCGCCTCTTCCTCTTCCTTGTTAAAACTCGCCAACCGCGCGCGCACGACCATAGCGACAAAGGGAAAACAGAAAGTGATGTGCGCGATAGTGATGGCAGACAGGTTTAGCGGCCATGGCAGGTCGGATGGCCAGTCAACCATGGCAAAAAAGATCAAAAACGCGACGCCCAGGCATATTTCGGGGACGATGATCGGCAGGGACATGGTGCCTTCAACCAGCCCCTTGAACGGAAAACGAAAGCGCCAGAGCATGACGGCGGCCAACGCGCCAATGACTAAGCTGACGATCGTCGCGAAGAACGCGATGGTGAGCGAATTGACCATGGCTTCTACCAAGCTGTCATTATTGAGCGCCTTTTCATAATATTTGAGCGTGAAACCTTTCCACATCACGTTGCGCTTGCTGTCATTGAAGCTGAAAATCATCAGGACGATGAGCGGCGCGTAGAGGAACAGCATGGTCAGCCCAACCCAACTGCGCATCCAAAGCTTGCGGGTATATTCAAGCGGGGCGATGGCGGTGCGGTTAAACATCAGCGCGCCTCCCTCACTTTGTTCGACCGCATCGATTGCAGCGCGATCAAAATGAACATTGCGTAGATGAGCAGGAAGGACAAAGCCGCGCCAAACGGCCAGTCATTGGCGCGCTTGAACTGCCGTTCGATCACATTAGCAATCATCTGGCTATCGGTGCCGCCCATCAGGTCCGGCGTCAGATAGGCCCCCAATGCTGGGATGAGCGTGATCATAACGCCAGCAACAATACCGGGTGCCGCGAGCGGCACTACGACTTGCATGAAGGTTTTGAAATGGCCTGCGCCCAAATCAAGGCTCGCCTCAATCAGGCTTTTGTCCAGCCGATCGAGCGCCGAATACAATGGCAACACCATGAAGGGCAGATGCACATAGACCAGCCCCAATACGACCGCAAAATTATTGTAGAGCAGTTGCACAGGCGTCCAAGCCTCAAGCGGTTGCATCCCCACCAATGTGCGCAACCAGCTTGCGCCTTCCCACAGCCCGCCCAGCCCCTCATTCATAAAACCATTGGTGCCCATCAACGCCATCAGGGCATAAGTACGGATCAACAAATTGGTCCAAAAGGGCAGCATGATGCCCAACAGCAGCCAAGGCCGCCATTTCGGCGCAGCAAAGGTAATTGCCATTGCCACCGGAAAACCAATGATGAGGCAAATCAATGTGGTGAGCGCAGCCACCGCAAGGCTTTTCAGGAAGATCGAAAGATACAACCACTCGATCGCACGTTTGTAATTGTCGAGCGTGCCAGAAATATCAATATCGGCTGGACCCGCATTCTGTCCAAAGCTGTAGAGCCAGACAATGGTCATGGGCGCGATGAAGAACAGGGCAAGCCAGAACACCGGTGCCGCGGCAACGGCGGCAAAAGGCTTCTTCTGGCTTTTCCAGTCCTGCAACGGCCCTGACATCAATTATGCCGCCCGAACGCGGGTAAACGCCTCCTCATATTTCGGCTGCAGCTCTGAATTAAATTTGGCATATTCGCATTTCGTCAGAACACCTGCGGGCGGGAAAATGACCTGATTATCTTTATAATCATCGGGCATCAACGCCTTTGCTGCGTCATTGGGTGTTGGGTAGAGGATTGTCTCGGTTATCTTCTTACCTGCTTCGGCATCCAGCAAATAATTGATGAAAGCATGGGCATTTTTCGGATGCGGCGCACCCTTTGGAATGCACAGATTGTCGGAATTGAGCTGGCTGCCCTCCTTGGGAATGACAAAGCCAATGTCGGGGTCTTCAACCATCGCTTGGGCAATGTCGCCATTATATTCAAGGACAAGATCGACCTCACCCTTCAGCAACAGATCCTGCCCATTGTCTTCATGGAAGGATTTAATGTTCGGCTTTTGCTTGATCATCATCGCTTCAATCATTTTGAGATCAGCGTCGGTCAGGTCATTGACCGATTTACCCAGATATTTGCCATAGAGCCGGAACATGTCGCCCGCCTCAGACAGCACAGCAATGCGGCCCTTATATTCGTCACTGTCAAACAGGACTTTCCAGCTATCGGGGACCGACTGCACCTTTGACTTGCGATATCCAATGCCAAGCGCCAGCCATGTGTAAGGCATGGAATATTTGCGCGCCGGATCAAATGGCACATCCTGATAATCCGGGGCAATGTTCTTGAAATTTGGGATCTGCGCCTTGTCGAGTTCAACCAGCATATCCGCCGCGACCATGCGCTCAACAAAGTCATTCGACGGCACGATGACGTCATAGCCTTGATTGCCAGCACGCAGCTTGGCAAACAATTCGTCGTTGCTGGCGAACAAAGTCATGTTCACGTCAACGCCGGCGCTGTCTTTGTAATCTTCCAACGTGGTTTCACCAATATAGGTGTCCCAGTTATAAAAGTTCAGCTTGGCCTCTTCGCCATTGGCAAGCTTTGCCGCCTCTTTCTCGCCACATCCAGAAAGCGCACCGGTCAATGAGAAGCCAACCGCCGCAACGCCCATGCCTTTCAGCATAGCGCGCCGATTGCTACCTGCGTGCAAAAAGGTCTTAAAATCCATGGCTAATCTCCCTGTGAGGCCCAGTCTGTGAAGCGGATATGCTGGACTAAAATCCAGACTTAGAAAAGCCCTTTTTTTCAACGTGTCGCGGCGCAATTTAGTTGCGATAGCTCGCAATTATTTTGCACCGCAACATAATTATTTGGCGCGCGGCATGGCCTCTGCATCGACCGCCGCTTGCACAGCCTTGTAAAAAGCTTCCCGCTGCACACCGACCGTGTTCGGGTCAGTTGCCTTAGGCCAGTTACTGTTCGATGCGATCACAAGGTTACGCTTGGGGTCAATGAAGATGCCTTGGCCAAAAATGCCTTGGGCGGCGTAACTGCCGTCGTCATAGGTCCACCATTGATAGCCATAGCCCTTACCAGGCATATCAATGTCGGCTTGCTTGCTCGTCGCTGGCGCGATCCAGTTATCGGGCAAAATGCTTGCGCCGTTGACCTTCGCTCCGCTCAGCATGAACACGCCAAAACGGGCATAATCACGCGTCGATGCCTGAATGCAGCAACCGCTGATCTCGTGCCCCGTCGCGCCCAATAGCCAGCTTGCGTCCTGCTCCATGCCAAATGGTGCCCATAATTTTTCGGACAGATAGGCGGACAAGGTCTTTTGTGTGGCGGAGCTGACCAACACGCCGATCAAATTGGTTTCGCCGGTTTTATAGACCCATTTTGTACCAGCAGGCGCCTCTCGCGGCAATTTGCGCATGTAGCTGACGGTCACGTCCATGCCATTTTCGGCCTTATGCGTGTTGAACAAGGCAACGTCGGACTTGGGGTCCTCATAATCCTCATTCCATTTCACGCCGGACGTCATCGTGAGCAATTGTTTGATGGTAACGTCATCATAAGCCGAGCCCTTCAGATCAGGGATATAGGCCGAAACCTTGTCATCAATGCTTTTGATATAGCCGTCTTTTATCGCCGCACCGACCAAGGTCGAGGTGAAGGATTTCGCGACAGAAAAGCTGGTCCATTTACCCTCTGCGCCAAAATCGAGACCATATTTTTCCATCCGCACTTTGCCATCCTGAATGATGACCAACCCGGCAGTGCGTTGCGCCTTCATATAGGCATCGACATCCGTTGCGATCGTCAGCGGCGCGCC
>JBILLO010000122.1:0-4597 GCA_044376035.1 Sphingorhabdus sp.
TGGCGCGTAATCACGCAGCAACGCGGCAAATGCGGCCTGATATTCGCCGGGGGCCTCGCCCGCGTCTGCGTTGCCATAACGATACTGATAAAAGAATTGATCGATTGGAATTTTCTCCCGCGTCATCGTGCGTTCTGCGGCTTCGACCAATTGCCTGTCCGATACCTCCCCGCGTGATGCGATACCCAGCCGCCACAGAAAACGTCGGATGACCGCGTGCTGATACAGGCCCGCAAAACGCTCCAGCGCGGCAATTAACGGGGGCGCATCCGACAATAGACGCAGCGCAACTGCCAACTGCCCCAAATTCCAATGCAGCGCTTCTGCCTGTCGGCCAAATGCGTACAGACCAGATTCGTCGAAATAGGCCGCCGTGAATTGCGGGTCCCAATATTCAGTGAAGCGCCATGGCCCATAATCGAAGCTCTCACCGGTAATATTGATATTGTCGGTATTGAGCACGCCATGGACAAAGCCCGCGACCATGTATGACGCCGCAAGATCAGCGACTCGTTCCACCGCCAGCGCAAGCAATTGTGCCGCAGGATTTTCAGCCGGGGCAACATCGTAGAGCTGCTGCAAACAATAAGCGATAAGCTCCCCCATAAACGCAGCGTCGCCCTCGGCAGCGACACGTTGGAAGCTGCCAATGCGGATATGGCTATGGCTTAATCGCACCATGACGGCGGACCTTGTGGGCGATGGTTCATCGCCGCGCATTAATTCTTCGCCGGTTTCAATGATCGAAAATGTCTTGGAGGTGTTGACACCAAGCGCCTCCAGCATTTCGGTTGCCAAAATCTCGCGCACCCCGCCTTTTAACGTTAAGCGGCCATCCCCACGCCGGCTGTAGGGCGTGGTGCCCGACCCCTTGGTGGCCAAATCAAGCAAGCGGCCGTCGCCATCGCGCATCTGCGCAAACAGGAAACCACGGCCATCGCCAATGTTGGGATTATAAACGCGAAATTGGTGCCCATGATAGCGCAAAGCCAGCGGTTCAGGCATATTGTCGGGCAGCGGTTCAAAGCGGCCAAAGTGGCGGACCCAGGCGGCGTCGTCATAGTCGGCGAGGCCAATTGTCGCCGCCCACCGATCATTACGAAAGCGCAAGACCGTCTCCGGAAAATGCGCAGGCCGGACGGCGTCACCAATTTTCGCGCCAAGACTGGCGATTATTGGATCAGGACGGTAGGGGGATGGCAAAGGTTTCAAGTTCATCTAACGCATCTGGGCGGTGCATAAGGGAAAGGCAAGTATGGCGGCGGTTCGCATCCTGCATTTGCATAGCAGCTTTGATTTAGGGGATCAGGAATCGCGCACCGCGCGTTTGATGAACCACTTTGGCAACCAAGCCGAACATACCCTATTGTCGGCGGATAGCTATGCCCTTGGCGCGGCGGACAGCATTGATCGGCGGGTGAAGGTAAGCTTTCCCAAAGACGCAGCGCCTTTGCTCGCCGGAATGCCCAGCATGGGCCGCTATCGCCGCTTGGCCGGCTATATGAAGAAATTTCACCTCGTGCTGAGTTATAATTTCGGTGCGATGGACGGGGTCATGGCGCATACCTTGTTCACGCGCAGCATGAAATTGCCACCGCTTATTCATCATGAGGATGGATTTGAACAGGATGAGGTGGATCGGCTGAAATGGCACCGCAATTGGTTCCGCACCATCGCGCTGCAACGGTCTGACGCGCTTGTCGTGCCATCCAAAACGCTGGAGCAGATTGCCCGAACCGTCTGGCATCAGCCGCTGGAGAAAATTGCGCGCTTTCCCAACGGGATTGATACCGCACATTATAACCGCCGTCCGCAACGCGGTTCTTTTCCGGGGTTCCAAAAACGGGATGGAGACATTGTTGTGGGCACGATTGCCGGGCTGAGGAGCGTTAAGAATTTGCCTCGATTATTGCGCGCCGTCGCGGCGGCTGACCCAAATATCCGGCTTGCCATTGTCGGTGAAGGGCCGGACCGCGATGTGATCCTGTCAGAGGCAAAGCGGCTTGGCATCGCTGACCGCGTGATGATGCCGGGATATTTGCATGATCCCGCCCGCTACATTCGGCTTTTCGACATTTTTGCTTTGTCCTCGGATAGCGAACAATATCCCGTTGCACTGGTTGAGGCGATGACCAGCGCGCTGCCCATTGTATCCACAGATGTGGGCGATGTCCGTAACATCGTTGCGCGCGAGAACCGGCCATTTATCGTTGCACGCGCTGATGAGGATGCGCTCGCTTTGGCTATCGCCAGCTTGGCAAAAGATGCGGCACTGCGTGCAACATTGGGCGCTGCAAACCGCTTGCTGGCCTGTTCCCAATATGATGAGGACACGATGTTTGCGCGGTATCGGCAGCTTTATGGCTCTGCCATGAAACGTGCGGATTTTGCGCGACAAAGTTAGATATTTGCGATAGCGCGCATGGAGAGAAGCGCATGAAACCGCGCTTTAAGCCGTATTTTAGGGGTAATATCTGTGTTCAAGGGGCTGAAACCCATTATCTATGGTGGCCGTGAAGTATGGCCATTGGTCGAAGGCGGCAAGGGCGTTGCGGCGACCAATCATGCAAGCTCTGGCGCGTGGGCTGCGGCGGGCGGCATCGGCACAGTATCGGCGGTAAATGCCGATAGCTATGATGAAAATGGCGACATGATCCCGCAAGTCTTCCTTGGCAAAACGCGTGCCGAACGGCATGAGGAACTTGTCGCATATGGCATTCGCGGCGGCATCGCGCAGGTGCAGCTTGCGCATGAAATTTCCAATGGGCGCGGCGCCATTAACATTAACGTACTGTGGGAAATGGGCGGTGCCCAGCGCATCTTGCACGGTATCTTGGAAGCGACCAAGGGCATGGTCACAGGCGTCACCTGCGGCGCTGGTATGCCCTACAAATTGTCCGAGATTGCCGCGCAATATGGCGTCTATTATCTGCCCATCGTCAGCTCCGCACGCGCGTTCCGCGCCTTGTGGAAGCGTGCCTATCACAAGGTGCCGGAATGGCTCGGTGCGGTCGTCTATGAAGATCCATGGCTTGCCGGTGGCCATAATGGCCTGTCCAATGCCGAAGACCCGCGTAGCCCCGAAGACCCCTATCCCCGCGTAAAGGCCCTGCGCGATGTCATGCGCGTTGAAGGCATTTCGGATGATGTGCCCATCATCATGGCCGGCGGCGTCTGGTACTTACGCGACTGGAACAACTGGATTGATAACCCCGAACTTGGGCAGATTGCGTTTCAATTGGGCACACGTCCACTGTTGACGCAAGAAAGCCCAATTCCCGCCGGTTGGAAAGACGCGCTTACGAAAATTCCAGAAGACGGCGTGCTGCTGCATCAATTTTCGCCAACGGGCTTTTACTCCAGCGCGGTCATCAATCCGTTTCTTTTGGAGCTTCAGGCGCGTTCGGCACGTCAAATTCCCTATGTGCAAGCCGCCGACGCGGAACACACGGCGCAATTGGATGTCGGCGTGAAGGGTAAGAATTTCTGGGTTACCCCAGCCGACCTTATGAAGGCCCGCGAATGCGATGCGCGCGGGTTTACCGTTGCGTTGAAAACGCCGGATAACTCGCTTGTGTTCGTCACACCGTCATCGGGCGAAGCGATCCGCAAGGACCAAAAGGACTGCATGGGATGTTTGTCGCATTGCGGTTTTTCGTCGTGGAAGGACCATGACAATAACTCCACAGGCCGCCTCGCCGACCCGCGCAGCTTTTGCATTCAAAAGGCGCTGCAGAACATCGCCCATGGCGCGCCCATTGATGAAAACCTGATGTTCGCCGGACACAGCGCCTATCTGTTCGGGAAAGATCCGTTTTATTCAAACGGCTTTGTCCCGACGGTGCAGCAATTGATGGACCGTATTTTAACGGGCGATTGATGTGGGTCATGTAAGGCCCACGGGGTCATAGTGCAGGGCTGTTTTGGGAATGATGGGCGTGTTGGCGGAATTCCCAATAATTTAGTGCACTGCCACCATAATTCTTACATAGACAGATTTCCGGCGTATGACAATTTGGGTTTACACGGGCGATGTGGGGTTGGCGAGGGGGAGAGTCGACTCATAGCATCGCGTCCCGGTATTTGTTGTGTCTCCGAGGTTTGCCGAGTATAAGGATCTCAAAGTTTATTGTTTCTGGGACAGTTGCGGCATTTAGTTGGTGGGTCGGAGGAGCCGCGACTAACTCAATATTAAAAGCAATGGTCGGAAAACTTGTTGACAATATCAATTTGTTTTTGTTTTGTTCCACTGCCGTGCCTAAATTGGGTGTTGGTCGAACAAGTGATAGCCGATTAACAGGAATGCGGAAGGTTAGAAAATGCTTCGGGCGATTAGTCTTTTTTCAGGCGCTGGCGGATTAGACATCGGTTTCGAGCGCGCTGGGTTCGATATTCGCTTGGCTGTCGAAGTCGACCCTTCTTGCTGCGATACGCTTCGGACCAATATGCCACGAACGGTTGTACTTAATGCGGATGTTGCCGAGTTGACAGGCCGTGAGTTGTGCAATTTGGCTGGGTTGCAAATGGGGGAAGTCGATTGTTTATTCGGTGGGCCTCCATGCCAGTCTTTCAGTTTGGCCGGCAATCGGAAGGGATT
>JBILLO010000046.1:0-13942 GCA_044376035.1 Sphingorhabdus sp.
CAGCCTGCGCCTTCAGAAATCTGCCCGCCTTGATTATGCAAAACGTGCACGATGTCGACGCTGCACAATTGGTTGAGCGACGTTCTATAGGAAAAGCGTTCTTCGAATTTCAATCCGGGGCAGCTTTGGGACAGGGTGTTGCGATAGGTTTTGCCGCCTGCCATGCGGAAATCGATAGTGCGGTTATCGATGACTTTTGTTGACCGTATTTGCGATATGGTGACACAATTTTTGGGTTCGCCCACGGCGCGAACGGGTTCGGGTGCGCTCTTGCTTGAAATCGCGACGGCACCGCCGCCTGACAGCAATGCAATCGCAGGAATGATCAACAGCATTTTACGCATCAAAATTCTCCTACATTACGACTCGGGCTTAACCTCTTCTACCTGAACTTTAGCTGACTTTATCTTCGGCGCAGGGGTTTTGGGTTTGAAGCGGCACAGGTCCGCAACGGGACAGCGCCAACATTCGGGCGTGCGTGCCTTGCAGATATAGCGGCCATGCAAGATCAACCAATGATGCGCGCCAATGCGGAACGGCTTTGGCGTGCTTTTCTCCAGCGCTTTTTCGACCGCGACCACATTTTTTCCCGGCGCGATGCCTGTGCGATTACCGACGCGGAAGATATGGGTATCGACGGCGAAGGTTTCTGCGCCGAACGCGGTGTTCATCACCACATTGGCGGTCTTGCGGCCAACGCCGGGTAAAGCCTCCAACGCATCACGGTCGGCGGGCACTTCGCCTGCATGATCGCGCACAAGGATTTCCGACAAAGCGATGACGTTCTTTGCCTTGTTATTGTACAGCCCAATGGTCTTGATATGCGCTTTCAAACCCTCCAGCCCAAGCGCGACCATCTGTGCGGGCGTCTTCACCTCTTCAAACAAAGCCTTGGTTGCCTTGTTTACCCCCACATCGGTCGATTGCGCCGAACAGGTTACGGCAACAAGCAACTGATACGCATTGCCATAAGCCAGCTCAGTTTCCGGATCAGGATTGGCCTCCGCCAGGCGTCGGTAAAATTCAAATATGTCTGCTTTTTTCACAGACCAAGGACCTCTTGCATCGCATAGCGGCCCGCCTTTT
Organism: Sphingorhabdus sp.; assembly: GCA_044376035.1. Taxonomy (GTDB): domain Bacteria; phylum Pseudomonadota; class Alphaproteobacteria; order Sphingomonadales; family Sphingomonadaceae; genus Sphingorhabdus_B. Next base: position 1,087 of record JBILLO010000046.1, read on the forward strand.
GTTGCATGAGCCACTCGGCAGCTTTCACCGCGCCGCTAGCGAATATTGCGCGATTTTCGGCGCGATGGACAAGCTCAATGCGTTCATTGTCGGACGCAAAGATGACGCTGTGGTCGCCAGCCACGCTGCCGCCGCGTAAGGATGCAAAGCCGATGTGGCCGGCCTTGCGTGCGCCGGTTATCCCGTCGCGGCCCCGTTCACTATGGTCTTTCAAATTGACCGCGCGGCCCTTTGCCGCGGCTTCGCCCAGCAGTAGGGCTGTGCCCGATGGCGCGTCCACCTTGTGCCTATGGTGCATTTCCAGGATTTCGATATCCCAGCCCTCGCCCAACTGCCGCGCGGCTTGTTCTACCAAGGCGGCGAGCATATTCACGCCCAAGGATGTATTGCCTGTCTGCAAGATGGGAATGTCGCGCGCGGCATCGTCGATGAGGAAATGGTGGCGCTCTTCCAAACCCGTCGTGCCAATGACGATGGGCTTGCCCGCGGCCACGCACGCGTCGAGACTGGCCTCAAGGCCATGCGGACTCGAAAAATCGACGATAACGTCGGATACCGCGATTAACCCTGCAAGATCGCCATCCTTATCGACGCCGCCTGCATGTTCATGGCCCTCTGCGGCAATCGCATCGACCAAAGCCTGACCCATGCGGCCTGCGCTGCCAATAATTCCAATTTTCATATCTCTTGCCCTGACCTATTATTCGGGTCTTACTATATTGGGCAACTGAAACAAGTTTTGGGTGAAGATGAAGGAAAGCATGTGGGGCAAGGCATCAAAAATATCGTTATCCTGACGGGCGCTGGCGTCAGCGCTGAAAGCGGGATTGATACCTTCCGCAGCGCAGGCGGGTTGTGGGAGCAGCATAAGGTGGAGGATGTGGCCACGCCCGAGGCCTTTGCCCGCGATCCCGAACTTGTCCTGCGCTTTTACGATATGCGCCGCGCGCGTATTCAGCAAGTGGAGCCAAACGCCGCGCATTATGCGCTCGCGCGGCTGGATGCGGGCTGGTCAGGCAATCTGCTGCTGGTGACGCAAAATGTCGATGATCTGCACGAACGGGCAGGGGCTCAGCGCCTGTTGCATATGCATGGTGAACATTTGAACGCATGGTGCAACGCCTGCGATGCACGTCATCTGTGGCGCGGGACGTTGATCGACCGGCCAGCCTGCCCGGCGTGTGGCGTGGCTGGGCAATTGCGGCCGGACATCGTCTGGTTTGGGGAAATGCCGTATCGCATGGATGAAATCTACCACGCGCTGGATCAGGCGGATTTGTTCGTCAGCATTGGCACCTCCGGCGCGGTCTATCCCGCCGCTGGCCTTGTGCGTGAGGCACGGCAAAAGGGCATCAAAACCTTGGAACTGAACCTTGAACCATCGCATGGCACATCATGGTTTGAAGAATCGCGGCATGGCCCGGCGACATTAGTGGTGCCTGCTTGGGTAGAGGAAATATTAGGCGATTAAAGCGCCACAACTCCGGCATCCTGCGTCTTTTGGCAGGCGGATTGACCGCATCACTGGTGCCATTCCGTCGAACAGGTGTAGCCTACCCTTCTGGGGCTCTCCAAAGCCTGTCAGTGCACGAATGGCTTCCATAGCAGCAAACGACCCCATGAGGCCGCACATCGCGCCCAGAACGCCCTGTGTGGCGCAGTCGTCGCAATCATCGGGGTCATGGGCGTCACCGACAAAGCAGCGATAGCACGGCGCGTCGGCTTGCCATCCGGTAAAGGTGCCGATTTGCCCATGAAACTGACCAATTGCGGCGCTGACCAACGGCACTTTAGCGGCAAGGCACAAATCGTTGACGATCAAGCGCGTGGCGAAATTATCGCAACCGTCGATGACGACATCGACGCTATTGAGAATGTCTGCTGAGGTGGAGCGGTCAATACGCTGCTTAAGGCCACGAAATGTCACATCCGGGTTCAACCGCGCGATGGCGGCGCCAGCGGCATCGACCTTTGCTGTGCCAATGTCGCTGTCGCTATAAAGAATTTGCCGTTGAAGGTTGGACAAGGACACAACATCATCATCAACCACGCTGATCGTCCCGACGCCCGCCGCCGCCAGATATTGCATGGCAGGGCAACCAATGCCGCCCGCACCGATCAGCAGCACATGGCTCGACAGCAATTTGGACTGACCCGCACCGCCAATATCGCGCAGCACAATATGCCGGGCGTAACGGTCAAGCTGTTGGTCGTTGAGCGTCATACGCCAGTGGAACCAAAACCTCCGGTGCCCCGCTCTGTATCCTCAAGGGCGTCGACTTCGCATAATATGCCGTGCGTGACCGGTGCCACAACAATCTGCGCGATCCGGTCGCCGGTGTTGATCACGAAATCTTCGTCACCCAAATTTGCGAGAATGACCTTCACTTCGCCGCGATAATCGCTGTCGATGGTGCCGGGGGTGTTGAGGCAGGTAATGCCATGTTTCAGTGCAAGACCAGAGCGCGGACGCACTTGAACTTCATAGCCATCGGGAATGGCAAAGGCGAAACCGGTTGCAACGGCGTGGCGTTTACCGGGGCGCAAAGTCAGGCTTTCGGCGGCGGTAATGTCCATGCCCGCCGCGCCTGATGTTGCATATGCGGGCAACGGCAGGCCAGTTCCATGGTCCAGTCGCTTGACGCGGATATCAACCTTTTGCGAGTGCATCGGCCACCTTCTCCATCAATTTACGGGCAATCACGTCCTTGGCGCTTTCGGGCCAGCTATCGACGCCATCTTTCGTAACGATATGAAAGGCGTTGTTTGCGCCGCCCATCACATCGCCAGACACGTCATTGGCGACGATCCAGTCGCAACCCTTTTTGGCGAGCTTTGCCTGTGCATGTTCCACAATCTTCTCTGTCTCCGCCGCAAAACCAATTAGCAGCCTTGGGCGATGTGGATGCGTGGCAAGGCTGGCGAGGATATCGGGATTTTCGGTTAAGTTCAGCGCGGGGATATTGCCGCCGTCTTTCTTGATTTTTTGTTCAGGCGCTTGCACCGCGCGCCAATCGGCGACGGCAGCCACCATGATGGCGGCGTCGACGGGTAAGGCTTTTTCCACCGCCGCCTGCATGTCGATGGCGGTTTCAACATCTATCCGAGCGACGCCGGGCGGGGTCGCCAAATGAACGGGACCAGCAATAAGCGTGACCTCAGCGCCCAAAGCGGCAGCCGCTGCCGCAATGGCAAAACCCTGACGTCCTGAAGAACGATTGGCGATGTAGCGCACAGGGTCAATCGCCTCATGCGTTGGGCCAGCGGTTACCAATATGCGTTGACCGGACAAGGGACGATGCGCCAGCTCCGCCGAAAGCGCAGCGCCGCCGGGGACCGTGGTTGGTGAACGGCCCGATGTCAGCATTATATCGAAATCATGCCCCAACATCGCGCAAATCCGCTCGGCAATGGTAGGTGGCTCCGGCAAGCGTCCGGGGCCAAATTCGCCGCATGCCATGGCGCCTTCGTCCGGAGCCATGATGTGGACGCCATCGGCGCGCAATTGCGCCAAATTCCGCTGCGTTGCCGGATGGTTCCACATGCGGACGTTCATCGCAGGAACGGCAAGCACCGGCTTATCGGTCGCCAGCAAGATGGTTGTTGCTAGGTCGTCGGATATGCCGGCCGCCATCTTGGCTAAGATATTGGCGGTGGCGGGGCAGATGACGACCAAGTCGGCCTGACGGCTCAACTGGATATGCCCAATCTCGCTTTCTTCCTTCAGGTCGAACATATGACCATATACTTGGTCTTCAGTCATTACCGACATCGACAAGGGCGTGACGAATTCGGTAGCGCTTTGCGTCATGACCGCGCGCACGAATAGGCCTTGACGCTTGAGCAAGCGGACAAGTTCAAGCGACTTATACGCCGCAATGCCGCCAGTGACGATTAACAGGATGCGTTTTTCGTTCATGCGCTTCAATACCCGCTGAATAGTTTATCGACTGCGGAGGTGATGACCAAATCTTCCTGCGCCAGAGAGCCGATTTTTACGCCAAGCCTATCAAGCGGAATGGCGAAAATCAGATGTGTCGACATAATATAATGTTCATCATTAATCACAAATTCGGGATGCAATCGCGATACTCATCATATGGCATACCGTTTTCGGCGATCCATTTGTTCCAGCTTTCAATAGCTTGGCGGTTTTCGCGTTTCCACTCCTCGCCCAAGGCTTTGCGCACCTGTTCCTGCAGTCCGGTTTCGCAGGCTTGCGATACGTTGATGCTAAGCCGCTTGGCCTCGTCAACCATATCGGATGGCAAGCTTATATTTGTCGGACGCCGAGGCGCGGTAAACTGCGACGGTTTATTCATGCGCACACTTTATGCGCATAAAAGCAAAGGTCAAGCTGGCGAGAGCTTGGTTCAACCCCAAAGCCACATGCCAGCAGCGCCCAAGGCACCAGCCAATGCCGCAACGAAGAGATAGCGCCCAGCGTAACTGCTGCCCTTACGTTCCCAAATAAGCTGCACGGCGGGCAAGGGGGGTGGATCGGGCGCGCCGCCCTTGCGCGGTAGCTGTTCATCCAAACGGCGGATGAGGTCGGGGATCATCTTCAGCGTGTCGGCTTGTTTGCGTAGGCCGTCGGCCAACATTGCCTCAGGCCCCAACTCACCGCGAATCCAGTCGCCGACATATGGCGCGGCAACATTCCACATGTTGATGCTTGGGTTTAATGATGTCGCAATGCCTTCGACCATCACCATCGTTTTTTGCAGCAACAACAGATGCGGCTGCGTCTGCATGTCGAAATCACGTGTGATCGCAAAAAGGCTGTCGAGCATTTGTCCGACCGACAACTCGCTGACGGGTTTGCCGCGCGTTGGTTCACCAACCGCACGCAGCGCAGTCGCGAATTCGTCGACATTGTGATAGCTTGGCACATATTGCGCCTCGAAATGGATTTCGGCGACGCGCTTATAATTGCCGGTGGTCAGGCCATAGAGAATTTCTGCCAACCAGAAACGCGCCTGCCGGTTGATCCGGCCCATGATGCCAAAATCGATGGCGACAATCGTGCCGTCGGCGCGGACGAACAAATTGCCCTGATGCATATCGGCATGAAAAAAGCCTTCCGAAATCGCTTGCCGCAAAAATGTGAGGACAAGCTTGTCGGCCAGCTTATTGAGGTCATGGCCCGCCGCCTTGAGCGCATCAATGTCGGAAATTTTTACGCCGTCGACCCATTCCAGAGTCAGCACGCGGCCTGATGTCCGGTCCCAGTCGATGCTCGGGATCGTGTAACCCTCCACCGCGACCATCGCGTCTTTGAGTTCGGACGCGCTTGCTGCCTCGCGCCGCAAATCGAGTTCGCGCAAGGTCCAGCGTTTCAGATTGGCGATAACCAGCTGCGGGCGCAACCGCGCCGCTTCGCCGCCAAACGCCTCCAAATGCGCGGCGGCCCATTCATAGGTTTCAATGTCGCGGGCGAACTGTTCGCGAATGCCGGGGCGAAGTACTTTGATCGCGACATCCTTGCCCTCGCGCGTGCGGGCACGGTGCACCTGCGCGATGGAGGCTGCACCGACAGGCACTGGGTCGATATATTCAAACAATATTGACGCTGGCTTATTCAGGCTGTTGTCGATCTGCGCATAGACTTGGTCAAATGGAGCAGGCGGTAACTGGTCCTGCAGCATCAGCAGATTATGCACAGCCTCTTCGCCGATGATATCAGGCCGGGTCGCGAGCGTTTGGCCAAGTTTGATGGCGGCGGGACCAATGGCGCGAAATGCGCCTGCATAATCAGGCACCTTTGGCTGGATCGTGCCAAAGCGCGCAATGCGGCACAGGCGCTTGACCTGCGCAGGCGTGTTACGATCCGCCTCAATGGCGCGCAACGCACCGTGGCGCGCAAGAATGCGGCCCCATTTGAGCAAACGAAGGATGTGGGTAACGGGACGAGTCATAAGGTGCGGGGTTAAACCTTCCAGCCGCTATGGATCGCGACCAGACCGCCCAATATGGGCTCAACTTTGGTTTGGACAAAGCCAGCCTCACCGATCATGCGTTTAAAATTTTGCATGTCGGGGAAGCGGCGGATGGATTCGATGAGATACCGGTAGCTGTCTTCGTCACCTGCAATGGCTTTGCCCAATTTTGGCACCAATTTATCCGAATACACATCGTATAATTGCGCCAGGCCAGGCCATTCGACCGTGGAAAATTCGAGGCAGAAAAAACGGCCACCATAACGCAGCACACGACGCGCCTCACGCAGAGCCTTTGGAATGTCGGTGACGTTGCGGATACCAAAGGCAATTGTGTAGGCATCAAAATGTGCGTCGGGGAAGGTCAATGTCTCCGCATTTTGCGCAGACCAGATAAGGCTGTCGATACCGCGCTTCATCGCGCGTTCCATGCCGACATCTAACATGTCTTCGTTAATGTCGGAGACAGTGACCTGCGCGCCAGATTTTTCCATGCGAAACGCAATGTCGCCCGTGCCGCCGGCCATATCGAGAATATCCTCGCCTGCGCGGGGCTTTACGCGGCGCACGAAGCTATCTTTCCACAAACGGTGCATCCCGCCCGACATCGCGTCGTTCATGATGTCATATTTGCGCGCGACATTGGAAAAGACGTCGCCAACACGCTGCGTCTTTTCTGCGGGGCTAACTTCTTCATAGCCGAAGGATACGGTGTCATTCATTAGCCTGCCTCTAGCCGATTGTTGCGCCAGCCGCAAAGGCTGTTAGGGGGTCCTGACCCTTAGGTGCAAAAGCATATGCCCGAATTACCCGAAGTGGAAACCACTGTGTCCGGCCTGCGGTCGGTCCTTGAAGGCGCGTTGATCGTGCGCGCTGAACCGCGCCGTGCGGACCTACGCTGGCCGATTCCGCCCGATTTGCGCCAGCGGCTAACGGGCGCGCGGATAGAGACGCTGGGACGCCGCGCCAAATATGGCCTGATCTATACGGACCGGCAGGACGTGCTGATATTTCATTTGGGCATGTCCGGCCGCTGGCGCGTAGACCCGGTGGAAATTGAAAAGCACGACCATTTCATTCTGGAAACGGCAAGTGGACGCGTGGTTGCACTGAATGATCACCGCCGTTTTGGGTCGCTGGATATTATCGATTCGGACCAGATCGACGCATATCGCTTTTTTGCCAAAATGGGGCCTGAGCCGCTGTCGGAGGCGTTCGATACCTTAGTGCTGCAAAAGGCACTGTTTGGCCGCAAAGCGCCGATTAAGGCTATGCTGCTTAATCAGAATATTGTGGCGGGCTTGGGCAATATTTATGTGTGTGAGGCGCTAAACATGGCGGGCATCGACCCTGTTGCGCCGGCCTCAAGCATAAGCAAAGCGCGGCTGGCCCGATTGGTCATCGCGATTAAAGAGGTGCTCACTGCCGCTATCGCCGCTGGCGGATCTACCTTGCGCGATTTTGCAGCGCCCGATGGCGAACTTGGTTATTTCGCAAAGGACTGGCGTGTCTATGGCCGAGAGGGTGAAGCTTGCGTCTGCGGCAGCACGATATTGCGGCGTGTTGATTCGGGCCGATCAACCTTCTACTGCCCGAAATGCCAGCGATGAGGCGGCATTATGAGGTTGACGAATCTCTTGGGCAGGGTTAAGGGCCGCTCCTTCAACGGGCGTACCACATGGGCGCGCCCCTTCAATTATTGAAATTCGAGGACAAAAATGGCCAATACGCCGCAAGCAAAAAAGCGTATCCGTCGCAACGCGCGTCGTACCGAAGTAAATGGCGCACGCGTCAGCCGCATTCGCACTTTCATTAAAAAGGTCGAATCGGCTATCGAGCTTGGCGACAAGTCGGCGGCAGCCGCAGCCCTTGCCGCAGTGCAGCCTGAACTGGCGCGCGGCGTATCCAAGGGTGTATTCCACAAAAACACAGCTTCGCGCAAATTTGGTCGCCTCACAAAGGCGGTCGGCGGTCTCGCTTAAGCGATGCTGATAGCGCCGGACCTTCCGGCTTTGGTTATTCAAAACCCGCCGCAAACACGGCGGGTTTTTGTTTGTCAACTGTCACAAAGGTGAAATGTTAGGATTTCCGGCGATTCGGCGAAGTCATGAACATGATTTCGTCCAAAAAATAAATAAAATCATAATCTTATAAATTAAATAACGCATTTGCTCGCGTCCCACCGAGTCAATGCCATTTATTTCAATTTTTTTGTAGCGCTGCTCTTGATAGACTCGTTTATTGGTGTCTAATAAACCTATTCCAGCAACGCATGACGACAGTCGCGCAATGCCCCACATGGAGAACGAACACGTAGCTTGGCTGCATTTGGTTACAAATGCTCGGTCTCTCCCCGTTCGTCCCATGTCCGGCAGATAGTGCGCGGTTATGTAGAACTGGTTGGGGTGGGAAATGGGAGCAGGCATGTTGGCCGAAGGCAATTCAGTATCGCAAAGCAAAATCGGTTTATCAGGAAGCGGAAATGACCCTTCTACGTCGCATAGTCGTTTTGACGCCGATTGGCATAACATCTCCTCCGGCTTGCGCCGCGATTTGGGTGCGCAGGTTTATGGGCAGTGGATTCGCTCGATCAGCCTTGGTGACTATTGTGACCTGACGGGCACGCTTGAGCTTTTGTTGCCTTCGGACTTTTCGGCAAGCTGGGTTTCTGACCATTATGCCGACCGCTTGCGCCTTGCATGGTCAAGCACCAATAGCAGCGTCAAGCAGCTGAAAATTCGTACCCGCCCGGGTGCGCCGCGCGTCGAATTGCTCCGCGCGTCCACCAATGCAGAACGCGCGGTCGCGCAAGAAACCAATGAGGCACAAGCCACGCGGTTGGCGCTTGACCCGCGGATGACTTTTGCGAATTTCGTTAAGGGCCAGACCAACGTGCTGGCGCTGAGCGCAGCAGAGCGCGTGGCGTCGAAAGACAAGCCATTGTTTAACCCGCTATATCTGCAAGCCGCGACTGGCCAAGGCAAAACGCATCTGATGCACGCCATTGGCCATGCTTATGCCGAGGTAAATCCCGACGCACAGATTTTGTATATGTCCGCCGAAAAATTCATGATGGAATTTGTGACCGCAATGCGGCGCAAGGAAGTCATGGAGTTCAAGGCACGTTTGCGTGCTGTTGACGTGCTGTTGATCGACGATATCCAGTTCATCATTGGCAAGGTGTCGACGCAAGAAGAGTTTCTGCACACCATTGATGCCATCATTGGCGCGGGCAAACGCTTGGTGGTGTCCGCTGACCGTGCGCCGCAAGCGCTTGACGGCGTGGACCAGCGCATATTGTCGCGTCTGTCGATGGGCCTTGTGGCCGACATTCAACCCGCTGATCTGGAATTGCGCCGTTTGATCCTGCAACAGCGCCTCGCCAATATGCCAGAGGCGCAAGTGGGTGAAGATGTGGTCGAGTTTCTTGCCCGCACGATCAGCCGCAATGTCCGCGAACTCGAAGGCGGCTTGAACAAACTGCTCGCTTATGCCCAATTGACGGGCAAGCCAGTCACGCGGACATTGGCCGAAGAGCAGCTAAAGGATATCCTGAGTGCTTGCCGCCGCCGCATCACCATTGACGAAATTCAACGTGCCGTATGCGAATATTATCGCATCGACCGCAGCGAAATGTCTTCGAAGCGCCGTGCGCGCGCCGTTGTGCGCCCACGTCAAGTTGCCATGTATCTTGCCAAGGTAATGACGCCGCGCAGCTACCCTGAAATCGGACGCAAGTTCGGTGGGCGTGACCACAGCACTGTCATTCACGCCGTTCGGTTGGTCGAAGGGCTTCGGCAACAAGACAGCGATATGGACAATGATGTCCGCGCTTTGCTGCGCCAACTCGAAGCCTGAATTTTCCACCCCTTTTCAACAGGCTTTCCAGCGCTTATCCCCATGATGTGAGTCGGAAGGACGATGATGGGAAAAAAATGCGCATCGTGCGGGTCCGCTAATCCAAGCAAAGCTGCCTTTTGCGCCAGTTGTGGGCAAGCGTTAGCGGCAAAAGCGGCGAAAAAGCCTGCAATGTCTGCCCCCAATCGCAAATGGCGCATGCCGGTCGCGGTCGTCGTGATTATATTGGCGATCGCCGGTTTATATTTCTGGTTGTTCATCGCTGACGATTTGAAGCGCGATGCAAATGGGCTGATAACCGAAGCTGGCGACGCCCCAACCCCCGGCGCAGAAATATTCTTCGCGATGACGGAGGTGAATGTACGCGATAAGCCAAGCACTATGGGCAGCAGCATTCTTGGCAAGCTTCCGCGTGGATCACAAGTCACCGGGACAATTCAGCCTGGCGCAGACCCTGATGGCCCGTGGCTTAAATTGAGCGATGGCAATGGCTTTATCGCACGCACCAACATGTCGGAAAGTCGCCCTCCGGTCTTGGTAAAGTCGTTGAACGATCAGCCATGGGTTGCAGATGGAATGATTGATGTCTGGGCCTCGACCTTGGCAGATAGCAATTTGCTGGATCGGCTCCGCGAGGGCACACAATTGAGGCTGGCGGGAACCACGGCAGACAACTTCATTGAGGTGAAGCTTGCGGATGGTCGCTACGGATATCTTGCAGACGCCACGTCCATATTGAAGCGGCTTGGGGGCAAACCAATTTCCATCAGTTTTAATCCTGCAACTTGTGCGTTTTCCGGCGAAATCGGTGCTGAATTTGAAAAGATCGGCACACAGTTACGCGTCCAGTGGCAGGCGTTGGAGGCAAAGGAATTTGCCAACGAAGCTGCCCGTCAAAAGGCTTATGCGGCAGTAGAAGGCAAAAGCAAATTCATAAGGCAACGCCGGTCATTTGAAGGTTTGTCGTTGACTGGCCTTGCGCAGCATTATGAATCGCAATCCTTATATTTCGATGATTCACCTGCTAAGGTTATCGACGTCTTTCGCGCGCAAGGCTTCGACATCGGACGCGACGGGCTGTTTACCGGGACTGAGCTGTATGCAGGCATCGCCGCCACGCGGGGTGAGGGCGCAGCTTATGGAAAAACGGAACTGGGCTGCGGCGTATAGACCGCCACAACTTTGATCGAGCCGAGGGTTCTGACCCTAGCGCTTTTCCTCGGGTGCCACAGAAATCCGGACGGTCTCGCCTCCATTTCCGGGGAAACCTGTGAACATGGCCTCAACCAGATTAGGCACCAGATAGGGCAGTTTGTTCGAACGCGACTTGGCTTCTGCCTTGCCTTCGAACAGGCGTTTTCCGTCAACATAGCGGTCAATTTTTAGATCTAGATCGGCGGTGTACACCGTGAAGCTGTCCACATCATATGGCCTGTTAAAGCCGCTGTAGAGGAACGGGTCATAATAGCCCACGACATAGCGCGCGCCGCGCCGCGTGCGCACAACATAAGGGCGATAAAAGCTGCCAAAGCCCCAATAAGGATCATAAAACGGGTCTTGGCGAACGATGTTGCGTTCCTTGCCTTCATCAACGGTATAATCGAGCGATACGGTCATGTCGGCGGTGCTACCCGATGACGGCACATACCCAATTTCCTGAAGCTCATTGGCGACCAACGCAGCATATTGGCCAAATTCAATGCCACCAGCGTTGGCGGGATTGGCCGCGCGGATCACAAAGGTCTGACCCTGCGGTGCGGGCAGCTCCTGAAAACGCGAAACATCGGCTTTAAAGGGCGTTGCACATGCACCCAACGCAAGCAGCGCCAGCGGAGCGAGAAAAGTTGCGACCTTTTTCATCAATTCAGATCCCTTCGAACGCGGCCAGATGCCGTCTTGTAGCTAATGCATTAAAATTAGGATAGTTTCACTGAACTACAGTTGAACGACAATATAACATCATTCAACGCAGCAAGCCAAGCGCGCCATAGGCTGCCTTTAACGTCGGCGCGCTCAATTCGCGCGCCTTTGCCGCGCCTTTCGCCAATGCCGCGTCAATCTGTTCATGGTCGTCCTTTAGCGCGCTAAAGCGGTCCGAAATGGGGCGCAGATGTTCGACGACAATCTCTGCCAGTGCAGGCTTGAATGACCCGAAGCCCTGACCGCCAAAGCGAGTCAGCGTATCTTCCACCGTCTCATTCGCAAAGGCAGCATATATGCCAACCAAGTTCTTCGCTTCTGGCCGACCTTCAAGACCATCTGCCTCCGATGGCAGCGGCTCTGGATCAGTCTTGGCTTTTTTGATTTTGCTCAGGATCGTGTCGGCATCATCGATCAGGTTGATTCGGCTCATATCGCTTGGGTCAGATTTGGACATTTTGGCGCTACCGTCGCGCAAGCTCATGATACGGGCCGTCGCTTTGGGAATGATGGGGTCAGGTAAGGTGAAAATATCTGTACCCTTGCCAAAATCGGTGTTGAATTTCTGTGCGATGTCGCGGGCAAGCTCCAAATGTTGCTTCTGGTCTTCGCCCACCGGCACGTGCGTCGTCTGATACAGCAGCACGTCGGCGGCTTGCAACACCGGGTAGGTAAACAACGCAATGCTCGCGCCTTCGCGGTTCTTGCCGGACTTGTCCTTGAACTGAGTCATCCGGTTTAGCCAACCCATCCGCGCCGTACCGGTCAGCAGCCATTGCAGCTCAGCATGGGCAGGGACTTGCGCCTGATTGAACAGGATCGCCTTGTTGATATCCAGCCCGCAGGCGAGCAACGCTGCGGCCATTTCGCGGGTGTTTGCGGTCAACTCCTCAGGCACATGGGGCATCGAAATGGCATGCAAATCCGCGAGGAAATACAGGCATTCCATTTCATCCTGCATCTTCACCCAGTTGCGGATCGCGCCCAGATAATTGCCCAGATGAAGGTTGCCAGTTGGCTGAATACCGGAAACAACGCGCATAGAATTTACTCGCTTGCAGGAGCCGCGGGCGCAGTTGCACGCCTGCGGAAAAGGGATTTCAATTCGCTGATCCGGTAGGCCCCGAATAGCAAGATGG
>JBILLO010000123.1:0-4533 GCA_044376035.1 Sphingorhabdus sp.
TGAAACATCGTATGCGCATCCGTCAGCGCCAAAAACTGCTTGGGGGTTTGCGGCGTCGATAACGGCCAAAGCCGGGTACCGCCGCCGCCCGATAGGATTACAGGACTAATGTTCACGCGTTTTCCAACTGCCGGGACTTGGGGGACATTAACATGATATTGCCGATGTTGCGCCATGGGTCAAACGCCAAAAAACGGTTACCTGTCCGGACGGGTTCTGCTATCCTTCTTCGCATGAAACTAACAAAGCATCTGGTTGACAAACCCTGGGGCCGAACCGACATTCCAGCAGAATTCGGCACCATGCATGGCCGCCGCGTCGGCGAAATTTGGTATAGCGCCGACAGCGAAGCGCCTTTGCCGATTTTGGTGAAATGGCTTTTTACGTCCGAGAGGCTCTCCATCCAGGTACACCCTGATGACGCGCAGGCACGCGCGCACGGCATGCCCTCTGGCAAAGAAGAATGTTGGTATGTTGTTGACGCAGAGCCGGGCGCGGTCATTGGAATTGGGACGAAGCGCCCACTCAGCAGCGAAGAATTGCACGCCGCGTCACTTTCGGGCGAGATTGAACGCTTGATGGACTGGAAAACAGTGTCTGCAGGAGACTATTTTTACATTCCCGCCGGTACAATCCACGCCATCGGGGCCGGAATACATCTTGTCGAGGTTCAGCAATATGCGGATATCACCTATCGCCTGTATGATTACGGCCGCGATCGCGAGCTGCATCTGGACGACGGCGTGGCGGTATCGTCTGCAACACCCTATGCAGACCTTCGGTCGGGACATGCCGTTACCGGAACACAGCTTGTAGACGGTCCACATTTTGAACTTTGGTATGTCCGTGACTTGGACGATGTCCCGCCGCTGCCACCTTCAGGGAATATCTGGATTATTCCCTTGTCAGGTGAGGTTCAAACCGATGGAGAGGTCGCCGCCAAGGGTGATTGCATAGTCACGTCTGGCAAGGCAAAGATCACCTTTTCAAGCGACGCAAAGGTGCTTGTTGCCTTTTAGAGAGCGAAGAAGATTTGGGAATGTGCTTCTTCAGCTTGTTGCGCGACCTCGTGCCTGAATACCAACCGAATGCCGACAGCAACGCCGGTGTTGCCGCCGCTTAGGCCGCCTGCACCCGTTCAAAATACGCGCGCATGCTGAATGCCGGAGCCCGGGTCATCGGCACAACTTCTTCACCGGACTCGTCAAATATCTTTTCGTAGAGCGCACAGGTCACGGCCTGCCTGCGGCCCTCGCTATGGCGCTGTTCGTTCTTGCCAGTGTTGCGGAAACCCAGCTTGCGCAGCACCCTGCCCGACGCGGGATTATCAACGAAATGTCCAGATACCAGTTTCCGGTGGCCAATAGCCTTGGCGATATTTACAACGGCGCGGCTTGCCTCGCTGGCAAAACCAAGCCCCCAATAAGGACGGGAGATCCAATAGCCGAGCTCGGCCTCGCCGTCACGCTCGCCAAGCCCACATGAACCAACCAAGCGCGGTGCGTTGTCGGTCCGCAACATCAACAGAAAATTGGGAAACCGTGGGTCGTGTTCCAGCGCCGCAAAGGCCACAGCGTCATCCGCTGTATATGGCCAAGGCGCACGCGCAAGGTTGCGGACGATGCCTTCGTCGGCAATCGCCTGATGCAATTCGGCTGCATCCTCTGGCCAGCTTGGCCGCAACAATAATCTTTCCGTTCTCGCGAACATCCTGTTTCTCCGCCGCTGGGCCGCCCTTTGACACCTCAAAGCGACAGCCATGTTACAATTGCCCCTTGGGGGGCATCGAACAGGGAGAATGAGACAAAAAGAAAGGGAGACCGGTTGACCCGTCTCCCTGTTCAAAGGTGGAAACCACCTCACATGATTTCCGGGTCATCCGTCTGGACAACCCGGTATCGATTGTCCTGTTTATTCGGCGGCCATCGCTGGCATATCGACCGACACATATTTGCGGCCGAGTTTGCCAGCATGGAATCGCACGCGGCCTTCGACGAGCGCGAACAAGGTGTGGTCCTTGCCAAGGCCAACGCCTGACCCAGGATATACCTTGGTGCCGCGCTGACGGATGATGATGTTACCGCCAATGACGTTTTCGCCACCGAACTTCTTTACGCCAAGGCGACGGCCTGCTGAATCGCGACCGTTGCGTGACGAACCACCTGCTTTTTTATGTGCCATGGTCTAAACTCCTACGTCAGAGCGTTGCCGCTCAAGCTTCCTTGGGGACTGCGGCCTTTTTGGGCGCAGCGGCTTTCTTTGGCGCGGCTGCCTTGGCAGGAGCGACAGTGGCAGCAGCCTCAACCTTCTCGGCCTTAGGCGCAGCAGCCTTTTTCTCTTCCTTGCCAACGGCAAGGATACGCAGAAGCGTCAACGATTGGCGATGACCCTGCTTGCGGCGATAGTTGTGGCGGCGACGCTTTTTAAAGACGATAACCTTTTCACCACGCTCTTGCGCAATGATTTCGGCAGAAACGGTCAAGCCGTTTACATCCTGCGCCTTGTCACCGTCACCGGCAAGAAGAACATCACCAAGCGAGATCTTGTCACCCGCTTCACCAGACAGTTTTTCAACTGCTATTTTATCTCCGGCGGCGACGCGATATTGCTTGCCGCCTGTGCGCACGATTGCGAACATGGCTTTAACTCATCCGTTTCTAAAGCTTAGCGCCTTATGAGGGCGGGTTGCTCGGGCGCATGACATAGCGGAGACGAATCTCATCAGGGTCACACAAGAATGGGCGCAGCTAGTGCAAGCAAATATCTATGTCAACGTATAATCCAGCGTTTTGGCCCTTATGACGCCACCTGCGCCGCCACTGAGATGCGCTTGCATGCGCCTTCAAGCAGGCTTAGACGACGGATATGTTGAATTTCAAGCCTGCATCCCCGTTGCTTCTGCTCCTGATCCTCGCCGCATGTGGCGCAAGAGAGGGGGGATTTCCCTCGCTTGAGCGCCGGAGTTACGAGGCCGATGCGCCAATTGCTGCGCCCGGCGACTCGGTCGCCGCGCCATTTGTGTTATCTGCTGCATTCGCTGCAAAAATCGACACGCTACAGGCGCGGCACAAAGCGGCACATAGCGCATATCTGCGCGGATTGCCCGCGGTGCAGTCTACCGCGTCACAGGCGGCAGGAACCGCGCCGGGCAGCGAGTTTTGGGTGAACGCGCATCTTATGCTGTCACGGCTCGACAAAATCCGGTCCGATTCGGTGGCCGCCTTGCGTGACTTTGACGGGTTGATAGCAGAGGCAGGCGCGCGCGACGCAGGCCTTGCGGCGCATCTGACCGAGGCGCAGCGACCAGTGGTCGAAGACGTCGCAGAACAAAATGCGGAAATCGCGCGGCTTTCGAAGGTGATTGGGGAATAAAGGCGATTCGGTCATGGTCAACGACATCGACGAAGGTCGCTGCCCTTTCGACAAGCTACGAAATCGTGCCTTCCCCTCGCACGTCGGACTGATATGACGTTCCCATAAAACAATCAGGAGAGTTTCAAATGCGCATGAACAAAACCGCGATTTCTGCTTTTGCTATCGCTTTGGTGCACATTGGCACCCCCGCGCTTGCGCAGACGACCAATGCCGCACCCACTGCCGCTTCTGAAGTCGATCAAAACGCCGCCATCAAGGCATTTTTTGAAGAATATGACGCGCAGCAACTGGCGCTCTCGCCGCTTGGCAAATCTTATCGCGGTATCAAGGACAGCGATTATGGCCGTTGGGGTGATTTTTCCACCGCTGGCGAAATGCGCGCGAATGCAGCGGAACGTTCTGCGCTTAAAGAAATGCGTGCCCGCTTTGACCCTACCAAGCTTTCGCCCGAAAACCGTCTGTCCTACCGCCTGTTTGAAAAACGCGCCGAACGTAGTGAAGCTGCTTATGCATATAATGATTATGGCTATGTCTTTGACCAGATGAATGGTGCGCAAAGCCAATTGCCAGCCTTTCTGATCAACATTCACCGCGTTGACAATAAGTCGGACGCCCGCGCATATGTCAGCCGCCTTTATGGCCTTGGCCCTGGTATGATGGAAGCCATCGCCCAAGCCAAGACGCGCGCGGCGGAAGGCATCATGCCGCCCAAATGGGTCTATCCTTATGTCATCAATGACGCGCGCAATGTCATCACCGGCGCGCCCTTCGGCGATGGTCCCGATGCGCCTTTATTTGCCGATTTCAAGGCGAAGGTGGCCAAGCTCAACATCAGCCAGATCGAAAAAGACTTGCTTGTCGCTGACGCGGCGCAGGCGCTGAATGCTTCGGTTAAGCCAGCCTATGCGGCGTTGATTGCCGAAATGACGGCGCAGGAAAAAGTCGCTGGAACCGACGACGGCATTTGGCGCTTCAAGGATGGCGCGGGCTATTATGCCGAGCGGCTGGCGAACTACACTACAACCAACATGACGCCTGACGAGATCCACAATCTGGGCCTAGCGCAGGTCGCGCGCATCCATAGGGAAATGGGTGTCGTCCAGAAAAAGATGGGCGTGAAGGGCGATCTTCAGGCCTTCTTCAACTATATGCGCACAG
>JBILLO010000047.1:0-13623 GCA_044376035.1 Sphingorhabdus sp.
CGGGCCATTGAAAGCGCGGCATTCATTATCGCGGCGGCGCAATGCGGTGTGCATGAGGATGGCCGCGAAACTTACGGACATTCGCTTGTGGTCGACCCGTGGGGCACAATATTGCTCGATATGGGCAGTTCACCCGGCCTGGCGTGCGTCGATCTGGACATCGACATGATACAGCGGGTGCGAAAGCAGATACCTGTCCACGCGAACCGGCGTATCATTCCTTCGCCCTTTATTGCCTGATAAATCCGCATTAAGGGCTATCCCATGCATTGGTTTGAGCAATTTATCTGGCAAGATCATCTGTGGATGGCTGTATCCGTGATGTCTGCTTCAGTGGTGCTGGTCAGCAGCCTGGCGGATCACCGCCGCCATAATCGTGTTAACATCGACAATGTGGGGTTCATGCCATGGACGGCCATTACCGTGTTTTCGGTGCTGGCAACCGTGCTGTCGGCGGCTTTAGCCATTAAGGGCATTTAATAGGTCCTGTCCCTAGCCCAAGTGACCGTGCAAAAGCCACTGACCAAAGCCGAACATTGATTTCATTTTGCACTGATTTGGCGCGACGATGGTGTTGGTTTCCATTCCGGAAAAAGCCGATTAAGGCGACCCAACTATCGGGGAAATTTACGTGACATCATCGTCGGCTCGGTCGGGCTTATTATACGCGCTATGCGGCTTTGCACTTTTGGCGATTGGCGATGCGGTCATCAAATCTATCGCAGGGGCATGGCCGGGAACCGCTGTCGCGGCGCTTCGTTATTCGATTGGTGCCATTGGACTTGGCACTTTGCTTTTCCTGAAAGAAGGACGGCAGGGTTTTGTCATGCCCATGCCCAAAGTGCAGTTGTTGCGCGGTTTTTCGGTGGCCTTGGCAACGATCTGCTTCTTTTCCTCCATATTCCTGATGCCCTTGGCGGACGCGACAGCCATTGGGTTTACCAGCCCCATGATAACAGCGATATTCAGCGCCATTTTCTTGCATGAACGCACTCATGTGACCAAATGGGTGGCCATATTGATTGCCTTTGGCGGGGTGCTGCTGATCATGCGGCCTAATATTGCCGAGCTGGGATGGGTGGCGTTGCTGCCGCTGGTGGCGGCAACGAGCATGGCATTGGTCATGATCGGCAACCGCGCCGTGGCTGGGGCAGGTTCGCCCTTGCTGATGCAGTTTCTGGTGGCGTCGGTCGCTATGCCCTTCATCCTCAGCGCTGCTTTTATTGGCCATTTTTCTGGCGTTGACGCGCTGGTGGTCGGGATGCCGGATTGGACAATCATTGCCCGCTGCACCTTAGTTGCCGTCACTGCAAGCTTTGCGCATTGGTTGATATTCATGGGAACGACGCGCGCCTCTGCCGCAGACATAGCGCCCATGACTTATGTCCAACTGTTAATCGCCATTGGGCTTGGGATTTTGTTATTTGGCGATTGGCCTGACCTGACGTCCCTTGCAGGCGCCGGCATCATCATCGCAAGCGGGTTAACATTGTGGCGCCGGTCGCATCGATGAATGTTCGGTTGAACTGGCGCGTATTCATTTGAACTGGCGCGTATTCATTGACTGGTAAGAAACGAACTACCTTTACCAGTTGTTACAAATAATGAGGCGACGGTTTTGTGTGGCCGAAATTTTTGTTTGACTTAACAGAATTTTAACGTAACTTTTTCATTCCTTTGATTCTCGGAAACATGATGATTACGGGAGGCTTAATTATGCACATCAAGTTCGGTTTCTTGTGCGCAGCTTTGGTGCTGTCTACCCCTGCGCATTCACAGGTTTATAATCAGTTCGCTCCAAATGCCAGTCTTTACGCAGCGGATGTTAGGGATTTTGGCCATTCATTCAAATATGACGCGGAGAGCGTGGCAGCGCGTCTTAGGGCCGTATGCAGCAGCAGAGATCCGTTTGACAAAACCTCTTGCGCGCGCGGTATGCGGATTTTGAAAAAAGCCTATGCCGAATATAAGTTGCGCGTTGCGACTGAGTCTTCCGTTCCTCAATAATCTAGACTGCGGGAAACGTAAAAATTCACCGTATGCGAGCGGCTTTGCCGCTGCTATCGCAGCGTCATGTCTGACCAAAAGCATCTCTACCTCGTTGACGGCTCCGCCTATATTTTCCGCGCCTATCACCGGCTGCCACCGCTGACCAATAAGCATGGGGAGCCGGTGGGCGCGGTCTATGGCTATACAACGATGCTGTGGAAGCTGGCGGACGATTTGAACCAAGCCGATGGCCCAACCCATATGGCGGTGGTGTTGGACAAATCCAGCCAGACATTCCGCAACCGGGTTTATGACCAATATAAGGCGCATCGCCCGGACCCGCCCGAAGACCTAAAGCCTCAGTTCCCGATGATCCGCGACGCGACGCGCGCATTTTCGCTGCCATTGGTTGAAGAAGATGATGTCGAAGCCGACGACATGATCGCAAGCTATGCCAAAGCGGCCTGCGCGGCTGGCTGGCATGTCACGATTGTCAGCAGCGACAAGGACCTGATGCAGCTTGTCGAACCGAACATTGACATGTTCGACACCATGAAAAACGAACGCATTCGCATCGAAGAAGTATGCGAAAAATTCGGTGTTGGTCCGGACAAGGTCGGCGATGTGCTCGCTTTGATGGGGGATAGCGTGGACAATGTCCCCGGCGTCCCGGGCGTTGGCCCAAAGACCGCGACCAAGCTGATCCAGGAATTTGGCGACCTTGAAAGCGTATTGGCCGCCGCGTCCGATATGAAGCCATCCAAAATGCGTGACAATTTGATCGCGCATGCGGACAAGGCACGATTGTCAAAGGTGTTGGTGACGCTAAAGGAAGATTGCCCGTTGCCGATCGCGATTGAGGACATGGTTCTGGGTGCCATCCCTGAAGAACCTTTGGCCGAATTTTTGCAGCATCACGGGTTTAATTCGCTGTTGAAGCGTATTGGCCATGTCGCCGATACCGCGGCAGCCAATAAGGCGATTGCAGGCAACCCCAAGGCGACGAACGCAGGCGACGGCGCGGAACGCGCGCCGGTAACAGGGACGTCCGCCGTGCCAGCGCCAATGCCGAAAATTGACACCTCCAGTTATGAATGCGTCACCGATGTAGCGCGGCTGGACCATTGGCTTGCCCGCGCACGTGAAACTGGCATTTTGGCTTTTGACACCGAAACCGACAGCTTGCAGGCGGCAAGTGCGAACCTTGTGGGCTTCAGCCTTGCGGTTGCGCCAGGTGAGGCATGCTATGTCCCGCTCGCGCATGGCGGCACGGACATGTTCGCTGAACGGCCGATGCAAATTCCGATGGCGGCCGCGCTGGAAAAGCTACGTCCGCTGCTGCGCGACCCGGAAGTCCTTAAAATCGGCCAGAATCTGAAATATGATATGTCGGTGCTGGCGCGCCACAATGTGCCGATCACGCCGTATGACGATACTATGGTGATGAGCTTTGCGTTGGATGCCGGGCGTCAGGCGCATGGCATGGATGAGCTTTCCAAGGCGCATCTGGGCCATGAATGCATTTCGTATAAAAGCGTGACGGGCACGGGCAAAAGCCAGATTGGTTTTGCAGCCGTGCCATTGTCCGACGCGACCCGTTACGCGGCGGAGGACGCCGATGTGACGCTGCGATTGTGGCACCATCTGAAATTGCGCTTGAGTCCCGAAAAAGCGACCAGCGTTTATGAACTGGTTGACCGTCCATTGGTGCCGGTGCTGTCCAAAATGGAATGCCTGGGCATCAAGGTTGACCGCGCCGCTTTGGCGCGCCTGTCGTCCGAATTCGCCGTGCAAATGGAATTGCTTGAAAAGGAAATTCACGGCCTTGCAGGGCAACCCTTCACTATTGGCAGTCCGCAGCAATTAGGCGAAATCCTGTTTGGCAAAATGGGCTATAAGGGCGGAAAAAAAGGCAAGTCCGGGCAATATTCTACCGACGTGACCGTGTTGGAGGACCTTGCAGGCCAAGGCATTGACATCGCGCGCAAAGTGCTCGACTGGCGGCAATTGGCGAAGCTGAAATCGACTTACACCGACAGCCTGCAACAGCAAATTGACCCCAAAACGGGCCGGGTACACACCAGCTACAGCCTTGTTGGCGCGCAGACCGGGCGTTTGTCGTCGACCGACCCCAATTTGCAGAATATCCCGATCCGCACCGAAACGGGGCGTCAGATCAGGGACGCATTTATTGCAGAAGCCGGCAACGTCATTTTGTCCGCCGACTATAGCCAGATCGAACTGCGTTTGGCGGCGCATTTTGCCGATGTCGAACCCTTGCGCGACGCCTTTGAAAAAGGTGAGGATATCCACGCCCGCACCGCGCTTGAGCTGTTTGGCGAAGTCAACCGCGACACAAGAGGGCGCGCCAAAACGATCAACTTCTCCATCCTCTATGGCATTTCGCGCTGGGGCCTTTCAAAGCGTCTGGAGTCCTCCCCAGAAGAGGCACAGGCGCTCATCGACGCGTATTTCAAACGCTTCCCCGGCATTTCCAATTATATTCAGGAAACGATGGCCACGGTCCGCGAATGCGGTCATTCGACCACCCTTTTCGGGCGCAAGACATGGTTCCCGCGCATCAAGTCCCCCAATCAAGCCGAACGGCAGGGCAGCGAACGCGCCGCGATCAACGCGCCAATCCAAGGGACGAGCGCCGACATCATTAAACGTGCGATGGTGCGCATGGGGCCAGCGTTGCAGGCCGCCGGGTTTGGGCATGTCAAAATGCTGTTACAGGTGCATGACGAATTGGTGTTCGAATTGCCGCAAGCCGATGTGGCCGCCGCAAGCGATATCATCCGCAACGTCATGGCCAATGCCGCAGAACCTTTGGTGAAGCTTACGGTTCCATTGGGCATTGAAATCGGCATTGGGCCAAGCTGGGGGGCGGCGCACTAAGCCGGAGACGAAAGCCGCCGCAATAACTCCCCTCCCGCAAGCGGGAGGGGTCGGGGGAGGGCAAGCCGCAGGCGCGCGCGGCAACATTGATTCCAGCGAAAAATGCGTCATCCCCGAAATAGGCGTTGATCCAACTCCCTCACCCATCGCTCGTCATCCTGAACTTGTTTCAGGATAACATGCGACCGTGGTTCGTTATCCTGAAACAAGTTCAGGATGACGAAAGAGTGGAATTACGGTGATGTTGTGGACGTCGCACTGTTGAGTTGATTCGGGCTTGCCGAACCTTCAGAATAATTTAGTGCACTGTCACCCTAATTCCAAGCTTTGCCTATTTAAGCCATTTACATAGGGCACAGTTCTGTCGCGTTTACTGTCAGCACGAAGGGGCTTCCCATGCGATCATATGTGCATATTCGTGATGTACCGCTTACATATTGACTACGTAGGTACGCTCCTGAGGTGGACTGCAGAGATTGAGATTGCGCGGGAGGAGTCTGCCCCATTTGACGAAGGCCTGCTTGCATCATATTTGACCGTTGGGCATATTGCTGTTGTACACAGTTGGAATATTCGGTTGAGCCGGGAGAAAAACCAAAAGAGGAGCAATCATTCTGCGCCGCTTTTATCAATTGCTGAGCGCACCCTTGCAAGCCACAAGCAGCGAAAGTGAGTAAGAATATTCTTACTATCTTCATCATCTATCTCCCTTCGTATTTAGAGTATTCGGCCATGCATTGATAGCAATCTAAAAGCCTCTCTTGACCCAGACAGCCAAATGTCCACCAGCGAATAAAACTAATGATGCTAAAAGAGCAAAAAAAATATTTTTCGATACTGATTCGTAAGTTGTGCAGCTATAGTCGAAGTTGCCCATTAGTTCCTGCATACCAAATATTTGTTCCTCAGCGGTTGGTGTTCGTGGCGTTGATTCCAAAATGAGACGTCCATTGCGATCAAGCGCGCTTGGCGGCGGGTAAGTAGCTGTCTGTAAGACCCGCTGTAATCTCGCTTTCGCCTCTGAGTAATCCTCTTTCGGGTGTGATACTGTAAAAGCGATACACGAGGCGGATAAACGGAGGCCTTTGTAGTCTTTGATCTGCAAAGTATAAAAGATGGCACCCACTATCGCCACAGCGCTAGCTATCAGCCACAACCGTTCCCATCCGTTTAGCGTGTTAAGCTGTTTCATTGTTAAGATTGTCCTACCGTCGTTTCCTGCGAGTGTTGTAGCCAGAGAGCCTTATGTTGAAAACCCGAAATGAAAAACTGAAGTAGAAATGGGATGGAGCACTTCCAACCTTTTACATGCTGAATTCCCACTGTGGGGAATTTCGGTGACAAATGCGCGATGCCCTAAATAGGTTTCGCTTGCAATGTAGGATTTGTTTTGAGATTCTGCGCGTCACGCCCGCAATTGTTGCGCGACCGGCTCTTTGAATGTGTTGAACCCCATCCCGGCTTTCGTGCCCGGAAAGCCAACTTCGCAAAGTTGCGGTAAGTTTACAGAAATACCGTGTTTTCGGTATATGTTTGTAAACTTAGGCATTCCGGTGAGAAGTGCGTTGTCGCTTCAATATCCTCCCCAAAATGGGAAGGGGGACCATGCGAAGCATGGAGGAGGGGCGCGCTCTGGTTATTCTGACCTTCTGGCGAGGTGATCCCTGAACGTGCCCCTCCACCGTCTGCGACGGTCCCGCTGTTGCTCCGCAACGCCTTCGGCTCCCCCGTGCCGGGGAGGAATTAATACAGGCTGGTGCCTATGACGTGTGTCTGGCTAGATCGACAGGCGAGATAGGCCCCAGCCTACGCTGGGGCGACGGGATGACTTTAACGAAGACCAATTCCCCTCCCGCCAGCGGGAGGGGAACTAAGTCCGCTGAAAACTAAACGCCCGCCCCACCAAATGCGGGCATGTCGCAAATGTTTCTTATTTACATATTCATACTGTCGCACGGCAGTCCCCATATTGACGCGCCCATTGTGCAGAGGGCCAGCGTCCCTGATTTACTGGAGTTTCCTTTTATGCGTCGTCCCTGCATTACTCTTGCATTGTCTATCCTGTCTGCAACTACCGCCATGCCCGTATATGCGCAGACGGCTGAGGCCAATGACCAAGCGTTTGAAGGCGATATCATCGTCACCGCGCAGAAACGCGAAGAGCGTCTGGTCGACGTTCCTGTGACGATTAGCGCGCTCAGCGGCACACGCCTCAAAGAACTGGGCGTTAGCGATCTTGACGA
This sequence comes from Sphingorhabdus sp., assembly GCA_044376035.1. Taxonomy (GTDB): domain Bacteria; phylum Pseudomonadota; class Alphaproteobacteria; order Sphingomonadales; family Sphingomonadaceae; genus Sphingorhabdus_B. The sequence goes on from JBILLO010000047.1 coordinate 7,134, forward strand.
GCTGGCCAATTATATCCCCGGCCTTAACATTCAGGAGCAGAGCGCGAACAACCCAGGTGTTGTTATTCGCGGCATTACCTCCGACTCCGGCTCAGCGCAGCAAGCGGCGCGCGTTACACTATATTATAACGGCGTAGATATCTCGCGTTCGCGTGGGTCCTATCAAGACGTGTACGACGTTGAACGGATTGAGGTCATCAAGGGGCCACAGGCGACCTTGTTCGGCACGGCGTCTGCGGTGGGTGCGATCAGCATCATTTCGGCTCGGCCAGAGGCTGGCTTTTCCGGCGAACTGACCGGTGGCATTGGCAACTTTAACCAGCGCCAGCTCGGCGGCTTTGTGAACGTAGGTTCTGACACGCTGGCCGGTCGCGTTGCTTTCGCGTTCAAAAAACGCGATGGCTATGTCAACAACCTTGCGCCAAATCAGGATGACCTGAATGGCCAAAATCAGCTTGGTGCGCGTGGGTCGCTGCGCTTTACGCCAAGTGACTCGCTGTCCGCCGATCTCATTTTGACCTATGACCGTCAACGCAACCCCGGAACGGCGTTTGTTTCCAAAGCATTGCCGACAGCTTCGGGCCCGGGCAATCCGTTCGGTGACGCATATCTGGGTGGTTCGCCAACTTCATTGCAAGATTTATATGCGGAGAAGCTTGGTCTGACGCGTGATGTGTATGACGCCAACTTCACGGTGAAGTATGACCTTGACGATAATTGGGCGCTGAATATGGTCAATGGCTATCGCAACTTTGACTCGCTTGAGGTGTTTGACGCCGATGGTTCGGCTGCGCCCTATTTGGAATTTACCGAATTTGCCAAGGGCGACCAGTTTCACCACGAAACCCGCTTTGCGTATACCGATGACACATTCCGCGGATCATTCGGGTTCAACTTCTTCCACGAAGACAGCATTCAAAATGTCCCGTTTTCAGGGAATGAGCGGGTGTTTTTGGCTTGTTTAACCAGCACCGCCGCAACCCGTGGAAATTGCGTTGCGGCCAATGGCACTGTCCCTGCGCTCGCGTTGACGCCAGTTCCCTACAGCTCGGTTTTTGAAAATTCAGGCCGCAATGACAGCTATTCTATGTTTGCCGACGGCACATGGACCCCGATACCAAGGCTTGAACTGACGGCTGGCGCACGCGTCTTAATCGAAAAGCGTCGGTCAGGTTTCTTTGCCCGCGTCCCGCGCTCGGCACTTACCGGAGGGGCTTCATTGGTCCCAGGCCAAGTCGATACCGCAGGCAAGACGTTCCGCACGGAGGATAGCTTTCAGGCTGTCCTGCCACGCTTTAACCTGTTGTATCGTTTCTCTGATAAATTTAACGGCTATGCCACTGTCTCCAAGGGCCGTCGCTCCGCGACTGTGCAATTGGGCGCACGTGCGACCTCTGCGGGCCCTGTTGCAAACTTCACCCCCGTATTGGCCGAAAATATCTGGAACTACGAAGTCGGCTTGAAAGGCGCGTTGGGCATTTTCTCCGGTTCAATCGGCGTATATCAGATGTCCTACGACAACTTCCAAGTCAGCATCGTCCTGCCCACTGGCGCTACGCAGACGCAAAGCGCTGGTTCAGCGACCAACAAGGGCGTTGAAGCCGAATTGACCATGAAGCCGACAAGCTGGCTAAGCGTGTTTGGCAATGTGGGCTATATTGACGGTGGCATTGACGACAAGCCAACCATTGCGGCCAATTTCCGTGGTGCAAAGTTCCGTTTGCAACCTGAAGTGCAGGCATCGGGCGGCTTTACGATTGATGCGGATTTGGGCGGTATGACCTTCTTCGCCACGCCGTCGGTGACCTATCGTAGCAAGATGTTCTTCGAAGTCCCTAACAATCCGCTCATCGCGCAAGATGGTGTGACGCTGGTCAATGTGAACGCAGGGTTCCGTTTTGGCGAAGACCGTTTCGAAATCTCCGCCTTTGCCCGCAACCTGCTGGACGAAGATTATCTGCTCGATGCAGGCAACACGGGCGGGGCCTTTGGCATCCCAAGCTACATTCCCGCCGAACCCCGTTTATATGGCGTCAAGGTCGGCATGAAGTTCTGAACGGGTTCGGGTAGTGGAGTGGGGTCGTTGCATACCCTCCCCAGAATGGGGAGGGGGACCATGCGAAGCATGGGGGAGGGGCTCGCTCTGGCTATCCTGACCTTCTGGCGTGGTGATACCCTGAACGCGCCCCTCTACCGTCTGCGACGGTCCCGCTGTTGCTCCGCAACGCCTTCGGCTCTCCCGTACCGGGGAGGAATTACCCCCATATCCTCCCCGTGCCGGGGAGGAATTAATACAGGCGGGTGCCCATCACAAGTGTATGGCTAGGTCAAAAGGCGCGATAGGCACCAGCCTGCGCTGGGTCGAAGGGAAAGTTAGTGGGCGGAGATAAGCCTTAAAGCCATTCCCGCCGATATCGCCTTAACCCCGTTCGCGGGTTTGCATGTAGGTGCCGAGTAAGCGGACCGAGTTGCAGTGGAAGCGCAGCTCCTCCAATGCGCGGTCGACGGCTGGGTCACCCGGTGCGCCTTCGATATCGGCGAAGAATTCGGTTGCGGCAAAGCTTGCGCCGTTTTGATAGCTTTCCAGCTTGGTCATATTGACGCCGTTGGTCGCAAAGCCACCCATCGCCTTGTACAAAGCGGCGGGGATGTTCTTCACCTCAAAAATCAGCGTGGTCATTAACGTGCCTATGAGGCTGCTGCGGTCGGCAGGCGCGCGTGAGAGGACAACGAACCGAGTGGTGTTGCTGTCATCGTCTTGCACGGCGTCGTTAATGGCGACGAGGCCATAGAGGTCCGCTGCAATCGGGGGCGCGATGGCCGCAGCCGACGGGTCGTCATTGGCAGCGACAAACGCTGCTGCGGCGGCGGTATCTGCATAAGCGACAGGGATAATGCCATTTTCGCGCAAAAAATGCCGGCATTGGCCAAGCGCTTGCGGATGGCTCATCGCAGTTTTGAGGTTGGCATCTGACGATTTGGCCATAAGGCAATGGCGGATCGACATAAAATGTTCGGCAATAATGCTGAGGCCCGATTCAGGCAGCAGAAAGTGGATGTCTGCAACGCGGCCATGCAGCGAATTTTCGATAGGTATAATCGCGCACGCAGCTGTTCCGTCCTTGACCGCGTCAATGGCGTCTTCGAACGAAAAACAGGGCATGGGTAAGCAATCGGCGCGATATTCCAACGCCGCCAAATGCGAGTTCGCCCCAGGCGCGCCTTGAAAGGCAATCGCTTTTGCAGGGTGTTCATGTGCAGCAAGCGTCATGTCTTTGACGATTGCCAGTGCGGGTGCGGGATAACTGTTCATGCTGCGCAGGCGTTAGGATAGGCAGACTTATCGAGCAAGTGTGGATTTGGACACTTGCACGGGCCAGCGTGCGCCATTAGAGGGGCCTTGGAATCCGGCCGTCATTCTACGCCGGTGTTTTAACGCACTTTCAAGGCTGATAAACAATGGATGATCGTAGTAACACAATTGCTGGCTGGGTTTTGGCAGGCGGTATCGTCGCGCTTGGACTAAGCATCGTCACAGGCATGTATTTCCACCCAGAGGCGCCTGAGAAAGAGGGTTATGCTGTTGTGGCTGAGGCGGCGGGCGAAGCGGGCGGCGCTGCTGTTGTGCCAATCGCAACGTTGCTTGCAACCGCAGATATTGCCAAGGGTGAAGCGGTCTTCAAGAAATGCGCGGCTTGCCATAGCATTGCACAAGGTGGCGCAAACGGCATTGGCCCGAATCTTTGGGCAGCCATGGGTAAGCCGCACGGTCATGTCGCCGGTTTTGCCTATTCCGATGCGCTGAAAAGCGTTCCAGGTAACTGGGATTGGGAAGGCATGGACAAATGGTTGGCCAACCCTAAAAAATATGCGCCGGGCACAAAGATGACTTTTGCGGGTCTGGGCAATCCGGAAGAGCGCGCGAACCTGATCTTGTATATGAACGCGCAAGGTTCAAACTTGCCATTGCCAACACCCCCTGCAGCAGAAACCCCCGCCGCCGATGCAGCAGCACCTGCCGCCGATGCAGCAGTTGCCCCTGCCGCAGCGGCCCCTGAGGCAGCCCCGGCGAAGTAATTCGCCTAAATCAATGTGACACTTCGTAGAAATCGCAGATAGCGCTCCATGCCTCTTCTGCGGTTTCTACGAACTGGAATAAATCCAGATCACGTGGGCTGATAACGCCCTCGAGCATCAGCTCCTCAAAATTCACAACGCGGTTCCAAAATTCGCGCCCGAACAACAGGATTGGCATCTTCTTGATCTTGCCGGTCTGAACCAGCGTCAGCAGCTCAAAAAATTCGTCAAATGTGCCAAATCCGCCGGGGAAAACCGCGACTGCGCGCGCGCGCAGCAGGAAGTGCATTTTGCGCAAAGCGAAATAATGGAATTGGAAGCTTAATCGCGGCGTTACGAACAGGTTGGGCGCTTGTTCATGCGGTAACACGATGTTCAGGCCAACCGATTCTGCGCCCACATCATGCGCGCCGCGATTGGCGGCTTCCATGATTGATGGACCACCGCCGGAGCATACCACGAAATGGCGACGGCCTTCTTCGTCGGTGACATTGGCTTTTCCAGCCAATTGCGCCAAATGGCGTGCTTGTTCGTAAAAGTGGGACTTTTCCTGCATCCGTTCGGCGATGATCGTTGCGCGTTCATCTTGCGCGGCGGCTAACAATGCGTCGGCGGCGTCGGGTTCAGGAATGCGCGCTGAACCATAGATGACCAGCATCGACCCAATATTCGCCTCATCCAGCAACATTTCGGTTTTGAGCAGTTCCAACTGGAAACGCACAGGGCGCAGGTCTTCGCGCAGGAGGAAGTCTGTATCCTGAAAGGCCAGTCGATACGACTTGCTTTGCGTTTGCGGTGTAGAGAGTTGCTGTTCAGCAAAATCCGCTTCTTGTTGTGCCTTGTAGAAGCGGCGATCGGTAATTTTTGTGTCTGTCATTACCCTGCATGTAAGGCGAAGGCACAGAATTTGCCACCCTTATCGGCAGTAGGGTGTTCCGTTGGTGTTGGAACGGGCCATGTCGAAATGAAAATGGTTGGCATGCGCGGCGTTATATTCGGGACCAAGAACGGTACCGAATCTCTTGCAGGCAGATTGGTGTAAGCGGCGCAGGAATGCCCGTTCTTCAGGTGATCCGCGCCAACCGTTTAACACAGATACGCGCCGCCCATCGCGCAGGACAAAGGCGGATACATCGACGGCATTTGCAAATGCATGTTCGGACAATTTTCCCGATCTGCTGCCGTTGACAGCGCGGCAGTTGAATGTGCCCATGGTCTCAATCCTCACAACCTCGCTGCCCAGATATTGCTTGGCCGCAGGTGCCACGGCATAACGCGCCCAATCGGTAAAGCTTGACGCAAGCGGGCAGGTCATTGCCCCCAAATTTGTTGTCGGCGTGCCAAAATCCATCAGCTTGATCGTGTCGATCATGCGGCATCCGCCGTCGAAACTTTTGCTAGGCAGCCCTGCAAAGCGCACCGATTTGGACTTAAGGCCAGCCAGGCATTGGCGGGCATATTGCGACGCCATATTGTCGCTGGATCGCGGCGATTGCGGTTTTTCCCGTCCACCGCACGACACCAGCGCAAAGACGCCAGCGACCAGCAGAAATCTTTGAAAATAGCGCATCGACATGATGGCTTATTAACGCATAAATTGTTCCGCGCAGCCAAAAAATGACGGCCATTATTGCAATTTGCGCGTTGCATAGCGCGCGACAGGCGATTATCGCCTATGCATGTTGCGAAACATTCTTAATAAGAAGCCGACATTCTGGGTGCTTTTGTGCTTGCCCGCTGCGGCGATGATGCGCCCGTATGTTTTCGGCGATGTAATCGCGATGGATATGCTACATCCAACGGGCGAATGGTCGACACGCTTCATGATTGCCGCGATGGTGCTTAGCCCCTTATTGGCACTGATTGGGCCGCGGCCATGGCTAAGCTGGCTCATTCAGCGCCGCCGGGCATTGGGCGTTGCCGCTTTTGGCTATGCCAGCCTGCATCTCATTTTCTATATCATCGATATGGGCAATCTCGATGATATGATTGCCGAGTTTCTTGCGCTGGGTATTTGGACCGGTTGGGCCGCGATGTTATTGTTTGTGCCTCTGGCGGTAACCAGTAACGATGCCTCGATGCGCGCGCTCAAGGCTAATTGGAAGCGTCTTCAGCGGCTGGTTTATCCCACCGCTGTCTTGGTTCTTGTCCATTGGATATTCATCCACAATAATTTAGGACCAGCGCTTCTGCACTTCATTCCACTCGTGCTTGTCGTTGCCGCACGATATTTTTTTGCCAACCAAACGATTTTTAAAGGAGCATGAATATGCGTTTATGGACACCCCTTTCACTCGCCGCTGTGGCCGCTATCGCCTTTGCATCGGTCCCTGCATCGGCAACGGGTGCAATCACCTGTAAATCAGGGCCCGTTTCCGGATGGAAAAGCCAAAAGGCGCTGACCGACAAGCTG
>JBILLO010000048.1:0-13515 GCA_044376035.1 Sphingorhabdus sp.
TATCGTCGCGCTGCGCGGGGACGCGCCAGGCTCCGACGGACAATTTGTGCCGCATCCCGACGGCTATGCCAGCGCTGCGGAACTGGTCGAAGGTTTGCGCAAATTGCACCCGTTTGAAATATCGGTGAGCGCCTATCCCGAAACTCATCCAGAGGCCTTGTCTGCTGCGTCAGACATTGATTTTTTGAAGCGCAAGCTGGACTCCGGTGCAAGCCGCGCGATTACGCAATTCTTTTTTGAACCCGAAACTTTCTTCCGTTTCCGCGATGCGGCTGCTGCGGCCGGCATTGATGCGGAGATCGTGCCGGGTATCATGCCAGTGTCGAACTTTGCCGCGATTACCCGCATGTCGCAGTTGACGGGCACAGCTATTCCCAGCTGGATGGCGGATGTGTTCAATGGATTGGATGACCATCCGTCCGCACGGCAATTGGTGGCCGCCACTGTCTCGGCAGAAATGTGCCGGAAATTATATGCAGGCGGCGTCCGCGAATTTCACTTCTATACCCTGAACCGCGCGGAATTGTCCTACGCGATTTGCCATTTACTGGGCAAGCGGCCAGCCGCTGTAGCGCAAAAGGCCGCAGCATGAGCGCGCGGGAAACCTTTGTCGCCCGTGCGGCGCAACAGATACTGGTTTTCGACGGTGGCTATGGCACCGCGATCCAAGGTTATAAATTGTCTGAGGCTGATTATCGCGGCGACCTTGAACTGACGCACGATCAAAAGGGCAATAACGACCTATTGACTATCACCCGTCCCGATGTCGTTGGCGCAATCCATAGCGCCTATTTGGAGGCGGGTGCCGATATGATCGAGACCAACACCTTCAGCGCAACCAAAATCAGCATGGCTGATTATGGCTGCGAACATTTGGTGCGGCAGCTCAACATCGAGTCGGCGAAGCTGGCCCGCGCCTGTTGCGAGGCTGCAGAGGCGAAGGATGGCATAAAGCGGTTCGTCGCTGGATCGGTTGGCCCAACCAATAAAACCTTGTCCTTGTCGCCCGACGTCAACGATCCAGGCTATCGTGAAATAGACTTCGATTATCTGAAAGATGTCTATCGCGAACAATGCGACGCGCTGATCGAAGGCGGCGTCGACTTCCTGTTGATCGAAACCATCTTCGACACGCTCAACGCCAAATGTGCTGCGATGGCGGCGCAAGAGGCTGCGGCGGCTTGTGGGCGCGATGTGCCGTTGATGATATCGATGACCATCACTGACATGGCTGGCCGTAATCTGTCCGGCCATACGGTAGAAGCATTCTGGGCTGCGATCCGGCATGTCAAACCACTGACCATCGGGTTGAATTGTTCGTTCGGCGCGGATCTACTGCGTCCGCATCTGGCCGCATTGTCCAAGCAAGCCGATACGCTGGTCATGGCATATCCGAACGCAGGCCTGCCGAATGATCTTGCCGAATATGATGAACTGCCTGAGACCACGGCGCAGTTGATTGGCCAATGGCTTGACGATGGGCTGGTAAACATCGTCGGCGGCTGTTGTGGCACCACGCCTGCGCACATCGCCGCAATCGCCAAGGCGGTTGCGGACCGTGCGCCACGTACCATTCCCAAGGCGGATGTCGTGACCCGGCTGGCGGGGCTTGAACCCTTCGTCATGGCCGCGTGATCGTGAGCGATACTATTCGTTGGAACATAAGGCAGGCGGTAGCGACTGACGCTGACGCCCTCGCACTAATCGGCAGTGCTACTTTTCTGGAGACATTTTCCGGCATCCTAGCCGGACAAGATATTATCAGCCATTGCGCGCACGTACATAATGCAACCGCGTATCGCAGCATGTTCTCCGGCGGCGGGCAGATGTGGCTAGCCGAACTTGAGCCCGGTAATGCCCCCGTTGGCTTTGCCCTGGTTGGCCAACCCGACCTGCCGACGTGTAAAGTAGGTGATATCGAATTGAAACGTATTTACTGCCTTTCCCGTTTTCATGGTTGCGGGTTGGGCGGCGAATTGATGGGCGCTGTGATCAATGCAACATCGGGTTATCGACGGCTGCTCCTTGGCGTCTATGCAGGGAACACCCGTGCACAAGCTTTTTACCACAAGCACGGCTTTGCAAAAGTTGCCGATCGGAAATTCAACGTCGGCGGGACCCTTTACGATGATGTCGTTATGGCTAAGCCCCTCATCCCTTGAATACGAAAAGATAATATGACCCAAAATTCTTCCCGCTTCGTCAATATCGGTGAGCGCACCAATGTCACTGGCAGCGCCAAGTTCAAAAAGCTGATCCTCGCGGGCGATTATGAAGCCGCAGTCGAGGTCGCGCGCGACCAGGTCGAAAATGGCGCGCAGATTATCGACATCAACATGGATGAAGGCCTGCTCGACGCGCATGAAGCGATGACCACCTTTGTCAAGCGCATCGCAGCAGAGCCAGATATCGCTCGTGTGCCGTTAATGATCGACAGTTCCAAATGGAGCGTGATTGAGGCCGGGCTGAAATGCGTTTCGGGCAAGCCAATCGTGAATTCGATCTCAATGAAAGAGGGCGAAGAGGCGTTCCTGCTCCATGCGCGCTTGTGCATGGCTTATGGCGCGGCTGTCGTTGTCATGGCGTTCGATGAAACCGGCCAAGCCGACACGCAAGCACGCAAGGTCCAGATTTGCAAACGGGCGTATGACTTGCTGATCGGCATAGGTTTTCCGCCCGAGGACATTATTTTCGATCCCAACATCTTTGCGGTGGCAACGGGCATTGAGGAGCATAATAATTACGGCGTCGACTTTATAGAGGCCATAAAGGAACTGCGCATCTTGTGCCCACATGCGCATTATTCGGGCGGGCTTTCCAACCTGTCGTTCAGCTTCCGTGGCAATGAACCCGTGCGCCGCGCGATGCACTCCATCTTTCTCTATCACGCCATCCCGGCAGGGCTTGATATGGCTATCGTCAATGCGGGGCAGCTTGATATCTATGATGATATTGACGCCGAACTGCGCGTCGCGTGCGAAGATGTCATCCTCAACCGCGACCCCGATGCGACCGAGCGCCTGATTACGCTTGCCGAGAGATATCGTGGGACCGATGTGGCGCAGGAAAAGGCAGAGGCCGAATGGCGTGGCTGGCCCGTGACCAAACGGTTGGAGCATGCCTTAGTCAAGGGCATTGATGCGCATATCGTCGATGACACCGAAGAAGCGCGGCTGGCCATCAAAGCGGCTGGCGGTCGCCCAATCGAGGTTATTGAAGGGCCGTTGATGGACGGTATGAACGTTGTGGGTGACCTGTTCGGATCAGGCCGCATGTTCCTGCCGCAAGTGGTGAAATCGGCGCGCGTCATGAAGAAAGCAGTCGCGCATCTCTTCCCCTATATTGAGGCGGAGAAAGAGGCGGGCGCCAAGGGCAAGGGCAAGATCATCATGGCGACCGTAAAGGGCGACGTGCATGATATCGGCAAGAACATCGTTGGTGTTGTGCTGCAATGTAATGGCTTCGAGATTGTTGATCTTGGCGTCATGGTTCCATGGCCGACAATCTTGCAAGCGGCGGTCGAACATGATGCCGACATGATTGGGCTGTCGGGCCTTATCACCCCTTCGCTCGACGAAATGGTGACCGTTGCCGAGGAAATGGAAAAAGCGGGCATGTCTATGCCGCTGATGATAGGCGGCGCAACCACGTCAAAAACCCACACGGCCTTGCGCATTGAGCCTGTCTATTCCGGTCCTGTCATCCATGTGCTCGACGCCTCGCGCGCTGTCGGGGTGGCCGGCACATTGGTCAGCGACACCATGGCGGACAAGTTTGTTGCCGACACCCGCGCCGAATATAGCCATATTCGTGACGCCCGCGCTGGCAAGACGGCAAAGCCGCTCGCCACGTTGGAAGAAGCACGCGCCAATGCCTTTGAAATCGACGAAAGCATGAAGCCAGCGGCGCCGCAACAGCCGGGTGTCCACGTCTATGATGATTGGGACTTGGCCGACCTGCGCAACTATATCGACTGGACCCCGTTTTTCCGCGCGTGGGAATTGCATGGCAATTATCCAGCGATATTGACTGATGAAGTCGTAGGCGAAAGCGCGACCAGCCTGTTTGCCGATGCCAATGCGATGCTCGACAAGATCATCAACGAAAAATGGCTGCGCGCAAAGGGTGTTGCGGGTCTGTGGCCCTGTTGGCGCGATGGCGATGATGTGGTTGTCTATTGCGAACAGACCGAGGCGCATGTCCGCATGCCGTTCTTGCGCCAGCAAATCGCCAAGCGTGAAGGCAAAGCAAACATGTGCCTTGCCGATTTCATCAGCCGCGATGGCGACTGGATTGGCGGATTTGCAGTGACCACTGGCCACGGCATCGAGACGCATTTGGCGCAATTCAAAGCCAATATCGACGATTATTCGGACATCATGCTGAAGGCGCTGGCTGACCGCTTGGCGGAGGCCTTTGCCGAGCGGATGCACGAACATGTCCGCAAGGATTTATGGGGCTATGCCCCTGATGAACAATTCACGCCCGAGGCCCTGAACCGCGAAGAATATCGCGGTATCCGCCCGGCCCCTGGCTATCCCGCCTGTCCGGACCACAGCCTAAAGCCGACATTGTTCGACCTGCTTGATGCGACGCGTACAACCGGCATCACCATGACAGAAAGCTTTGCGATGTTGCCGACCGCTGCGGTAAGCGGTCTGTATTTTGGCCACCCGCAATCCGAATATTTTGGCGTTGCGCGCATTGGCGATGACCAAGTGTCGGATTATGCGGCGCGGCGTGGGTTGGACCTTGATCGTGCGCGGCAATATCTGCGGCCCAATCTCAACGAATAAAGATTTAAGTGGTCCTGACCATCAGCGCGCATCGGCAAGGGCCTATAGCCGGTTGAAGACAAATCCGGCAAACCAGCCAAGCAGCAACGAGACAAGCACCGCCATTGCCCCGTAAAAAAGGGCATAATCCTGTGCCAATATGGTGACCAATTGTTCGAACCCGGTTTTGCGGATGCGGATTTCGACATTGTCATCGGCCACAATCACCCGGCCATCGCGAATGAGCAAAGTTTCCGCAGTGTAGACACCGACCGGGACACTGGATGGAATGTTGAGGCGTGCACGATACAGCACCTGATCAGTTATTTCGACCGTGCCCGCATCTTGGCGGAAAAGACCGTTGCGGCGATTTAAGTCCACCAGTCCATCGACAAAGCGGCGCTGTTCGGTGGCGTTGACTTCGCCGCTGGGCGATAATTGCAGGCGGTCAAGACCAAGCTCGTAAATCGCTGCGGTTTTGCTGTTGATGATTTGGTCAAGCGGGCGTGATGACGCGATAGCGTAATATGCGGGGACGGACCGGAAATCGGTGCTGTCGGCATTGATCCAGATACCGGCGATCTGCTGCTTTTCCCGTAACGTTACCGACCGGGTTGGACCGCGCAGAACAACCGCAACATCCACTTGCCCCTCTGGCGCTACGCCGCGGGGATAGATGATGGCTCCGAATAACAGCATTTCGGCACCCGTGAATCCCGACTGGATATCAATTTGCCGTTGCGAGACATCCGGCACCAGCTTGGGCACATTTTGCGCGCTTGCAGCCATAGGCAACAAAAACAATAACAAGGCGCATAAACGGATCATAACGCTTGCAACGTGTAGATTTCGTCGGGACGCCAGCCAAGACCAAGCGCCATGCGGATCGCGACAAGCAGAACGATCGCGGCGAGAAAGAGGCGCAGATAATCCGGCCGCATGCGTTGCGCCAGACGCGCGCCGATTTGCGCCCCTGTCACACTGCCAATGAGCAAGAATACGGCAAGCACGATATCGACCGCTTTGGTGGTCAGGCTGTGCATCATCGTTGACGCCATCGTCACAAACAGAATCTGGAACAAGGATGTTCCCACGACTACCTGCGCGCCCATGCCCAACAGATAGAGCATGGCAGGCACCATGATGAAGCCACCGCCCACGCCAAGCAGCATGGTCATGATGCCCGTGATAAAGCCCAATATCAGCGGCGCGATAGGTGAGATATAAAGACCAGAACGATAGAAACGCCAGCGCATCGGCAAATTGGCCACCAATGGATGGTGTCTGCGTTTGGCTGCGGCCACCGGCCTTCCCGCGCGCACGGCCAGAACGCTGGTTAAGCTTTCCTTGGCCATCAAGCCACCGATGCTGCCCAACATCAGCACATACAGGATACTGATGACGGTATCTATCTGGCCAATCGCCTCCAATATTTCAAATATCGCCGCGCCCGCGCCTGTGCCGAATATGCCACCGACCACGAGCACACCGCCCATCTGAAAATCGACCCCGCCGCGTTTCATATGTGCAAATACGCCCGAGACGCTGGCCCCTGTCACCTGCGTGGATGCAGACGCCGCGGCTACCGCTGGCGGGATACCGTAGAATATGAGCAAAGGCGTGGTTAGAAACCCTCCTCCGACGCCAAACATGCCCGACAGCACGCCGACGCCGCCACCCAAAAGGATGATCACCAGCGCGTTGACCGACAGATTGGCTATGGGAAGATAAATATCCATGATCGACAATAGGACCCTAACGGCATTTGACGGCAGGATAAAGGCGAGGACTTAGAAACTGGTGGACAAGGTGACCGCCGGACCATCGCCGGGCCGTGCGTTGCCCACAATGCGAAAGCGCCAACTTGCGTCTAACCGGAGCGACGTTGCACCGACCTTTAGGCTCGCGCGGCCAGATGGCCCGATATCGACCCGCATGATGTCGCTTTGCCCGCCCGCCCATGCGCCTGCGCCGACCGCCAGCTTAGATTGTCCGTCGCTGGCCATGTTTTTCAATATATGCAATTGGGCGTCGGCAAATCCACCGCCAGATTTGCCTGTCACAAATCCTGCCTGCCCATATCCGTCGAGCGCAAAGCGCAAGGGCAATGACGTGCCATCATGTCCGCCAGAAACAAACGCCGCAACGGCATCGGGGCGATCTGGCCGAAAGCGTCGTTCTAACGACAATTGCGCTGGAAACGCGGCTGATGGCCGCCAGAGGAGCCCCGCCGCCCATTCGCGTTCGCGCAGGGTATCGTGGGAAATCGAAGCCCTTCCGATAAGGGCAAAACGTGAAACGCTCCGTTCACGCCTGTACCGCAGCAGCGGGATTGTCATCAACAGCGCGCTTTGACTAGCTCCATATTGTCCGTTGCCAAGCGCCCCCTGCGCCGTGTTGCCCTGCCGCCAGAAGCTATACGCATATATCTGGATTGGGCGCATAGAGCGGCCCTCTTTCGGGGGGTCAGCTAAGAGGGGTGAGATAGCTCCGGATGACATATCGCTTGGAGCCTTGCCATCGGGACTCCAATCGCCCGCATTACCCCATATTGCGTGTATTTTGCGGGGTGAACTAACGGCCATAGATTCACGCGGGGTTGGAACCGGCGCAAAAGCACGATCTTTCGTCCGATTTGCGGCGCTACGGGTCTTTGCTGCCGCATGACTGAGCGGTCGTCCCTGCTTAATATAAGTGTCAGGTTGCGAAATTGCGCCAGCCGAAGCCTTGTGAACTGGAGCGACTTGCTTATCCCTGTCGGCGATGAGGATAAATCCAATCCGCGCCGCGACCCAGGTTGCGCATAAAATGGCGACAAATCCGAAGGCCTGGCCACGCATCAGTCGCTATGCGCCAGCTTTTCGGGCATGAAGTGATGTGCAGTCTTGTCCCATGTCAGCGGCGCGCCCAAACAATGCCTCAGATAATTGGTGCAGGCCCGCCGCATAGCCATGATCGCGATGACGTTGCTAACGATGCAGCGGGGGACGGACAGCAGGGCCTCTTTCGGACCATATAGTGCCGCCACACACCAAGCACGCACCCCAAGCCGCCAAAGCAAGAATGCCGAATTCAACCAGAGTAATAGGATCATGTCGGCCCGCAGGGCGGGCGGTTGATATAGTCCTTGGGCTTGCGCAGCGGCCAAGATGGCGGTGAGCAGCAGGCAGATATAGCCAGCTATGACGACAATCGTGCCGAAAATCGATTTCCGGTCCTGGAACAGCATCCATTTCTGCGCGATATTGCCATCCCAACCGAGCCTGTCCCAACCCGCCAGCGCAATACCCGTCAACCAACGGGTTTTCTGACGCACTGACGTCTGCAGCGTGTCGGGGAAACAGGCTTTGGTGCCGACCAACTTGCCTTCGCTATCCAATATCCGCGCCATGATCGCCCGCCCCCCAGCTGCACCCATGCGGATGCCGAGTTCATAATCTTCTGTCAGGCTGTGTGCATCAAAAGGCTTGCCGCCGTTTATCTGCGCAAGACGCCCCATGAGGTTGCGTTCAATGGCACATGCCACGCCGGCCAGAGGCAAGGACGCGCCTAACGCTTCGCGGACCACCATGTTCTTGCTATGCGCCTCTGCAAATTCGTCGCAATAATGGCCGCTAATCCATCGGGAGTTGGCAGTACGCACCGGAATCACCGGTAATTGCACAGCGCCCCCTTTGGTCACTAGACAGTCGAAAACGCGCAATTCGTCGGGGTGGACAGAATCCTCTGCATCATGCAGGACAACCGCCTTTGCGGTATATCCGTCCGCAATTTCGTCTGCGAGCAGTGCGCGCCATAATTGGTTGAGACAATCGGCCTTTGTTGTGGGACCATCATGGTCGACGGCGACGAGACGGATGTCGGCATTGGTCCGGGCTGCTTTCATAATCGCGGCTGCCGTGTCCGGATCGTTCGGATAGCAACCGACAAAGATCCGATACCGGCCCGCGCGCGCAGCCCATTTGCGCGTGCAATTCTGTAGCATATCGCCAATGACGGCTGCCTCCTTCCAAGCGGGAACAAAAACGGCCAGCCGTTTATGGTCATCTGGGTTGGCAAGTTGGGCCACCTCGCGCGGTAATGCGTGTTGGCGAGAGGTCAGCCGCCGATAGATATGGCGGGCGATCCAGATGATATCGACGCACAGATCATCGATGGCGCTAATCAATATCCAGACGGCGCTGAACAGAAACAGTTCACGCTGCAATATTTCCAAATAAGCGAAAATCCAATCCATCAAAGACGCCACCCCCTTTTCGGTCGCAACGAAAGGCGCGCCGAACTTCAAGTGATTTTACAGGTTTTCAGGCGTGGCTCCGCCGCTCCAAGCCAAGCTTATCTTGCAGGTCTTTATGTGTGCCTGCCACCATCACCCACAATATCGGAATGGCCCAAAAAGACAGCAGCGCCTGAAATGATTTTGGCACGACATCCGGGATGGATAGGGTGGCAAGGTGCGTCGCAACGGCAACGGTTTGAAACCCTAAGGCCCAAATCGGCCAAAATCGGTTGCTCATCAGCGCCAATATGAGCAACGCTAGCAAGCATCCGGCATCGACCGCAAAAAGCCCAAGTGAGGTTCCAGCCCAACTGGGGTTCATCCGCGCCGCCGCCACAGTCGTTATAGACGCCACGATAAAAATGGCCGAGCCGGCCTTGCCTGTACGGCCACCATTTAAGCTGGCATAAGCCGCGCACAACAAAAGCGCGGAATAAAATGCCAGCAATATGGTGTCCATGGTCTTGCCCGTTCTCTTCATGCTACCCGTGAACGGGCAGGAATATCCCAGCTTAACCGTTTACAACCCGAAGGGCGGATGGCCGGGTTAGCGGACCGGGAGCGCAACCGAAATTGACCTCTTGCAAGTTGCTATCCCGTTGCGCGACTGCAATCTTGCGGTGGGCATGCATAAACCCTTTGCGCGCATCGACCATTTTTGTGAGGCCAATGGCGACGCCTTCAATGGCCGCCTGCGATTGCGCCAAGGATGCATCGGAATGACGACAAGCGTCAATAACGGAATATGTAAGGGTGGCGAGGTCCGCAAGAGCCTTATCAATGGCTAGATGTGTGGAGGTAATGTCCAATGCCAATTGCTTGGCTGTTTCATGCTCGATATTTACCATGTCGAAGTTTCCTCATGTTCAGGGCATTTTCAGCCGACGAGGGAACTGGCTATTGAAACAGTCGCAACGTTCCCGTTAAAACCACAACAACAAAGGCCATAACCACCGTGCTGAAAGTTGCCAAATTCAGCGCAAGGACCAGAATTTCCCTACTGGATAATTCATGTCTTTTCCCCCCGATGGGGGGCACGGAAATGAACGAAAACACTTTCGCAAATCTCCGTCGCCAACCGTCGGGAAGCATGTTTTGGCTAACCGCATCGTCGATGGGTTCAAGCATCGACGTTTCGTATACGAACGGCTCGTATATATCGTTGCGTTCCATTGCGTCGAATATCTTGGCTGCGTCTATGCGACTGGTGGCATTCAGTTTGCGCCTTGCCGCGTCAAGCCGTTGATCAACCGTGAAAGGTGATATGCCCAATGTCCGGGCGATTTCCTTAGAAGTGTGAAGCTGCACCACCAACCGCAGGCACGCCTTTTGACCCTCGGTCAAGTGAAGAGGCGACTGTGCGCTCATCGAAATGTTCTCTTCGACAAAAGACTTTTTGGACATTATGTCAGCCACGGTGCCAGCCTCCTAAACGAAGGTTATAAACTGAGATAAGCAGTTAAAGCAAGGCGATTGCTCTATTTTTTGCCTTTGCTTGCCATCTTTTGACCGAGTCGCCATAAGGAATGGCCATGATCGGAACGAAAAAACAACACGCCAAAACTTCGGCTTTGCGGGCATTTTTGTCTAGTGAAGCAGCGGGCGGTATTTTGTTAATGGCGGCGGCCGCATTGGCCATGATTATTGCCAATTCGCCAATTGCTGAAAACTATACTCATTTTTTACATTTGGTGATCGGGCCGGAGTTGACGCCAAAGCTTGGCCCGATGACCGTTCACCTGTGGATAAATGACGGTCTGATGGCGATTTTCTTCTTACTCGTCGGGCTGGAGATTAAGCGCGAATTTGTTGACGGACATTTGTCGACCTGGGCGGACCGCACGCTTCCAATGGTCGCCGCTGCGGCGGGAATGATTGTCCCGGCGATTATATATCTCGCTGTCGTGGGCGGCGATCCTGCATTGCAGCTTGGCTGGGCTATACCGGCTGCTACGGATATTGCATTTGCCATTGGCGTGCTTGCGCTTTTGGGCAGCCGGGCGCCCGCTTCGCTAAAACTGTTCCTGACGACCGTTGCCATTGTTGACGATATGGGTGCGGTGGCGATCATCGCTATATTCTATACAGCCGAGTTGAACATCGTCGCGCTGGCGGCTGCGGGCGGCATTTGGTTTGCAATGATGATGCTGAATCGTTTTCGGGTAAATGCCCTTTGGCCATATCTCATCCTCGCGGCTTTGTTATGGTATGCGACATTGTTATCCGGCGTGCATGCCACCATTGCGGGCGTGATGGCGGCATTTGCCATTCCCTTCCGCCGAACGCTCGCCGCACCTGATGCGGAAGATTCGGCACTCCACCGGCTTGAGCACGCGCTGGTAAAGCCAGTTGCATTTCTTATTGTACCATTTTTTGGGTTCGCCAATGCGGGTGTTTCGTTGGCCGGCACCAGCTTTGCCGCGTTGGTTGCACCTTTGCCCCTTGGTATCGCTATGGGCCTGTTTTTGGGCAAACAAATTGGAATTTTCACCAGCGTCTGGATCGCGGTTAAACTTCGCATTGCTGCGCGTCCGTCCCATGCAAGCTGGCTGCAAGTCTATGGCGTCGCCTTGCTCTGCGGTATCGGCTTTACGATGAGCTTGTTTATCGGCGGCCTTGCCTTCACGGCTCCGAATCAGGCGGATGATGTCAAAATTGGGGTTCTCATGGGCTCTATGCTGTCCGCGATCATTGGCTATGTAATCCTGCGCTTTGCCGCGCCGCAAAAAATTATATCGGGAAGCACAATATGAACCTTAGTCCTCGGCCTAGCTATATCATCCTTGCGCTCGCTTTGCTTGCGTCGGGCTGCGCCAATGTTGCGCCAGTGGCCCCTGCAAATGTCGCCGCCCCGGCGATGTCGATGGCGGCTATCTCCGATGCGTATATTCGGTTGACGCTTGAGGCGGGCACCCATGAAGCGGAATATGTCGATGCATATTATGGCCCGCCCGCACTGCAAGCCGCAGCGAAGGCAAATCCACGATCATTGGCGCAATTGATTGCCGAAGCCCGCGCGCTGACGGCAGCTATTGATGCGGCGTTGCCATCCTTACGCGCCGAATCGGACCGCCGCCGCGCGGTTGCGTTACGCGGCATGCTGGTGGCCGCCGACACCCGGTTGCAGATGCTTCAGGGCCTCAAGTTTTCGTTCAATGATGAGGCACAGGGTCAGTTTGCGACGGTGCCGGATTTGAAACCTCTGGCGCATTATGACGCCATATTGGCCAATCTTGAAACGCTGATACCGGGCGATGGTCCGCTCGCCGCACGCGTCGATGCCTTTAATGAGCTTTACGTCATTCCCAAAGACCGGTTGCAGCCCGTCTTTGACGCCGCAATTGCCGAATGTAAGCGCCGCACAGTGCAATATATCCCTTTGCCAGCAGGCGAGACGTTCGTGATGGAATTTGTCACCGGCAAGCCTTGGTCAGGCTATAATTACTATAAGGGCAATTATAAAAGCCTGATCCAGATCAACACCGACCTGCCGATCCGCATCAGCCGCGCGGTCGATTTGGGCTGCCATGAAGGCTATCCCGGTCACCATGTTCTCAACCTGATGGTTGAAGAACGCATGGCGCGCAAAAATGGGTGGAAGGAATATGAGGTTAATCCGCTCTACAGCCCGACCAGCGTGTTATCCGAAGGCAGCGCCAATTACGGCATTGATCTCGGCTTTCCTGCGGCAGAACGCTTGGCATTTGATCGCGATATTCTGTATCCGATGGCTGGCCTTGACCCCAATTCTGCGCAAGCGTTTTGGAAAATGCAGCAAATGACTGAAGCGCTCTCGGGCGCGCGTTTGGCTATCGCAAAAATGTATCTCGATGGTACGGTGACACGGGCGCAGGCGCTGGAATTAACGCAGACATATCTTTTGCTCTCGCCGGCGCGTGCGGAGCAATCGGTAAAGTTCACCGACCATTATCGCAGCTATGTGATCAACTATGGTTGGGGCAAGGATTTGGTCCGCGACTATATCGAACGCGGTAATCCCGATGCAGCCGAACGTTGGCGCCGGATGGAGAAGATATTGAGCGAACCGACGCTGCCAGCGGACTTGCAGCCTTAGCCAAGATGTTCGCAGAACCCGGCGGTACGTTCGTCTTTGGTTATGTCTCCGCCGCCGGATTGGCAGCGGTCATCCTGACCGAGGGCTGCGATGCTGTCGATGAATTGGGTGACAATTTGGGTAGTTTTTTAAGCGGGATTTGAAGCCTTTACGGCAAGCGAAAATAGACGTTGCTCTGGTAATAAGACACCAATGGCTGGCCCGTTGCATCGAGCGCTGGAGAAAATCGCGCGCGCCGCATGACAGATTTGCAAACCGCATTGTCAAATTCTTTGGGACGCGTTGTTGCCTGAATATGGCAAGCCGTTGGGAGACCGTCGGGCCCAATGCTGAGCCGGAAGTTTACCAATGCCGGCTGACCAGCAGACAGCATATTTTTGGGATAG
>JBILLO010000124.1:0-4444 GCA_044376035.1 Sphingorhabdus sp.
CGGGCAGTAAGGGCACGCCAAGAGTGAGCGATTTCCAAGTGCCAAACACTGCGTAAATCGCTATACCAACAGCGTCGAACCAGTCGAGCGCGCGGTCGTTCCAGACAGTGCGCGGTGTGACCCAGACTAGCCCTGCGGTGATGAGACAGGTGGCGGCAAAGCGCCAATCCTGTACCCAAAACACTGGCGCGCCTATTAATAAATCGCGCACCGTTCCGCCACCTACGCCCGTAATGAGTGCGAAGAATGAAAAGGTCACCAACGTCTGTTGCCGTTGCGCTGCTGCCAGTGCACCGGATGCCGCAAAAACAGCGATACCAAATAGGTCTAGCCCTGAAATCAAGGCTGGCGCCATCTGGACCGTTTGCGGCACCATTACATATGGATCGGCTTGCCAGTCACCGCCATCGCCGCTTCCTTCAAGGCTTCCGCATGTGTTGGATGCGCGTGGCAGGTATAGGCAATATCTTCGGATGTTGCGCCAAATTCCATCGCAGTGCACGCTTCGGCAATCATGGCTCCGGCAATCGACGCAATGATGTGCACGCCCAAAACACGGTCGGTTTTCGCGTCTGCAATGACCTTCACAAAACCGTCGGTGTCGCGGTTGGTCTTTGCCCGGCTATTCGCCATCATCGGGAATTTACCGACCTTGATCTCGCCACCCGACGCAGCCGCTTTTTCCTTGGCTTCTTCTTCGGTCAAGCCAACGCTCGCAATTTCCGGATAGGTATAGACCACGCCCGGAATGACGTCATGGTTGACGATTCCGGTCAGGCCAGCGACACATTCTGCTGCCGCAATGCCTTCATCCTCCGCCTTGTGCGCAAGCATTGGGCCGGGGCAAACATCGCCCACGGCATAGATGCCGGGAACATGTGTCTGGAAGTCATGGCTAATCTCAATTTGGCCACGCCCGTTGACCGTTAGCCCTGCCTTGTCGAGCGCAAGGCCGTCTGTGTTTGCGCGGCGCCCGATGGCGACAAGCACGCAATCGGCTTCGATCGTTTCGCTAGCGCCGCCTGCCGATGGCTCAACGGTCAATGTTGCGGTTCCGCGATTGACGGTTGCGCCAGTAACTTTCGTTCCGGTGCGGATGTTGAAGCCCTGTTTCTTGAAAATCTTGGCCGCTTCCTTGCGAACTTCGCCGTCCATGCCGGGCAAAATCTGGTCAAGATATTCAACCACGGTGACTTGTGCGCCAAGGCGCAGCCATACGCTGCCAAGCTCAAGGCCAATAACCCCGCCACCGATCACCACCAAATGTTTTGGAACCTTCGGCAAGGCAAGCGCGCCAGTGGAATCGACGATGACTTTCTGGTCAATCTCGACGCCTGGCAATGGCATGACCGAGGAACCTGTTGCGATCATGATATTTTTTGTGGTGTAGCTTTTACCAGCAACATCCACGCTGTTAGCAGAATTAAACGCGGCATGGCCCTTCAGCCAATCGACCTTGTTCTTCTTAAACAGAAACTCGATGCCGCCAGTCAGCTCGCCAACCGCCTTCGCCTTTTCGGCATGCATTTGGTCGAGGTTAAGCGATACGCCCGTAAAATCGATACCAAATTTCGTCAGCGAACCTGATTGCGCTTCATGAAACATTTCGGAGGCATGCAGCAACGCCTTGGATGGAATGCATCCGACGTTCAGGCACGTGCCGCCCAATGTTTCGCGGCTTTCAACGCATGCCGTCTTCAGCCCCAATTGTGCAGCGCGGATTGCGGCGACATAGCCGCCTGGACCCGCGCCAATAACGATCAGGTCGTAGTTTCTAGCGTCGCTCATTATAAAATTCTCCAGTCGCAGAAAGCTCAAGGATGTTTGGCACCAAAAGGTCTTTTGCAAGTGCAGACTTAAACCTTTGATCGCCGATTGGACTTCTAAAAAACTCCAAAAAGAAGCGATAGGCAGTCCAATCGCACTCGCGATGAAGCTCCCGGTTTTCGCAACCAGAAATTTTTGAAGCCGATGCACACCGCATGCCAGTCATAGCGTAATTGAATACAAACGCAGCCGGAGTAATGGAGAGCATGGTGCGGCATTGCTTGTGCAACACAGTTAGTTGAGCGGTCGTCATAAGCGCATGTGGTGCGGAACGCTTTGCTTGAACTAACACACCCTTTTTGAACTTGTGCGTCGGTGTGTTTAGTTCAAAAAATAGAGCCATGTCTGCTCCAGAGGCGCCTTCTTCATCTGCAATGCCCCGACGATGCCTCATGACTGAACTCTGCCACGACAGACCGCCTACTCTGCCATCTAGGTCCGCACGTAGGCGCTCTGCCAACGCCGGATTTATGTCATCCTCGTCGGTGTAATAGCCGGTGGCATAGCTATTCATGACCGACTTAACGGCGTCTCGAGCGATCAGCGCTGCCTCGCGTGTGGACTCAAGAAAATCCACCCTTAAAGGTCGATCAACAACCGGGTCGGGTCTTCAATCGCCTCTTTGACGATTTTCAGGAAGGTAACAGCTTCGCGGCCGTCGATGAGGCGGTGGTCATAGCTTAACGCCACATACATCATCGGGCGCACCACGACCTGCCCGTCGCGCACAACTGCGCGGTCTTCGATACGGTGTAGGCCAAGCACCGCCGATTGCGGGGGGTTGATGATAGGGGTCGACATCAGGCTGCCGAAAACGCCGCCATTTGAAATGGTGAAGGTGCCGCCGGACATGTCGTCCATCGTCAATGTACCGGCCTTCGCCTTTGCGCCAAAGTCGCCGATGGCCTTTTCAATTTGCGCGAAGCTCATGGCGTCGGCATTGCGCACGACAGGCACCACAAGCCCGTTGGGTGCGCTGACTGCGACCGATACATCGAGGTAATTGTGATAGACGATTTCATCGCCTTCAATCTTCGCATTGACCGACGGGACATCGCGTGCGGCCAAGGCCACGGCTTTGGTGAAGAAGCCCATAAAGCCCAAGCGGACTCCATGCTTCTTTTCAAACAGATCTTTGTAGGTTGCACGCGCTTCCATCACCGCTGACATATCAACATCGTTGAACGTCGTCAGCAATGCGGCGGTGTCTTGCGCGGACTTCAGGCGCTTGGCAATGGTCTGACGCAGACGTGTCATCTTTACGCGCTCTTCCTGACGCGCGCCTGTTGTTTGCGCTGTTGGCGCAGCAGTGAAGGTTGCGTCGGCAGATGGCGCAGGCGCGCCCTTGGCGGCGGCCACAACATCTTCCTTGGTCAGGCGACCGTCTTTGCCCGTGCCTTTGATCTTGCTTGGGTCAATGCCAAGTTCCAACACAAGGCGGCGCACAGCGGGCGAGAGCGGCAGGTCGCTATTTTCTGCTTCGGCGGCAGGCGCAGCGATGGCTGTCACCGCTGGCGCAACTACCGCTACAGCCATAGCGGGAGCAGGGGCGGCAACAGGCGCGGTCGCACCGGTTCCGGAATCGATAGATCCGATGACGGTGCCTACATTGACGGTCGCGCCTTCTTCAACGGCATAAGCGCCCATGATGCCTGCAACGGGCGATGGTACTTCGATCGCAACCTTATCCGTTTCAAGGCTGGCGATCGGTTCATCAATAGCCACCGCTTCGCCGGGTTTCTTCAACCATTGACCAAGCGTTGCTTCAGTGATGGACTCGCCCAATACGGGGACTTTAACTTCAGTGCTCATAATCTAATCCTCACGAGGATGGAGGGGTGATTGGTTTTGTGCCGCCTGAACGCTGACGGCGGATTTCTTCGCGGACATTTTGGCCTAATGCTTCAGCAACCAACGCGGCTTGCTCGGCCTGATGGCGCTTTGCAAGACCGGTTGCCGTCGCGGCTGCGGCCTTGCGTCCGGCGTAACGTGCGCGGGTGGGGCCAACATCGGCCTCGGCAAGGCATTCTTCCAGATACGGATCGACGAACGTCCAGCTACCGGCGTTGCGCGGCTCTTCCTGTGCCCAAACGAGTTCTTCCAAATTGGTCATACGCTTCAGGCGCACGATCAACGGCTCTGTCGGAAACGGATACAGCTGTTCAATCCGCACGATGCTGGTATTTTTGTCACCCGATGCGTCGCGGGCTTCCATGAGGTCATAGGCGACCTTTCCAGAGCATAATATCAGTCGCTTCACGTCCTTGTCGGCAGGGGCATTTGTATCGGACAATATCCGCATGAAGTGGCTTTCGCCTTGGAAATCTGCGGCCTTGGAAACCGCGAGCTTATGACGCAAAAGCGACTTTGGCGTCATGACGATCAGCGGTTTGCGGAATGGCCGCACCATTTGACGGCGCAGCAAGTGGAAATAATTGGCTGGCGTGGTGCAATTGGCGACCTGAATATTGTCCTCGGCACATAATTGCAGGAAACGTTCCAACCGCGCGGAGCTATGCTCTGGGCCTTGGCCTTCATATCCATGCGGCAACAGCATCACCAGACCATTGGCGCGGAGCCATTTGGCTTCACCCGACGCTATAAACTGGTCGATCAG
>JBILLO010000125.1:0-4383 GCA_044376035.1 Sphingorhabdus sp.
AATGTTGTGCAAAAGCGTGATCGTAAGTCGATCGCCACGCTGCATCAAGCTTCCGGCCGTTACAACGGCAAGTTCATGGAAGAGAAATTGTTGCTCGATATTGGCGTACGTTTGCCATTCTTTACGCGCGACTTAACGCAAAATTGCTTCACAACTTCCGCAAGTGGATTTGTTGACTGCTTCGGTAGCGATACGTTGAATGCATCTTATGCGGCATCTTTTCCAACCCGCCAAGGGCCACAGAATCGTGAGTTTAACTATAACAAGCTGCTTCCAAATGTTGGATTTACCTACAAGCTGGTAGATAATGTTAGCTTGTTCGGTAGCTACGCGCAGGGGCTTTCCGTTCCCGGTACCGATCCACTCTACAGCAGCTTCTTTTTCATACCCGGCACTGCTGGTGTGAAGCCGGCACCGGAAACAACTGACAGCTTTGATGGCGGTCTGCGTTATCGTTCCGGTCCTGTGCAGGCTATGGTTTCTGGTTGGTTCACGAAGTACAACAACCGCCTGCAGACTGTTTTTGATGTTGAGACCAACGAGTCAATCTTCACAAACATTGGTAAGGTGGATGTATATGGTCTGGATGCCAGCATAGCATTCCAACCCGTCGACTTTTTCAACGTCTATGCGTTTGGTTCACTTAATGAGAGTGAAATCAAGGATAACGTTAAGCGTTCGGCCACACAGACTGTTCCGTTGGCAGGTAAGAAATTGAACGACACACCGAATTATAGCTTTGGTGTAGGCTCGCAGATTAATCTGGGTCCTGTGTCAATTGGTGGCATTGCGAAGCGCACAGGTGGTCGTTATGTTTACGATACAAACCTGCCAGTATATGTTTCGGCTCCTGATTATGCCCGTTTGGGTACTGACTCAACTTATGCTGCGCCTGCAATCGTGTTTGGCGCGAAAAAGCCCGCTTATTGGATGGTCAATCTAGACGCGCGGGTTAATCTCGAGTTTCTGGGCTTGAATGATAAGACCTTCTTCCAGCTCAACGTCTACAATCTGTTTGACGAACTTTATGTTGGTTCAGGTGGTGGAGCGACGTTCCAATCAGGCAGCCCGGGCTTTGCACAGATTGGTGCGCCGCGCACGGTCAGTGGAACGATCAACTTCCAGTTCTGATCGTTTAGGTACGGTTTCTTAAAAAACAGGGCGGGGCTTCGGCTCCGCCCTTTTTTATGTGTAGATGCAGGCGTCGAGGCCGTCACGTTTGACGACGCGGATGCGGGCGGAGATGCTGTTGCCATAGCGGCGGGTAAAGCCGCCGACGCCGTTGACTGCCCGCTTTTTGGGCAAGGGCAGGATTGCGGCCAAGCGCGCGGCCTCTATGCGGGTCAGGTTCTTGGCGGATTTCTTGTAATAACGCTGCGCGCCAGCTTCTGCGCCATAGGTGCCGATACCGGTTTCGGCGACGTTCAGATAGACTTCCATGATTCGGCGCTTGCCCCAGATGTTTTCGATCAGGAATGTGAAGTACACCTCTGGCACTTTGCGCAGATAGCGCGTCCAGCCCGATCCTTGCCACAAGAACACATTTTTCGCGGTCTGCTGACTGATCGTCGAGCCACCACGCATACGGCCACCTTGCTGGTTACGCGCCAGCGCCTTTTCGATAGCATCGCGGTCAAAACCGTCATGGCTGCAATATTTACCGTCCTCTGCGGCGATCACTGCCCGCACAAGGTTCGGCGAAATGTCGGAAAGGGGGGTCCAGTCGCGCTTGGCGCCGTTGCTGTCGAACAACATCGTCAATGTCGTCGGGACAGGGACCACGGCATAGACGGCGGTAAGCGCGACGGTGCCGCCAATGAAGTACAGTGCGCCCTTAAAGCTGGAACGAAGGACACGGGCGGAAAACGAGCGCTTGGTTTTTGTCATTTGCAAAAACTAGCGCAGTGTTTTCCGCCCGTCACCTATTTTTACAGATAGTTAAAACGCGAGCAGTAGCCGTTTTTCGCCAGCAATGCGCAACATCGCCTTTTGCAGTTTTTCAAAAGCGCGCACTTCGATCTGGCGTACACGTTCTCGGCTAACGCTATAGGTCTGGCTGAGTTCTTCGAGAGTTTGCGGCTCTTCGATCAGGCGGCGTTGTGTCAGGATGTGCTTCTCGCGCTCATTCAGGCTGCCCATCGCTTCGGACAATAAGGCATGGCGCATGTCACCTTCTTGTGCGTCGGCCACGCGTTCATCCTGCAAAGGCGTGTCATCGACCAACCAGTCTTGCCATTGGCCGTCGCCATCTTCGCGCATGGGCACGTTGAGCGATGTATCACCGCCCATCGCCATGCGGCGGTTCATGTTGTTCACTTCTTCTTCAGAAACGCCCAAGTCAGTCGCGATTTTGCGCAATGCTTCCTGGTTCAGGTCGCCATCTTCAAAAGCCTGAAGATTATTTTTCATCCGGCGCAGGTTGAAGAAAAGCTTCTTCTGCGCGGCGGTGGTGCCGATTTTCACCAAGCTCCAGCTGCGCAGGATAAACTCCTGCATCGAGGCGCGGATCCACCACATCGCGTAGGTCGCGAGGCGGAAGCCACGGTCGGGATCAAATTTCTTTACGCCCTGCATCAATCCGATATTCCCTTCGGAAATCAGCTCGGATACCGGCAGGCCATAGCCGCGATAGCCCATGGCGATTTTCGATACGAGGCGAAGATGCGACGTGACCAGCTGTTCAGCGGCTTTGGTGTCGCCATGTTCTTGCAAGCGCTTGGCGAGCATATATTCTTGCTCGGGCTTGAGTATCGGAAACTTCCGAATCTCGCTTAGGTAACGATTAAGGCTCGCGTCCCCCCCAAGGGCGGGTATCGTAGCCGGAACATTCTTTTTAACAGACATGCTTTCCTCTTTCATTGTGCCTTCCTTTGGGCCTCATCAAGCACCCGCTGGTAAAGCGTTCCCTTCAAAACTTTATGACTGCAACAGGCTTAACAGAAGCTGCATGTCTTCTGGTATACCGCATTCAAACCGTAAAGTTCCGCCGGTGATGGGATGAATAAACCCCAAAGAGGCCGCATGCAATGCCTGCCGGTCGAATTTGGCTTGATTTGGACCGATTTTATAATGGTTTTGTCGATTAGAATAGACGCCATCGCCAATGAGCGGATGGCCGATATGGGCCATATGCACGCGGACCTGATGCGTGCGCCCTGTCTCCAGCGTGCATTCGACCACCGCCGTTTTGGCAAAGGCCGCAACCACCCGGTAATGCGTGACGGCATGGCGACCCTTAGATTCGGGCAGCACCGCCATTTTCTTTCGGTTTGTGGTGGACCGGCCAATCTGTGTGCGGACCGTACCAGATGGTAGCGCGGGAATGCCGTTTACGATGGCAATATATTTGCGTTCTATATCATGCGCGGCGAAGAGTTTTGCGAGGCCCTCATGCGCCGCATCGCTTTTGGCGACGACCAATAGCCCGGACGTGTCCTTGTCAATGCGATGGACTATCCCGGGGCGCTGCACCCCGCCAATGCCCGATAGCTTGCCGTGGCAATGGTGGAGCAACGCGTTGACAAGGGTTCCATCGCTATGACCCGCCGCAGGATGCACGACCAACCCGGCGGGCTTATTGATGATGATCAAATGTTCATCTTCAAAAACCACATCGAGCGCGATGTTCTGCGCCACTGCTTTGTCGGGCACTGGGGCAGGGACGTTAAGCTCAAATGCTTGTCCCGACATTTTTTTGCTGCCGGCGTCGGCAAAAACCTGGCCATTGATGCGCAAAGCGGCATCCGCAATCAAAGCCTGAATACGCGCGCGCGAAAATTGCGGCAATGCGGCGGTAAGCGCGCTATCCAGCCGCCCCGCACCCAAAACACCTGTAAATGTGGTAATTTCCCCAAGCATCGCATAGACATGGGTGATGGCTTTGCATTTATCAAGCAGCGACTGGCGACAACTTCTGGACTGGGCTGAAACTGCCGGCGACCATGAGTGCTGCGGATTATTGCGGGGGGAGGGAGATCGTGTCGTCGCAGTGGAGCTCGCGCGGAATGTCGCTGCTGATCCTGCAAGGCATTTTGAAATCGACCCGGCCGCATTGATCTCAGCAGGTAAGGACGTGCGAAGCGGCGGAATTCCTGTGTTGGGATTTTTCCATTCGCACCCCAATGGTGTGGCCGCGCCGTCCCCAACCGACGTCGCATATGCGGCACCAGATCAGCATATTTGGCTCATCATCGCCAATCGTGCGATCACCGCTTGGCAGCCTGTGGTTGCAGACGCTCGGGTGACCGGATTTACCCCCGTCACGTTATTGGTAGAGGGTTGAAACACCCGCCAACTCGGTTCATGAGCGGCGGCACAACGCCCGATACCATCTGGAACTGTTCGTAATGTCCGAAACCGAAATCGATTTTGCCAGCCTGCTGT
>JBILLO010000126.1:0-4370 GCA_044376035.1 Sphingorhabdus sp.
GCCAGCAAGGGCGACAGCATCGACGTAAACAACGGACGTCGTTTATCGCCCAACGGGTAAAGGCTTCCCCATTGTAAAGCGGGGTCCGCAAGTATCAACACAAGGCCACCTTGCCGGACCCAGTTGTCGATCCAGACCAGTTCGCGTGGCGCAAAGGCGCGCGGCTGCGCAAGCAGAAGCATGTGGTTAGGCTTTGGCACCCAAGCCGCCACATCGTCGATGGGCGTGATGTTAAAATGCGCGCTCAGACGGGTAAAGGCGGGATGCGCGGTGGCGTCCTTGGCCAAATCCGCCTCAATACCCCCCTCGCTCCATACCAGCGGCAGCGAAGTCATAAGTCCTAATGACGGCTTTGGCCGGCTGTCCGCTGGACGCATAGTGGCAAAGCCAGCGAGCAAAAGCAAAAACGCACATGCCGCTAAAACAGCGATAAGCAGCCACTTTCTGCCGCCGAGCTGGGCCAATCTATCAATCACAAAACAAATATTATTGTGCGGGCGCGGATGAACGCCGCGTTTGCGCTGCATCCTTGGCGGCTCTTTCGGCGTCCGTCTCCTTAGCCACCGGTGTAACGCCCAGCTCCGCCAGCGGTTCATCCGGCGTTGCGTCCTTGTCCGTTGTCAGGGGCGCAGCTTCAGGTACGCCGCCTGTTTGTGGCCCGTCGCTCACCCGGTCAAGGACCATATTGGCCAATGTCACGAACAAGAGCACGACGACGAGCCCGACCAGCCCTACCTGAATACGCTGAATTGCGGATTGCTTTTGTTCGACCATGTGCGTCCTCCTTAAACCTTAATATGGCTTTTAGCTGTCTTGCTGCCAAGGCATCACGGGAAGGTTTTTGCTGCGCATCCACGCCGGGTTATAAATGGTGGACAAATATCGGAAGCCGGTATCACATAATATCGTCACGATACGCTTACCCGGACCCAAATGCTTTGCCAGCGCGATGGCACCTGCCACGTTGATCCCCGAAGATAGCCCAAGGCAAAGCCCCTCCTCCGCCAAAAGCCGCCGGACCCAGACAAGGCCCTCTTCATCGGAAATGCGGAATTGCGTATCAATGGGCGCGCCGTCGAGATTGGCGGTGATGCGCCCCTGCCCAATGCCTTCAGCGACCGAGCTGCCTTCGGCACTTAATTCGCCATGTGCATAATAATTATAAAGCGCCGCACCATGCGGATCGGCCAGAGCGATGGTGACGCCCTCATCCTTTGCCTTTAGCCCAAGCCCGACGCCAGCAATCGTCCCGCCCGTGCCAGCAGCGCAGATGAAGCCGTCAATCTTGCCATCCATCTGCGTCCAGATTTCTTCGGCCGTGGTTTCAATATGCGCGCGGCGGTTGGCGATATTGTCGAACTGGTTTGCCCAAACCGCGTTTTCGGTCTCCTCCGCCAGCCGGCGTGATGTGTGCACGAAATGCCCCGGGTTCGCATAAGGGGCCGCTGGCACAAGCACGAGCTCTGCACCCAAAGCGCGCAGCGTGTCCTTTTTTTCCTGACTCTGCGTTTCGGGCATGACGATGATCGTCTTATACCCAAGCGCATTGCACACCAAAGCAAGGCCAATGCCCGTGTTACCAGCCGTGCCCTCGACGATTG
The DNA here is from genome assembly GCA_044376035.1 of Sphingorhabdus sp. Taxonomy (GTDB): domain Bacteria; phylum Pseudomonadota; class Alphaproteobacteria; order Sphingomonadales; family Sphingomonadaceae; genus Sphingorhabdus_B. Next base: position 1,602 of record JBILLO010000126.1, read on the forward strand.
TCCCGCCGGGCTTCAATAGCCCCTGCCGTTCGGCATCGCGGACGATGTAAAGCGCGGCGCGATCCTTTACCGATGCACCGGGATTCACATATTCGCATTTGCCAAAAATATCGCATCCGGCTTCCGCGCTTGGCCCTTTCAGGCGGACAAGCGGGGTGTTGCCAATCAAATCAAGTGTTGAGCCAAGCGTGTTCATATCCCAGACAGCTAGGCGCGTTCAGGACCAATCGCAAGACGGTCTGAGCGCTGGCGCGACAATATGCAGGCCAAATGCGGATATTGTCGCAAAATGCATTTCATGTGTTGTTATATTATATCATTACGCGTAACATGTGGTTCTAACCCTCGCTCTTATGGACGACGTTCTCTTATGAAAACCGCCGCGCTTCTTACGATATCCGCAAGCTTTTCAGCATTATCGCTAGCTTTGGCAGCGCCCGTTTATGCGCAGCAGAGTGAAACAGCTTCGGCAGAAGCCAATATTCAGTCCGACGACTTTCACGGGTCCGACGACATCATCGTCACCGCGCCATTTGTTGAACGCCTCGACATTCTTTCCGGCACATCTACGATCTCGGGCGAGGTGCTCGCCGAAAAAACGCGCGCGCAATTGGGTGATATGTTAACCAGCCTGCCCGGCGTTTCGGCGACGAGCTTCTCCCCAGGCGCATCGCGGCCCGTGCTGCGCGGTTATCAAGGCAACCGCGTTGCTGTTTTAACGGACGGTATCGGCAATATCGACGCGTCCAACACATCGGCGGACCATGCGGTTACTATCGACACCTTGACGGTCGAACGGATTGAAGTGTTGCGCGGTCCCGCCGTCCTGTTGTTCGGCGGTCAGGCCGTGGGCGGTGCGGTCAACGCGCTCGACAAGCGAATTCCGCGTTCCATCCCCGACGAAGACATTCACATCGATGCATTGGCCGGATATGGCAGCGCCGCGCGCGACTGGTCCGGCGGCGCGTCGATTGATATGCCGATCACCGACCGGGTCATTGTCCATCTCGACGGCAGTTACCGCAACAGCGATGATCTGCGTACCGGCGGCTATGTCTTGTCCCCTAATTTACGCGCTGAGGTGCTGGACTTTGCGGCAGAGGAAACCAGCGAAGGCAATCTGGAAGAAGCCGCCGAAGCACGCGAGCTGGCGGATCAGCGCGGACGCATTCCCAATAGCGCAGTGAAAAGTTGGACCGCTGGCGGTGGCATCGCGTTTATCGACGATAATGGCAATCTTGGCGTGTCTTATAGCATATATGACACCAATTACGGCATCCCTGCCCGCCCCGGCGCATCGCATGCCCATGCCGCCGCAGAAACCGCAGAGGAAGCACCAGTCACTATCGGCTTGCGACAATATCGCCTCGACTTTCGCGGCGAGCTTAATTTAGGCGAGGGCTTATTAGAAAAACTACGCCTGCGCGGGGGTTATGCCGATTATACCCATACCGAATTTGAAGGTGCCGAAGTCGGCACCGTCTTTAACAGCCAGGGTATCGAGGCCCGGGCCGAGCTAATCCAAAATGACCGCAACGGCTGGCGCGGGGCAAGTGGCGTCCAATATCAAACCCGCGATTTTGAAGCGCTTGGTGCAGAAGCCTTCGTCCCGCCCAACAAAACGCGCCAATATGGCCTGTTCACCTTGCAGGAATATACCAAAGGCAATCTGGACGCCGAAGTTGCTGTGCGGTTCGACGCCGCCGAACTGCGCGCCGACACCTTAGGCTTAACGCGGTCGTTCAACAATGTCTCCGCCGCATTTGGCCTTGGCTACCATATTGGTGATTTGAAGATCGGCGCGAATATTTCGCGGACTGGCCGTGCGCCAGCGGTGGAGGAATTATTCTCTAACGGACCGCATATCGCAACGCAGGCCTTCGAAATAGGCGACACTGATCTAAAGAGCGAGCGCGCTTGGAATGGCGAGCTCTATGCGCGGTACGACACGCCCGGGACCGCGTTCAGCGGGACGCTGTACACCAACCGCTTCGACAATTTCATTTATGAGGCCGACACCAGCGACATCGAAGACGATTTGCCAGTGTTCCAATATTTTCAGAATGACGCCAAGGTTTGGGGTGTAGAATTTCAGGCGTCCAAGCGCCTCGCCAGCTTTGGCAGTTCAAATCTGTCGGTTGATGGCGTTGCGGATTATACACGCGCCAAAATCTCGTCCGGTGGCGGCAATGCCCCGCGTATCCCGCCCTTGCGTTTGCTGGGCGGCGTTGAGTTGACCAATGCAAGCCTTGACCTGCGTGGTGAGGTCGAATGGAGCGATGCACAGACCAAGACCGCAGCATTTGAAACGCCAACGGACGGTTTCACTTTAGTCAATGCTTCGGCAACATGGCGGCCATTCGGGCGGGGACGCAACATTGCGCTGATTGCGTCGGCGAACAATATCTTCGACGTTACCGCCCGTCGTGCCGCGTCCTTTACCAAGGATTTTGTGCCTTTGACTGGTCGTGATTTCAGGGTGACGGCGCGCTTGAGCTTCTGATTATCCGATATTGTTCATGCAACACCGCCAAGAGTGCGAGCCAGTGACCGCGCGCCAAAAAAACGGAACCTTCGCGTGATCGGCAGGTTAGCCAGCTAGGCCTTATTTTTGGGCCAAGATCTTGGAGAATATCATGCGCAAAATTGCAACGATCATCTTGCTCTCAGCCGCATTGCTGGCAGCGGCCTGCAACACCGTCAAGGGCGTGGGCGAAGACATTGAATCCGTCGGCGAAGCGGGCGACCGCGCGATCTGATAACTGGTTT